>JBAVPB010000457.1:0-6060 GCA_049692655.1 Chthoniobacteraceae bacterium | reverse complement strand
GTATCACTCCCTCCTCTTTGCAATGGCTGCCCGGTTCGCAGGAGAAAGTCTTCACTGCTTCGCACGATGGATATGTCTGGACCACCGTGCGGCTCACCGGCCCGCTCAATAGTCCAAAGGAGGATCTATCCCCACGTCTCGTGGCCGCTGCAACGGGTGCGGTGATCGATACCGTCAACGGCGTGATCCAGCAGGTGCCGGGCGGCGATGCCATCAAGGAAGCACCGAAAAAATTGATCGACGATTTCCTCACGCCGCTTCTCAAGTAGGCGGTTTCCGCGACGGCATTATCCCTTGAATTCGGTCGGAATGGGATTACCTTTTCCTATGGAAATTGTATTGCTCAAGATCTGGGCGGGTTTTCTATTGCTGGTGGTGATCTCCACCCTGGTGTGGCTTTACAGGCACCAGGCCGATGTTCGCCGCAAAATCATCGAAAACGGCATCATGCCGAGGGAAGCTGTGCGCGGCAATGTGCTGGTGCTGGCCTTCGCGGGTGGTGTCACGATCATCGGTTTGCTTCTGCATTTGCTCATTGATTGACTCGCTCTCCCAAAGAGCGCGTTTTTCCAAGAAAGCCGGTGAAAGCAACGCAGAGGGTGGAGGCAGGCGCGTCCACGCTGGGGCGGAAGTGTTGGTTTGCCTTCTCATGGCATCCGTAATATCCTTATTCTCCGGATAATTAAGTGACCGGTTGTCATCCCATGAATGCATTCGCCCCGATCCAAGATACCAATGAGGTTGCCGCAATCCTTTCCAGCATATCCCTGCTCGGTGGCGTGCCGGAAAACAAGCGCGACAGGGTTTTTCACCGGTTGGAATTTGGAGTGATCAAAAAAGGTGACTTCGTGTTCCGGAAAGGCGACGAGCCCCGGTACATCTACATCGTCAAAAGCGGCAGCATCGAACTTTGTATTACGGACGGTGACGTGCTGATCGACAAAAAGGCGCTGGGCGTGGGGGAGAGTTTCGGGGAGGCATCGCTCATGTCCATGCATCGGCATACGGCCACTGCGGTTGCCATTGAGGATAGCGGGATCATTGTGCTTTCAAGGCACGCACTGGTCCGTTTGCAGCAGGAGGACATTTGCCTGTTCGCCCTCATCATGATGAATATCGCCCGGGAGCTGGCCCGCAGGCTGCAGCTTACCGACGATATCCTGCTGCACTACCTGCACACGCGCGAGCAGAGTGTGGCGGCTGAAACTATGACGCCGCCCGCTTGCCTCATAGTTTCTTGAGCACCCGCCCCGGTTTTACAAGGATCACGACCTCACCAGAGGGATTGGGCTGGGCTACTTCATTTTCATCCACCCATACGGGAGTGGGAGCATTGGTCATGTTGCAAAAAAGGTGGCGCATCGCCTGGAACGAGCTTCCAAAGTGCGAATTCTCCTCCACGCGGTAGCAGTCGTTTTCATCCGGCCCCTGGAGCGCATCGAGGAACACGCGCGATGTGGCGTCCAGGAAACGCGCGTGAAGGTCTGCACGCTGTTTCATGCGTTCCGCGGTCCTTGGTTCCCCGAGAAAACGCGGCTGCGCAAGGTCTTCCACGTAAGGGTAGTCGAGAAACCCCGAGGCGCGGAACTCTGCTGCCTCCAGCAACCCGGTTGTCTCCTCCTCCAGAGCCTGCCGGGTTTCAGCGGCGATGCACACCCGAAACCTCACGCTCCGGTAAATGTCCTCCGTGCGGAAGGTCCCGGGGATCAGGGAGAGATCGCAGTCACCGCGGGATTCCCGCTCATACTCCTCGTAGCGCGAAAACCAGAACCATTCCGAGCGGTATTTTTCGATGACCGGCTTTACAACGCGTCCCAGCACGGTCTCCACCCAGTATGCCGCACCGAGTTCCGGCGGAACAAATATACGGATCTGCCGGTGGCAAAAGTCTGGTGGATTGCTGCGAGGTGAGGTGGTGATCATGGGGAAAAAACTCAGGAGACCATATCGCGGGTGCGGATTCAAATCAGAACGGCAACGGGTTCTTTGTAGGCGGGGGTGCTACAAGACGCTGAGGTTTAAACTGCTGTTTTACAGGTGAAAGGCATGATTTTTAAAATTTGACAGGAAGATATTGACGTGCATGTGCGGTTGTTATACATCCCATGCACCTTTGGTTCACCCTAAACTAACAGACCAAAATCAAGACCACGATCTGCGGTAATTCTTCCGGAATTAAATAAATCATTCGGCTTAATAATTGCTTCCGGTGGAGTGCTCCGAAAATACAACCAAGAAAAATTATATGAAACTACTTAAACCAGTCCGCCTGTTATCCTTGGGGGTCATTGCGCTCCTCTCAGGCGGAGTCGAAAAAGCATCTGCACATGATGATTCGGGATGGGAAATCACCGGCACCAATTCCTCCGGCCAAACGGTGATCGTCAGCACCGGCACCCAGGTCGGGCAATTGAATGCATATACATTCCCTGCCACGACCAGCGGGTCAGGCGGCAATTACGTGACGCTCAATGCGAACACCATCGCCTCGGCAAATTCCGGCGCCACCATCGAGTTCGACGGGCCGAACAATGTTTTTGTGAATAACGGCACGATCCAGGGGCCGAATGAAGATGATGTGCGCCGCAGTGTGTTTGCCAATACCGCCATGGGTTTTTACGCCGGTTCCGGCTCCCTGTTTAATCAGCAGGTGTATAATAACGGGAACATCTACGGCGGCGACGGCTCTTTTGAAGGTTGCGGCGTGAAGATCGCCGATACCGGCCTCGCATTCCTGTCAAACGCAGGGATTTACAACATCACCATCAATAACGCAGGCGGCATATTCGGCGGCGGAAGCCTTTGCTACTCGGGCAGTTCCCCGCTTGATGGACTGGGAGACGGCGTTTTGCTTTATGATGCCAACGAGGTCGTGGACATCAGCGGCGTTTCCATCGTAAATACGGGCATCATCGCAGGTGGCTCGAATGTGATGAATGCGAATGTCATCGGCACCGGTGTTACACTCGTGAGCGCCGGCAGTATCACCAACTTCGCCATCAGCAATGGGTCAACGGGATCGATCACCGGCGGTAATTACGATACCCGGGGATTCGTCAACGGTTCCGGCGTGGTTGTTCTGGCTGGTTTCGAAGGAAATTCCAGTGCTGCCATCAACGGTGGCTCGCTCAACAACGCTGGCATCATTTCCGGCGGTAATCACGACAGTAACTACAACCTCAGGAGCGGCCCCATGGTTGGTAATGTGGTCGGTTCAGGCGTCGTCTTCGAGGGTGCCAATGGTGTTTACAATCTGACTCTTGCCAATTCCGGCATCATCTCCGGCGGCAGCTTCGCCAGCGGCGGTAACGGGGGATGCTACTTCGGAAGCGTTGCCGGCTCAGGCTTGGCGATATTCGACAAGAATTCGGGCGAGATTTCTGGCGATATCAACACCATCACCTTGAATAACTCCGGCTTGATCTCCGGCGGCATGTGCTCTTCAGACGCATACATCGTAGGGTCGGGCGTGGGTATCGTGGGATTGGGCAACGTGCTCAATGTGGCTGTCACCAACACCAGCACCGGCTCCATACTGGGCGGTAACGACAACTTTGGCAATGAAGACGAAAATTTAGGGGCGGTCGTCGGTAGCGGCTTGGGAATCGTAGCCGGTGCCGGTGATGAAGACACCAGCTATCATGTTTCCAACATTGTTATCAAGAACGCCGGCACCATCGCGGGCGGTAATAATAACGACGAAGGTATAATCGTCGGCTCGGGAATCGGGATCGCGGCCAGCGATGGCGTCTATGGGATCAACATCGTGAACCTTGGCGGCAACATCCTCGGCGGTAATAACAATGAAGACGGCACGATCGTTGGCAGTGGCATTGGCATCTACGACGACAATGACAATGGCAAGGATATCAACGGCGTCACGGTCACCAATACCGGCCTGATCGCAGGTGGAACGAATAATCGCTACTCCGACTTGGCAGGCGTAGGCGTCGGCGTTCTCGGAAGTGGCAATGTAAGCAACGTCCTCATTAATAATGCAGGCACGATCAAGGGTGGTAATAGCAATACGTATGACGCCGACTTCGGCGGCGAGGGTATTGTGGTGGCCAGTTATGATGGCAAGGTCAGCGGCGTGACGATTAACAATATCGGCTCCATCCTCGGCGGCAACGGCACCGGTCGTAACGAAGGCTCAAACGGCATCGAGATCAGCGGTGAGTCCATCAGCCATACCTCGATCAATAACTTCGGTCTCATCAGTGGTGGAAACGGCGGGAACGGGATGGTCGGCTGCTACTACGACTATGGTCAGGATGGCGGCATCGGCATTTTGGTCAGTGCAGACCGCTGCGACCCCGATCTCAATATCATCAACTCATTCGGAGCTTCGATCCTCGGCGGCAACGGCGGCACTGGCACCACCAGCGGTGGCAATGGTGGAGACGCTATTAACATCGGCATGCAGATGGGGTCCAACATCAGCATCACCAACTACGGAACGATTCGTGGCGGCAATGCAGGCGCGGGTGGTTATGCGGGACAGGGCATCCGGACGGTCGGGGACAACATCACGATCAACAACTGGGGAAATATCTCAGCGGGCAGCGGCCTTTCGGACGCAACGGTGAGCGGTTACCCTGCGGTGGCTGTCTCGGTGAATGGCAATAACAACACGATCAACCTGAATGGCCACTCGACTGTGAATGGCACTCTCGAAGGCATCACCATCGGCAACAACGTGTTGAACCTGAACTTCACCGGCTTGAGTCCTACGGCGATTGCAGCCGTTAAATCAGAACTCACTGCGCAAGGCTGGTATCCTGGCGATCCTACCTTCAGCGGTACATTCAATGTCCGTGGCCTGACCTACTATGTGGATCCATTGACGATCAACCTCGGTGGCTTGACTGCCGGATCCTATCAGGTGCAGGGGTTCACACCGAACCAGAAGGCAATCGGTGCAAGCCTCGACAGCATCACGTTCAATCCTACCGGTGGATTGCTGGCGCTGTATAACGCAATCGACGCGAGCGGCGACGTGCCATACGCACTGGAAGCCCTCTCGCCACAGCCTTACCAGATCTACGGCGACATCGCCGAGGCGACCACGAACTTCATGACGCTCTCGATCGACGAGCGCTTGAACAACCTGCGCGACGGCAGCGAGAGCATCGACGTGACAGGAATCGGGGGCGGATCGGACCACACCACGACGGCCGGCTACGACAAGGACGGCAAGACCGTGGTCGTGCCTGACGCGAAATCCCTGCAAAAGCACTGGGGCTTCTTCGCCGAGGGCAGCGGACTCTTCGCAAGTGTGGATGCACACGGCGGAGACCTGAGCAATGCAGGCTTCACCACCTCGGGATTGATCCTGGGTGTGGACGGCAAGGTGAACGACCATCTCGTGCTCGGTCTGCTCTTCAATTACGACTACACCGTGGCTGACCTCGATGGCGTCGGCAGCAAGGCCAATGTCCAGACCCTGGGTGGCGGTGTCTATGCCGGGTATCACAATAACGGATGGTATGGCAACGGGTTGGCCGCATTCGGCAGCAACGACTACAACAGCAACCGGAATATCTTCTTCCCCGGCTTCAACAGCTCGGCGCTCGGAGATACGCATGGTGACCAGGAATCGGTGAACATCGACGGCGGTTACGACTTCCATCTGCTCAACGACAAGCTGACAGTCGGCCCGATCGCCGGGTTGCAGTATGTGCATCTGAACGTGGACGGCTTCAACGAAGCCGGAGCCGGAGCGGCAGACCTCGCAGTGGGCGGCCAGGACGTGAATTCGCTGCGCTCGCGCCTCGGGTTCCGTGCGGACTACCACGCGCAGATCGCGAAGGAAGTGGCATTCGCCACCGAGTTCCGCGCGGCATGGCAGCATGAGTTCATGGATGACAACCGCGCGATCGACGGCGCATTCATCGGCTCGAGCCTGGGTGGATTCGCAGTGGAGACCACGAAGCCACAGCGCGACGCGGCATTGGTCGGAGTCGGCGTGAACTTCACCGTGCGCGACACGATGACATTGTTCTTCGACTACGACGTTCAGGCCGGCCAGGAGAGCTACCTCGAGCAGAGCGTCAAGGG
>JBAVPB010000456.1:0-4168 GCA_049692655.1 Chthoniobacteraceae bacterium | reverse complement strand
TCCATGTCGAGCTCGAGCCCGGCGAAGTCGTCCTCCTGCACAATTACCTCCTCCACGCCAGCGACGTAAACCGCAGCGCCCAGTCCCGCCGCGCCTTCAGCGTCTGCTACATGGAGGCCGCCACGCTTTCCAATGGCGAAGCTGGAAAATTCCCCGTCGTCTTCAATGCCCCCGAACCCGTCGCCGCATAATCTAATTACAAAAACATGCAGGTTCATCCGATTGCCCGTTGCAATCTCATTGGCATTTTTTAGTATCAAGCCTTCACCAATCAACAGCGCGAGTCCTGGAGGGAAACGCTTTGTCGTGTCCCAGTCCGCGATAGCTTCTTCGGACCTCTCATCCTCCCCGATGGCAACGCCATCCCAGCCACAGCAGCCGGGCGGTCACTCGAGTCTTAGAGAGGGCGAGGGGCGAGGGGCGAGGGCGGCAACCGAGGAACGAGCGACACCCCGGAAAAGCGCAAAAAAGCAACCCGATCCTACAGGGATCGCAGCCAACGCTTTTTCGAGATTGACGCCGTTTCCGAGCATTGCAAATCGCCTTGGAATAATCTGTGAAATCTGCGTCAATCTGTGGATAATTCAGTATTCAATTATGAGCGAATATCCGTCACCTTCACTCGTTTCGCACATTCGGCATTTGATATTGGAAATCTTCGAAGTGTCGGAAGACGATGCGCAGCATCATGCTTCCGGTTTAGCGGGTCTCGCGGAGGGATGGGGAGATCCGGGAACCGCCACTGGATTGGATTGGGCTTATCGCATAAAAAAGAACCTCGGAGAGAAGCTGAGGTGGCGCTCCGAAACGGCTCACGCCCAGTTTCTTAATGACCGGCAACGCACCGTTACTGCGTACGACGAATACGTTAGGCGTGGAAAACACGCCTGACACTTCACTATGTTCAGCGACACTTACCGATGTCGGCCATGCGGGCACGAATTCACCCTGGACCATAAAGGCTTCTGGGTTGGCCCCCTTCCTCCGAAGTTCGATGGGGTTCTCGACCAAGCCACGATTGAGGAATTTACCGTCCGGCACACAAAAAGCTTCTATTGTTCCAAATGCGCGATGGATCTTAGCATCCCCACGCTGCTACTTCGTGTGGATTGGACAAATTGGAAGAATCGCTTCGAATCGCATTATTCCAAGTATCCGTTTCTACGCAGTCTCGTTTCCCGCATTGACGCCACTTTCGTCGGGCAGCCTTGGCATGTGGACATTAACGAGATATTTTGCCCTTACTGTAATGTTCCGCTTGTTGTCGGCGACTTTAAGCCTGCGTGCGTTAAATGCCAAAGCAGCGACTTGGAGCATATTAACCTATGGCATTCTCAAACCCGTGATCTATGGCCGCCAATCCTTTAATCTAGGGCCTGAATCTTGATAATTGAGATCGAGCACCAAAAAATCCCATTTGACAACCCCTCTATTGAGACCCAGTCTCAATGAATATGCAACGTGTTGAAACCGCACCCTCTTTGGAAGTCCAGAGCCCTGCACCGGTCGCTCCTCCCCGTTCCAAAATCGCCCGTTCCGCTTTCGTCGTCGCGATCATTCTGATGTCCCTCGCCGTCCTCGTCGTCATGATCTGGCAGGGCGTCACCGCACAGGGCGCGCCCGATCCCACCAAGGCCCACACCAGCCCCACCGTCGCCGTCTTCGACATCGGCGTCCTCGTCTTCCGCGAAGGCCTCGAGTGCATCCTCGTCCTCTCCGCCATCACCGCCAGCATGGTCGGCGTAAACCGCGGCCACAAGCGCCCCGTCATCGCCGGCGCCGGCATCGGCTTCCTCGCCACCATCGTCACATGGTTCATCGCCGTCGGCATCGTCAACAGCCTCGCCGATAACGTCTCCGCCCTGAACCTCCAGGCCGCCACCGGACTCCTCGCCGTCGTCGTCCTCCTCGTCGTCATGAACTGGTTCTTCCACAAGCTCTATTGGGGCGGCTGGATCGGCCTCCATACCAAAAAGAAAAAAGCCCTCCTCCACAGCGCAAAGGAGGACAACATCTCCTCCACCGGACTCCTCACCGGCCTCGCCCTCCTCGGCTTCGCCTCCATGTATCGCGAAGGCTTCGAAGTCGTCCTCTTCCTCCAGAGCTACCGTCTCCAGATGGGCGAAAAAATCGTCCTCTCCGGCACCCTCATCGGCCTCTCCCTCTCCGCCATGGCCGCCGTCCTCACCTTCGTCGCCCACCGCCGCCTCCCGTACCGCAAAATGCTCATCCTCACCGGCATCCTCCTCGGGGTCGTGCTCCTCATCATGGTCGGCGAGCAAGCCCAGGAAATGCAGCTCGCCCACTGGATCCCCACCACCAAGCTCCCCGCCCTCGACAGCCTCATGCCCGATTGGATGGGCGTCTGGCTCTCCATCTTCCCCACCGTCGAAACCCTGGCCGCCCAGGCCCTCGCCGCAATCATCGTCCTGGGCTCCTACTTCCTCGCAAAAAAACAATCCAGCACCCCTCCCGCACCGCAGCAGTCCGCGCCCACCGTGTAAAGCGCAGCAAGCGAAACGGCTCCTTTTTCATTCAATATTGGACATTGGAAGTTCAATCTTCCCTCTTCTATTTCCCGCCCTTTCGCGCGTTGCCACACAAAACATCATCCTTCAAACAGCGCTTCGCGGTACGCGCGCATCTTGTAGGGGAAGGTGTTACCTCAATGCAATAAGTGAAGAAAAGTCAGCACCTCCCTGGAGGGATACGCTTCGTCGTGTCCCCGTCAGCGATGCTTCTTAAAAAGCGAGCTCGACCCTACTCCCGACACGGCGGAATTAAACCCCGAAAAGGGATAACGGAATAAACCAGCGTCCATCTGTAACGTCACTCACTTAATGCCAGTGAGGTAGGTATTACCTTCCCTAGCTTGTCCCGACATAGTCTTTAGCGACGCCGGAGTCCGCGATGGCTTCTTCGGACCTCGTCGCTTTCCACCGCAACGCGGTTGCATCATAAAGCCCATGGTTGCAACGACACAGTCGGGCTACCATGGGTAACACGCAAAAAAAGATACCAACCCGAAGTTGGGTTGCATCAGCCGTCACTCATACACATAGCGTGCCCTTCGTTTTCGGCTCCTTCACTCCTCATAGCGAAGTTTAACTTCGTTACACAATTTCCCCTGAAGCCGTGCTTCGTCATTCAGCGCTGGACACTGTTTTCTCATACGAAAGTTCGCCCAGATGCACGCCCACATAATCCGGTTCTCTCTTCTTAAATCATTTAGCGTCAAACAATCACATCATCCACTTGGCAATCGTCCAGAGCCCGATGCCTGCAAGGATCGTGAATACAAGCAAAACAAGACAACGCACATTTTCTCGTCGAAAAAACCGGCGCTGCAATGTCCGATATTTTGAAAGGTCAGGATCAATTTTAAAGGAGA
Source organism: Chthoniobacteraceae bacterium (assembly GCA_049692655.1). Lineage (GTDB taxonomy): Bacteria > Verrucomicrobiota > Verrucomicrobiia > Chthoniobacterales > Chthoniobacteraceae > DASZPK01. Next base: position 777 of record JBAVPB010000456.1, on the reverse strand, counting down.
GATAACTCTCGCAACTGGAACCATCGCCGGGGACAACACCGAAACCATAGACATTTCTCACGCCGGGCGGATTCTGCCCTTCGGGCAGTTCGTCGAGCTTTCGAAGAAGTTGGATGCCAAGCAAGCGCAACGAATCAACACCACCGCTCACGGTATAATAATGTTCCCTCCCGCCTTGGAACAGCAGGGCAAGTTCCGGCTCACCTTCATCCCGCGGAACAGGTTTGTTGATAAGATCGCATGCCCTGTAATGAATTATCCTGGAAACTGGGTGAGATTCCGATGGTATCGATTCGACAGTAAGCTGCGAACTATCACTCCTCGGATGTTCTGCAACAAACCGCCACCCCGCCATCCCGGCGGTATTTGCCTCGATCACAACTTTGTTCGATTGATCGTCGATATAGTAAACCGTGTATTTCATCGCACCGTCTTTCACTTCCTAAATCCTAAATGATAAATCACCGGGGCTCCAAATAAACCAACTTCCCATCCGGAAAAGTCTCCACCGTCTTGTAATTATCTTTCACCGTCCCCGTAAGCCCCAGCTTCCCCACCGTCTCCTCATCCACAAAAAGATGCCGTGGCGGATTCGTCACCAAATCCTCCCGCAACTGCTCCAGGTCCTTCAAAAAGAAAATCTCCGTCAACCCCGGCGCATCCAGCGACGAGCGCAACCCCGTCTCCATGAAATAAGCCGCCTGGTAATCCGCAAGAATCACGCAATCCCGGTCAGCGCCGACATGATCCCGGATAAACGCCACCCGCCGATCAATC
>JBAVPB010000455.1:0-14902 GCA_049692655.1 Chthoniobacteraceae bacterium | reverse complement strand
ATTATGCTCTCGTAACATCAGAACATTCATCATCACGAATGCTGGCGTCGAATTAGCCCGCTCGTTAGCCATCGCGAACCAATCTTTGTAATATTTGTAAAATCGGATAGCTGTGCCGTCCAGTCGTAACTCGTTGAACACAAGATGAGGGGGCCGATCGGGGCTGTAAGGAGGAAACTCCAGAGGGGGTTCTTGGAGATAAGGATTGACGACGGCGGGATTGTGATCGAACACATTTCCTGGCCCCGATTTCACTTTCATATGCTGGGCGCCAATATCGGCATAATCTTCGTAAGATTCTCTTTTTATCCGGTATTCCGATTTGAAGTCCCATAATTGGTCTGGAGAGACGTCCTTGTCGTAAAGAAATGGCGGAAATTCGGCGTCATTTATCTTCTGACTCTTGAGGCGTCCCACTGTGTGTTCACGGATCAGCCATGTTGTTTCCGGGCGTAATCCGTAAAGCTGCGAAAGATCAATCTCGTGGTTGGAATAGTTGCGCCGCCGGTCAATCGGGTCCGCCGCAAGGAATCCATCGGTGAACCACTGGGCAAAGTAGGGGAAGAGCAGCGTTGATTTATCCGACTCTATCACACCTCGCGCGTCACGCCCGAATAATTGTTGTGCCACGTCCAACGGTGCCGGAAGATCACTTGGCGCTGCCTTGGGTGGCAAATGACGGCCGCTCCATCTACGATTGGTTACGCCTTCCCAAGTCGTATAATTCCATCCGCAACTGAGTGGGTTTGGTCTGCCGGGAATTTCGTTAATGGCGTAATTTATTGCCGTCTTATTGGTAAAAACATTGAGTGGTGGCACCTTCATCACGATGTTCCAGAGCCACGGAAAGTGGCTTAGCGACCATTTGTGAAAGTCTTGCTTGTCCTTGGAGGTGTCTCGAGTATTTGTATTTGGCATAGCAATAGCGTTCCATTTCGATCTATTGGGGAGGGTTGGTGAGATACATGCGGTTAATGAAATCCGCTGCGGCTGCGCTCTCATTGGCGGTGCGTTGAGTCGCTGCGGGGATAATGGCAGGGCCGATAAATGTGGAGTGGAACCAGCCGAAGTTGCGTAGATTCCACTGATTATTTGAACGCACTGTCTCAGAAAGTCCCGAAATACCGCTGGTCGGCTTAAATGCAAAGCTACCTGAGCCCAGTGACAGGATGTTTCTGCGCGTGGTCTCGGTGTGGCAACTAATGCAATCCGTATTGAAGAAGTGCGAGAAATTTGGATTGGCGACAATATCCGGAATATCGCTGTTTTTAACCGCGGAGTCGGTTATCGGCTTTCCGGTGGAGTCCGTACCGGTCACTGCTGCGGCATTCTTGTCAACTCCGCTTTGAAATAAAACTGCGGTGGATACACCGCTCCGCTGCGGAGGAGGTACAAACAGTGCATTGATAATTGGATTTCGATTGTTTGTAGCCGGCGTTGGAATCACATGAGGGGTGTCCTGAAATGATAGCATCTGTGCTGTTTTTGTTGGGTCGGGCAATCCAGGGCTCGGCAGCGGGAAAAAATTACCGTTTGGTAACCGCGGCAAAGCGACAAAAATCCAAGGCTCGAAATCGTTTGGCAGTCCCATCATCGCCATTCCTGTCAAATGGGCGTTATCAAGATATTTGCTCAGGAATGCGCGGAGGTTGGGTAGAAGATCTGGCACCCTATCAGCCTGTTGCAGACCGGGGTGAACACCAAGTTGAATGCCATTCGTAGGAATTCCAGCGTCAGCGCAGAGTTTTTTGAGTGCCACCAGATCAGTGACGATCTGTTGGAATTTCTGCTTGTCAGGCAATATCTTGGGGAAACCCTTGGGATCGGAGGTGTCAGTTCCCGTTGCAAAAGTGTAGAGCAAATGCACGGCAATGTCGTTGACCTTAATGGAAGTGCCACTCACTGTTACTGGTTGAACGATAAGCCTGATCTGTGGGGCGGATCCATATTTCTGAATAATGTCATCCGAGGTTCCTGGAGCACTTGGGTCGATACGGATGCCGGCAATTCGCCATACGGACTCATCCTTGGTGACTTCCGGTGGCAAATTGATACGCCGTGCTCCCTGCACTAGCGCACCGTTGCTGGCGGCAATCGTTACTAACTGATTGAAGGCTGTGATGGGCCAAACAGGTTCAGTGCTTGTGCCTGACGTAAGGGTATCCATGGAGATGAGTTTTTCCATGTCTGCTGCCGACTGAGGGGCGGGAAAGAGCCATGAGACATCGTTTACATCCAGTTGAGTTGTGGTCGCGGCGTTTCCTTGCGTCGGTGCAGGCGAAGTGGAAGCTGAATCGGCAGCGACGCTTTTCGTGAGAAAAAGTGCGAGGAGACAGACAGATGAGCAATAGGCGGTTACATTCATGGTTTTGTTGGGTTGCTTTTGTGTCGTTAATACGACTTGGTTTCAAAAGATAATTTCAAGCACGGAGGTTTCTGGGGGTCTCATTGCAAAGGGTGTGGAGTGTCTTCGTGGCTCCGCTAAGTCTGATAAAGCGATGCCAGACAAAAACGAGGTCGAAAATCAGGGCGGACAACCACCACAGATAAAGGAAAGCCGCATTCGCGAGCACCAGCGGCCAGAGCGAGACGTGAGTTACGGCAGGATGCACCATGGAACCGGCTTTGATCAAGTTCCATAAAATCGATGCGGCAGCGATCCCACCCAGGCTGATCAGTGGAATCATTCCCAATTTTGGCTTAAACTTGCTCAGTGAAGCGGAGATTACGGCCATTGCGAGTCCCACCCAGATAACCCAGTGATCCTGGAAGGGGGCGTCTTTGAGGGAGGCGCTGGGAGAGAGCCATGGCGAAAATGGAAAGCTTAAGTCAACGTGAGTCCGGTCACATGCAAATTTCAAGTAACCAAAGACGCCGGCTGTGAATGCTGCCACGCCTATCATGCCGCCCGGCCATACCTTGTCGAGTCGTGGCATCCGGCTGAGCAGGGTAATGCCAGCGATGAGGCAGGTAATGCCAGTAACATTCCCCATCATTGTCCATGTGCTTTCCTCTATGCCGAGAACTGCGGTCAATGCCTTGTAGAGCACATATGTGCCTCCTGCGAGCAGGGCCATGCATAAGAGATAAGATACTATCCAGCTATTAATCCATGCCCACCATATCGTAGGCGGTTTTTTCGCGCTCTTTCGAAGCACGACCTCGTTGATGAAGTGTTCAAACACAGCCGGATCGTTCCAGTAATCGTTGTGGGCTTTGCCCGGGAACGGATACCGCGTAAATCCGAAGTCATCGATGTTTCTAAATTGGAAAAACCGTGCGCCCTTTTGCTTTGGATCCTTCGGCAGCCACTTATTCTCTATGAGCCAATCGCGGGTTATTTCGAGATTGAAGCCAACCGGATCTCCGTAATCGTAGTAATTGCGCCAAAGAATCGGATCGCCGCGGCCTTCTCTATCGGGGGAGGGTATGATTCCCTTCCAAAGAGCAGGCCACATCACGATATGCTTGTTTAGCGGTGATCCAATCGTCATATACCCCTTCACTTTGTCGATCCATTCGTTTTTATCGCCTTGCGGGGCGGCAAGGGCTGTCAACAGGCATTTGAGCGAGACTACCGTTCCTTCGCTGTGTGCCACGATATGGATGCTTTCCAAATTCGACAGACGATCATTCAGGTTCGTCATCGTGTTTGCAAATCTCCTAAAGATATCGCCGCCGTAATCCTTGAAGTCGGCCACGATTTGGACGTCGCCGAGAAAATCGGTCAGCAGTTGTCCCAGGTTAAATTCAAAGAGGCCGGCTTTCTTCGCAATGAAAAGGAGGTTTTCCAACACCCTGATTGTATCGATCATCTCCGCCACTACTGCACTCGTCTTGTTATAATCGATAAGATTGGATTTTTGATCCTTGTTGCTTTCGTCGAGTGCGTGGACTCTTTCTACAAGGGTTTGTGCCCAAGCCTTACATTCTTCCGTGGTATTCTTTGTATCCGCCGCACGCTCTGGAATGTCCGCCCAAAAGACTTCGGCAAAACCAAAATTACCGAACGTATCGGCATAGGGGGCGGGAGGAGTGAACAGATATGCACCGAGTTCGGGCGAGTCCGGCCTTTTGATCAGCTTGACGGGGTGAAAAGCTCCAAGCGGCTGTGTGACAGGGTTTTTGCAAAATTCCGCAAACCGTCGCTCGACTGATTGAACGGTTGAATAACGAAACTGGCTTCCAATGCCATGTACAGCCACAACCAGATGTTTCACTGCCAGATCTTCAGGAGTTCGTATGATTTCCATCTATCTAAATATCCGGAGGCCGCTTGTGGAGTGCCGTTGTAATGCTGGGGCTTGGTTTTGGAAAAAGCAATAGGTATAACCCACTAATTTTGAGAGAAAAAATACCCAGATTAATTACGTGTAATAATCAAAATGCCTGGTGTATATGGAGTTTATAGTACGTGATCGCAGAAAAATTCAAAAAATAACCGCGTAATCGTTTTTGCTTGGCTGAGGGCTGGATATGTGATGCACTTCCTCAAGGTCCAATCAAGAGATCCAGCATGGAAGAAATTTTGGAGAATGTAGTGATTGCCTATAGGGAGGTCAGGGCATGCCACCCCGAACTTCTGCGATTCTATGGGCGTGAGGGTACGGTTCTCACGGCACTGATCGAGCTAGAGCAGCAGTCCATCGGCGCTGTGGCCGAAACGTTACATTTGTGTGAAAGTGCCTGACGCGCTTGAACTTCCTCTCAACGGCTATTTCCACATGAGAAATCCTTACTTCCAATGAGTGATGCCAAGACCGGGCCGCCGAGTACACAGGAAAAGACAGCGCTTCGTAAACTTGTGCGTGGAATTGTGCTTGCTCAAGGCAATGTTTTCATCAAGGAACTGCTGCGAAAAAAGGACATTCGGATCGGTGCCACGAAGGCCAATTTTGAGTCGAATCTCCTGGCAGCGATTGACCAAGGAAAGTTGCGCGGGGCCGATGTGTCCGAGTGGCTCGATGAGGTCGAAGGATGGGGGGATCAGCACGTTTATATCTTTCGAGTGCCGCTCTCTGTCGCCACCGATGCGATCTGGACCTCATCGAGTAAAATGGAAAAGCTGCTCAAAGGTGCTGGCCTTGCCAAGTTCTGGAATGCGGAAACCTCTTGGTTGTATCCGAGCGAACTCACGTTGAGTGGCATATACTTTGATGGTAAATCATTGCGTTTCGTGTGGCATCAAGGTCTCGGTGCCTGGGTTCGCTCTCCCGCAAAGGATCGTGAAGAAGTCATTGATGACGATCGATACCAATTTCGCGCGTATCGCGAACGGCTTGATCGCCTCGTGATGCGGTTTGAGCTACGCATCGAGCAGCGGCTGGCGGCGGTGTTTATGCAAATTCCCTGGGGTAAAAAGGAACATGACGATGCGATGGATATTGTTGCTGAAGCTATCAAGCCTCTGGTCAAACTTTCTGACCTTCAGCCTCTAGCGATCTCGACTGTCATCAAGACCCTCGACCAAACGGAGCTGAATGCGACCACGACCGCAAAGCGTAGGATCACGGCGCAACGCGCGCGTCTCAGCGACGCGGGAGTGTATGTCGAATTTGCCAACACGACCGGAAGCGGCGGTTACAAGGATTCGCAGGCCGTCCGCCATGTAAGACGCGCTGTTAAGCCGGAGAATTTCACCGGCACAAACGGCTTTTTCCTTTACCATCCGGAAGGTGATGGCTCTCTCGAACGCGAGGCAAAGATCGAACTCTTTGGCAATGAGCGGCGGGTCCGGCTATGGGCACAACTCACTGCAACAGAAGTATGGGATATCCTCGAATTGCTGGGGAAGAGCGCGTGACGCTATGAGAGCTCCACCCTGGGATGAATTCGATGGCGAATACCCACACGAACTCGTCGAGTCAATCAGACATCGTTTTGAACTCGGCGAACCCTTCGCACTCTCGGCAGAGCAATTCGTAGCCAGCACCCCCCAACAAACGGAAATGGGTCGAAAATTGCTAGAGGCGCTGGTCGCTCTGCATTGGCTGTACAAAACAACGCAACACCTCTGCGTTTGCGGTGCCTCACTTACGGAAGCCGAAGCGGCGGCAGATACTTGTCGGCATTGTGGACAGGCGTTCATCGATGTCGGCAAACCCGAAAAGCAAACACTTTATGGTCACGAAGGAAGGCGAAGAAGAGACGCGCGCTGGGTGCTCGTTTTACATGGCATGAATACCCGTGGCCCTTGGCAGGAGGAGCTAAACTGGCTTGTATCGCGGATGTACGGCCACGCGGTCCCGGTTGCCATCTACAAGTACGGATTAGTGCTGGTTGGAGTTGTGCTTTCTTTCCGACAGAGAGCGCTGACACGTCAACTCATTACACGCATTCAACGCTTGGGTGGTCAAAGCGAGAAAACCGGCTTCGGAGGAGTGCCCGACGTTCTAGCGCATAGCTTCGGTACGTGGCTCCTGGGCCACGCTTTACAGAGCGATCCAACTCTCCGCGTAGGCCGAGTCATCCTAACAGGCTGTATTCTCCGGCCCGACTTCGACTGGGCGGCGCTCATCTCCAAAAAGCAAGTAGAAGCAGTGCTGTGTCATTACGGAACGAAAGACTTCTGGGCCGGCGTCAGCCATTACGTAATTCCGGATTCTGGTCCATCCGGTCGGCGCGGATTTAACGATAGAAAACAAGTTGTCCATTTCGAAGGTGCCGGACTCCATCACAGCGATTTCTTTCTCGAAAAAGTAATGCCTGAATTCTTTCGTGAAATCTGGCAACCATTTCTGACTTTGCCAGGGCCGGAAGAACTGCAAAGTGGGACACCGCCTGCAAACCTGTGGAAACAAAGTATTTGGCCCCTGCGGGCGAGATTGCTGCGATGGCTAATTCTGCTAATTTTACTCTCTGTATTGGTAATTGCGATCGTCGTTTTCGCAATCGGTTTCACGACACTATTCCGATGGTTACGATAGGCGAAGTGATGTCCGAAAGCGGAGCATCCTGATAGGAATGTTTATTTAATGGTGGGCGGCACTTTGAAAACGTGCGGAATTAAAGCGAGGTTAGTGAATTGAGCGATTTGCAATACGACGGTTTCTGCCCCAAGCCCTTCACGATCAGATGTGAGGCGTTTGCATAAATATGTATCTCCATAACCCTTTACGATAAAAAGCCCTGTCGATTTGATTTCGTAGAAAGTTCTTTGATTTCGAGCAGCATTTAATCCTGCGGAAGTACTTAGAATATGGGCGACAAACAAAAATACGAGGATTAGCAAATATCGTTTATCAATATAGCGCTTTAAAAGCATAAAGCCATCTACATTTTCGCCAAACAACGTCTCGCTATTGTTCAAAATGCCAGTTTTTTTTATGAGAAAGTAAATGATCGAAATCATGACCGCAAATGCAACATCAATAATGAGTAGAGTGTACACATAAAGCCTCAAACCGATCCATGAGAAGCCGAATGCTAGAAAGAGTAGAATTCCTGTGCAGACTAAGACTGCGTGAAATTTTAATAAAAAATGAGAAAGACTGTCGGGATCGCGTGGGCGACCAACGATGAGATGAAAAGCCATGTGACACAACCAAAAGAACGAAAACAAAAATATTGTGACCGAAAGGAAACTGCTGATCAGCACCCTTGGAGAAAATTGAATAAAATCAGCGGGAAGAAGAAAGTATTCACAATAGCCGGTTTCGTAGCCATTCGCGACAACATATGCGCCGACCGTTAGCAAGGATAAAAGCAACGCTTCGGCCAAACCAAACGGTCGAGAGTCTACTGATGATTTATCTGACATTGTTTGTGAAGGGTTCATTTGGTTTTCATTTGCGAATTTAGGAATATTAGAACCGCTCTTTAAAATGATTGCGAGGCTTCTGTTTCCTGGTGGTAAAAGCTTGAAGACTGGGAACAACCTGAAAAGGCTTTCGACAAAATCGTCGAGCTCTAGAAGCTGGGGACGGCAGATTTTTTGCAGCTTGCCCTCGTCTCAAGTGTTTGTTAAACACTTGTCGCATGGCCGCACCCCAACCGGACAACTCGTTAGTCGTTTCACATTGGGCAAAACTTTTCGAGGGAATTCACGTAACGCCGTCGGAACTATATGACCTGATAGAGAGTTGCATCAAGAGCCGCGAAGTAGCTGATTTTCAATCATCACGCTTGGAGTGGCACGAAGGTGGGACTTTTTCAGACAAACGCCAATATTTAAGAATCAATCGCCGCGATTTCGATTTTTATGTTTGCGCTGCGCCGTATGGCAGCGGGTTTTTCGTATCTTCGCGCCTGATTACGCCGAAAGGCATCAATTGGTTGCTGGCCATACCGCTCGGACTCCTTTGTTTTCTCCTCATCGCTTTTATCCTGCTCAAGGTGTTCGGTTTTTTTGGAATACTGCTCGCTTTTGCTTCTGCAATTGTTGGGATAATCCTATTTCTTAACGCCAATAAGCTGACATTTTACAAAATCGACACGGGGCACATGTTTCAACAGGTTGTGCATCAATCGCTAATGGAAGCCATAGATCAAATGACGAAGGCGGCGGGCATCGTGCCATTGTCGGAATCAGAACGCAAGCCTGTGATGCACGAATTGTTCCGGTGATCGTGAGGCATAATTTTTTATGATCGCTGACGATCTCGTTCGCAACTTTTACGAATGGGAGCGGCGCGGGCGAGGGTGGGATGTGTGGCCGATGTATATCGCGCCGGAACCTGCATTTGTTCCATTTCGCGGCCACTACCTCACATCGAAGCAGGTGGACGATGGACGGAAGCCAACATTCCTTAGTAGTCTCGCAAAAAATGTCGTCGAAAGTTTCAAACCAAAATCCATCGAAGCGGAAGTTTTCGAGCCCGAAGAAATGCCGGAAGAAAACGAACCTTCGGCAATAGAGCCGACCGCGGATTGGTGCGAGCTACGCATAATCTTGCCGCAATCGGCGGACATTTCAAAAGACTCGCTCGAACAGTTATTTGTCTCTCTGTCGCTGGTGCGCGGCATTGTTTCTTTTGAAATCATTGGCACTGTAGACTCGATCTCTTTGCAGTTCGCCGTTAGCGATGTCGATGAAAGCAACGTGTTGCAGCAGCTTCGCATTCATCTGCCCGGTGTCATTATAGAGAGATCCGAAGGCCGTATGAATGAGGCATGGCAAGGCGTCACATCGGACGAAAGTTTGGTCGTCGATTTTGGTTTGTCGCGTGAATTCATGCTGCCGCTTTTGATGCCGCGCAATTTAAATCCTGATCCGCTCACAAGTCTTTTTGGTGTGATGGAAGGACTTCAACAAAATGAAGTGGCTGTGTATCAAGTCATACTCCAGCCAGTTCGGGAGCCGTGGGGTGCAAGTGTTGTGCGGGTCGTGACGTTGCCTGACGGTTCGCCTCTTTTTGACGGTCAACCGGATTTTCTCGCCCAAGCCCGCGCAAAGCTTTCCAAGCCTCTTTTTGCCGCCGTCCTGCGCGTAGGAGTAAAGGCTGTGGAGCATTGGCGGGTTCTTGATATTGCTCGTAATATCACCGGGGCGTTTTCCGTATTCTCCAATCCCTCCGGCAATGAATTGATACCGCTCGACAATGAAGGTTTCGATGAAAAAGACAGGGAATTGGAAATTGCATGTCGAGCTACAAGGCGTAGCGGAATGATCCTGAATCTCGATGAGTTGATTGCTTTGGCACATCTGCCGGGGTCACGTCTTCAAAGTCAGAAGCTCGAACGGCAGACACAAAAAACGAAAGTGGTGCCGTCAATTGCTCAAAATGATGGTATTCTTCTCGGTTTCAATATTCACAAGGGAGCGCGTCACGAAGTGCGGGTGGGTGTTGGGGAGCGTCTGCGCCATAGCCATATCATCGGTGCGTCGGGAACGGGCAAGTCAACGCTCATGCTGAATCTGATCCTCCAAGACATTGAAAATGGAGAGGGAATTGCTTTGCTTGATCCCCATGGTGATCTCGCGGATGCAGTTCTTGCCCGCATACCGGAAAATCGTATTGATGATGTCATTGTCTTCGATCCTTCGGATGAACAATTTTCCGTTGGCTTCAATATCCTCAAAGCCCACGGTGACTTGGAGAGAAATCTTCTTTCGTCGGATTTGGTCGCTGTGTTCAAACGTCTCTCGACAAGCTGGGGTGATCAAATGTCTTCGGTGCTTGGCAATGCAATCCTGGCATTTTTGGAAAGTGAGCGCGGCGGGACACTGCTTGATCTGCGACGGTTTCTGCTTGAAACAGGCTATCGCAATGAATTTCTGAAATCCGTTTCCGATCCCGAAATTGTGTATTATTGGCAGCATCATTTTCCGATGCTCAAGGGCGCTCCGGTCGCCTCGGTTCTGACACGTCTTGATACATTTCTGCGGACTAAAACGATCCGCTACATGGTCGCGCAAAAAGATGATCACATGGACTTTGCCGGCATGATGGCAGAGGGAAAAATTCTTTTGGCAAAACTTTCACAAGGGCTGATTGGCGAGGAAAATTCCTTTTTACTGGGAAGTCTCTTGGTCTCAAAATTTCATCAAGCGGCTATGAGTCGACAAGCACTTTTGCAGAAAGATCGCCGTCCGTTTTTTCTCTACATTGACGAATTCCACAATTTTACAACTCCCTCAATGGTGTCGCTTTTGTCTGGCGCAAGGAAATACGCCCTGGGCCTGACGTTGGCGCACCAAGAACTTCGGCAATTAGAACGAGGCGATGGGGAATTGTTCTCAGCGGTTATTTCCAATCCATACAGCAGGATTTGTTTTCGGGTCGGCGATCAAGACGCACGGAAACTCGAATCTGGATTTTCATATTTCGACGCAAAGGAACTTCAAAGTCTCTCGACAGGTGAAGCCATTTGCCGAATTGAGCGGGCGGATTTTGATTTTAATCTCGAAACGATTCCGCTTTCAGAAATTGATGAGGAAGAGGGAGAATTAAATGCATCAAGTATCACTGCACTTTCCCGTCAAAAATATGCGCTGTCGCGAGAGGAAATCGAAAAAATTCTGACGGCTTCAAGGCAGGTGGTTTCACCCTCGGCAACACAATCAGCAGATGTCGAGGATACACTTGCTGTATCGGAAGCAATCCCGGCCACGTCTGTGCCTGTCATTGAAAAGTCCCCAGCCGGACCCTCTGTTTCTTCAAAGAAAAAAAAGTGCGAAGGCATTCTTCCCGAAACTGTTTCTCCCGGCAAAGGTGGGCAAGATCACAAGTATTTACAACAACTGATCCGGCAATGGGGGCAGGGCATGGGATATCTTGCCACCGTTGAAAAATCGGTTCTCGGCGGTGCGGGGCTTGTAGATGTTGCCCTCGAAAAAATAGGACGTAAGCTGGCTTGTGAAATCACGGTGACAACTCCCATCGAGTATGAAATTGGCAATGTGAGAAAGTGCATCGAGGCCGGTTTTGATTTTGTCGCGGTTGTTGCACCGGATGAAAAAAAACTGGCGAGAGCGGAGAAGGCGATGCGGTCGGCGCTCTCGGCTGCGGAGCTTGAAAAAACACAGTTCGTCACGCCAGACGCTCTTTTTGCATTCGTTGAAAGTTTAGAGGCGCAAGACGCTGGCAAGGAAGCTACGGTGCGGGGTTACAAGGTGAAAGTGAATTACAAAACTGTCGATAATTCCACGAAGGCGGACCACACAAGTGTAATTTCAAAAGTGTTGGCAGGTTCACTCAAAAAAATGAAAGAGTAGCCTGTCTGCTACTAGCATCGCCGAATCGGTAGTATTCCATTTCTAGCAACGCGGAGAATGTATTGCTCTTCACGATACGGATCGGTCGGCAAGTCCACGGAGCGGAGTTCGGCGTTAAGAAATTCGCAACGTTTTCCCCCATGCAGTGCGCGGAGCACTTCGGCTAGAACTAAGGCACCGGCGCATGCACCCGTGAATGATGATGAAATCGCTTTGCCAGCAATTTCATCCAGAACAATTCCGCATTCATCCTTTTTCTCGCCAAAATCCAATTGATCAATTGGTGCTTTTTCCTTTTGGACATTTGAATAGATGTCCCGCGCTTTTGTGGATGCGTCAGGGAAAGTGCGAAGAACAATACGGTCGAAGCGCTCCATGCTGGCTCCCAGACTTGCATCCACCACGAGTTCAAAACCTGCATCTTCGAGAAGTTGCCGAGATTCTGGATTGTCAAATCCACATAACGCAATCCTTGGTTCATCGTCGCCGCGACGAATATTATGATCGAAAGGCCGCTCGATAAGACGAGTTTTGAATCCACGAGCCTCTAGCCAATTCGCGCAAATGCGTGTTTTCAGTTTGTCGAGTTCACTTTCCTCGCATAATAACCCGGCACTCCAGTTTCCCTTTTCTAATAAATCGTAATCCTGGAGGAACAGCTTGGCTGGCTGCTCGTTGCTGAAAGGCAATAAACCCAACGTCCAAGCATAGGCTTGACCGAGATGTCCTAGCCCAAGGAGCCACAGTTTTGCGGGCAAACTTTCTAAATCTGGACCAATTGCGTCAGCGGAAAGCCAGGATAGATCAGGACGCCAAAGCGAATACCCGGTAGGCTCCATAACATCCCGATTGCTGATTTCGCTCGCGGATAAGAAGCTCCGCGCTACAGCGAATGCTCCGGCAAAAACTCCGCCGAGCGCAAAATCACTCCCAGCTTCAAATGTCATGGTTGCGCCGACTGGAAAGACACCGCCACGCCATCCATCGCAAGCCAAGCACAAACCCTCACCAACCGTTTTTACATCACCAAATACTATCGTACGAGTCGTTGCGCTCGCTTTCCCGATGGATTCAACCGCACCGAGTTCTTTTACAACCTTGTTAAACGATCCTGATGTTGGCCACGGTATGCGCAGAGATGTATTTTCGGGCAACGCAATTGCAACACCTCCGAGAAATGCCCGCTTACCACAATTGATTGCTGTGAGGACGGCTGCTTGCAGTGAGGGTGAATTGCGGATTTCTTCACCACAGATCAGATTGAGTTTCAGTTCGCCGAGCATTTCACAAGCACGCTCATAGCTGACATGATGCCGTTGCATTATCGCTTTTGCCAAGCGATTCAAATTTTTTGGTGTCAGTTCCGCCATTAGATTAGAGAGAGTTTGAGTTTTCCTTTTGGGCGGGTATGCCACTGATGATTCCCGGCATATTCGTAAATACCGACTCCGGACAACGACAAAAGATTTCGCTGCGCAAAATACGGCATGATAAGGCTTACATGCCCCTTTTGACCAATCATCGGGTGCGTGCGATCTGAATCACTTTGACCAGTCCATTTATCACCGTGCGTATGCACGTCTGCAACAACCGACATATTGTTGCGGTTGCAATAATCCCACAGCGGCACGAAGCCCGCGCCGTGGAAAACGATGATTCCAGAGTCCAAGGCTGTTGGATCTAAATCGTCATAGCAAATGAATTTTGTGATTTGTGGCGAGCCGTGTTTGGCCAGCAAAAAAGCGCCACTCTCGCGTTCACCGTAACCGCGTTTGCGCAGGTCACGCACAAGAGCCATCCACAGCCACACCGAAATGTTCAGCGCTTTATTTTTCATAATCGAGCGGATTTAAACAGCGATGTACGAATTCCAAATAATGCGTAATTGTTTTGTCTGGAGTCCACCACCAGTACTCGTGTGCGGTTTTCCATGGATCATGACCGACCATGGCCATACGATCACACGGGGCATAAAGAGCCGGACCATTATTCCATCCATGATTGAACACCTTGGAAACGTTCCCGGGGCCTTTCGGCCATTTATCATTTGCCAGTCGTTGATTTTTTTCCACGTCCCAAGGCTGGGCGGTCGGTGCTTGCGTTGGATAGCCGTCCAAATTAAATCGTAAATTGACCCGGCCCGACGCGGCAAACCGAGTTTCCGATTGCACCCAAAGGATGCAATGCGGCCACTCAATACTCGGTTCGCCGGTCGGCCAGTCCCACCGTCCCCGATCTATACCGGAGCGGAAGGCAGCTTCCTCTAGGTGCGCCCGGAGGAGAGCTTCATCGGGTTTCATCCCTGGACCTCCACAATGGCGGTGAGATAAAGTTCCAAGTGGCAGGTGTGATGCCGCGTGTAGGAACCGATATGGTGATCCGCCAGGAGCGGCTTTCCACCCGCGCTGCCAAGGCGCAGTTCTTTGTTTTCAGCGTCCACGCCGTGCAACTCGAAGGCTTTAACCGCCCATTTCAGAACGGCCTTTACCTTTTTGCTCGGCGCAAACCCCTCCTTCTTGGGCACACCGTTGAAATGCACAGTCACTTCGATTTTGTGACAGGTGTGGTAATGCAGGTGGTGTTTGTGCTTCACCCCGTGGTCGCAGAGACGGGTGTGATGTTCCAGGGCTTCCTCGCCGTCCTCGATCATGATAATCACGTTCGGGTCGTGCGCGAAGCCGACTTCTCTCGCGGCCTGAATCAGGTCATGAACAGTCGCGGTTTCGGGAATTGCAATGATCTTTTCCTCAACAGTTCCCGCGCCGTGGAGGTAGATTTCAATTATGTCTTTCATTTTTTTGTTTATAAGCGTCACGGGGTTGAAGTTGCCGCAACAAAAAAACCATCTCACAGCATTGCTAAATCCGTCAAGCAAATATTTAGCAAAATAAAAGAATGCCGTGTTTTGAAAGCGTCGCTTGACTTCAGATTTGATCGCGTTACATTTAGAAAACTCACTACGAAAGGAGCCAAAACATGTCCACACAAAGCCTAGGCCAGGGCCTCAAATTGGCCCGTGGATTACGGAAGCTCTCCCTGCGCCAGGTTGAGGAGGCCACCGGAATATCCAATCCTTACCTCAGCCAACTCGAAAACGACAAAATCAACAAACCGTCCCCGTTCTATCTCCACAAACTCGCAAACCTCTATGAGATCGAATATGAAATGCTTATGGAAGCTGCCGGATACGTCCAGCGGAAGGACAAATCCCAAGGTCCGAAAACGCTCGCTGGAGCAGCGTTATTC
>JBAVPB010000454.1:0-13054 GCA_049692655.1 Chthoniobacteraceae bacterium | reverse complement strand
GGCACATGGGACGATCAAATAGAGAGCAACGATAAAGGCGATCTGGAGCTTTTGTTTTTTTTGCCAGCGCCGGAAGTCGAAAATGGCAATCCCAAGCAAGGAGATGAATGCGATGACCGCCGATCTATCCTGCAAAAATATCCCCGGCAACGCCAGTGCTTTCACGACATAGACGGAATGGGTCTGATTTGATTTGAAATAAATATTTTTAACGAAGGTCGTGGCTCGCAAAAATGCATCCCATGTTCCGTGAGAGGAATAGAACAAATAAAGAAATGCTCCCCCCAAAGCGACGCCACAACCGATGATCAATAACTCGCGCAGGTAGCGGGTGCGAGTAAATGCCAGGAGCGTGGCGGCCAGCATGACGCTATAAGGCCCAAGCATCGAGCCTGCGGGAAGGAAGAGCAGGGAGCTCGCAAAGAGGACGAAGTAGCGCCATTTTTTTTCCGGGATCGAAAAACCATAAAAGCAGATTGAAATCAGTAAAAAGTGTAAGGGATCGTATCTTCCCGTCCTGTAGCTGAATGTCGCGCACCCACCCAGAAAAAGAAAAGCTGCAAGCCAGCAGAGGCTGTTGGAATTCTCCACTACCCCCAACCGGCGTACCCCCATACAGGTGACGCAGACGGCAAGCGTCCACATGAGGTAACCGAAAATACGTGTTTGCTTCATCCCAAAGCCGAAGATTTTAAACCACTGGGAAAGCAGCATGGTATGCAAGGGAAGATTCCCGGACCAGAACTCCTGGCGGGTCTGGGTTGGCCAGGCTGTGGAGGTAAATCCCTGTCCATGGTACAGATTTGCAGCCGGGTCGGTAAACAGTACTTCGTCCATCCAGACGGTGGAGTAAGAGTCCATGGTAAAAACATTGACCAGGAAGAAGAGAACGATAACCCAGAGCCATGCGGCGTTTGCCGGCTTTTTTGTCTTCGAGCCAGCTTCGGAAACGGATTCTGACACAGGGGGGGAAGGGGGCAGCGGATGTTTATCACCATCCGGTGTTTTCTCGTTTCGGTTCATCATGGCGATGCAATCAAAAGCCGAGGCCTGAAGTCGAGACTATTGAGGCAGGCGGGGAAGTATTTTCCGGCAACACTATTATCTGTGAGTTTCCTGGTCTGATCTCAAGCCTTTGCAACTTTCCGCTGAAATGACGAAAGTGTGATACGGGTGTTTCTCTAAGGACCATTTCTCCAAACCGAGAGGCGCCCATTTCGGCGGTGACGGGAAATCCAACTGTGTCTCTGACCTCAGGTAATCGACGTTCGAGGGGGATACCAAATACACGTCCTGAGCCGCGAAAAAATCCTTCACGCCAAATCCGGGAAATGGCGCGGAAAATGCAAAATCAATGAATCCGCCCGGAATCTTATAATCAAACACGTATCGCGCCACGGCTTTGTCAACCAGCACCGGATGATCGGTGGTGGGGCGCAAATGGATGGCTGCGGCCTGCCCGACGTGGTCCTCCTGGATTTCACCGCTCAAAACACCTGCTGCATTCAGCAGGCTTTTACTGTTGGCCAGGAGCATTACGAGTGACAGCGTAGCAGGCAGAAATATCTTATTGCCCGTGACGTTTCCCGAAACGGATACAGCCAGACATAGAATTATTAAAAACACATACCACGTCGCGCCGATTCCGATTCCACCGATCAGCGCCGTGAGAACAAACCCGGATGCAACAAGCAGACCGCCATAAAACAGTTCGTTCCTGGATTTTAGTCCCACAAAAAACAAAAGGAGGGCTGCCAAAAAAAACATCGGCAGTTGTGTGACGCCCAGGATTTCAAAGAAAAACCTCTTCAAAAGCAGAATTCTGCTGCCACTAACATTATATGACGCATGTAAATGAAACATGGCCCAAAATTCTCCGAGTCGAAAATTGATCAAGTAGAGAAATATGAAGAATGTGATAAAAATTGCGCCGAGAGCCGACAAACAAAACGACCATCGTTTCCAGCCAGTGCCCGTGGCTTTTTGCCATGCACGGAATCCCGCAATTAAAACCAGGACACCGGAAAATAAAGTTAACCGGGGCGCGGTCCCGCCTCCGAGAAACATCAGAAGAAAGGCAAAAAAAGCCGGCACAATGCGGCTATATCCGCATTCGATTATTGCAAAGCCGGTCATGGTCAATGCCACAGATAGCGGTTCGGGCCGGAGTCCAAACGGCAAAAACGAGGCGGTAACTCCCAGCGGAACCAAAAAACTCAGCCAAGCTGGCGATTTGTACCGTCGCAAAATCGAAATTGTAGCCAATGCTGTCGCCAGATACATCAGGATTTGAAATCCAGTGAGCGACCGGGCACTGATCCCGAAAAGTTTCATCCAGCCGGCAATCGCGTAGGAATGGATTGGCGGATAGGCAAAGAAATAATGGCCGGGAAAATGGTGCCGTTCCAGCAAGGGGTTTGACAGGTCCCCGCCCGCCGCCAGATTCAGCCCCGCCCCACAATAAAACAAATCGTCAATGAACGGTTTTGGAAAATCCAACAGCCAGAGAAGTCCAAAAAAAAGAAATATGGACGCGAGCGAAATGGAAACCCATCTTTTCGGTGTTATATTGTCGTTGTTTAGGGGCTCCATAGGGAGTTGTCACGATCCTCACGGCGCCAGTTATTTGCAATCTTTTTCCGTGCTGTTAGCAGCTTAAAAAGTGTTGTCGGCGCGTGGTTGGATGCAGGCGGGGTAATCAACGAAGAAGTGTCGTTTTTGCAGCGGTCGTGAAGACTGCGGCTATAAGAAGCAGGATGGCGGCTTTTCTTGTGCCGGAGAGGTTGACGACGGCGCGTTTGAGAACGGCGCAGACGAAGCCTATGAGCAGGAGCCGGCTGACCCAATGGCTATATATTGCGTAGTGAGCGACAAACTGTAATCCCGCCCCGGCCAAGTAGCCGCAGATCAAACCTGCAAGAGCCCGCTTTTCCACCTTCCTGTCCCACACGCAAAGACTTCTTTGTGAAAGCACGAGCAGTAGAATGAGCATCATTGATACAATGACCGGGTCACCGAGCGGGCTCCAAAGAGCGCGCTGAATATTTGTGAACAGGTCGCCACGAACCGGCGGGGCTGTCGCCACTAATGCCCCGAAGATGGTGGTGGACGGGATGACGGGTGCGGCCTGGGACATGCGGTGGAAGGGGGAGCGGGATTATGAGGTGACACGGGGTTCGTTGGCGAGGTGAAAGGGGCGGGGGTTGATGCCGGTGAGGGAGAGTTTGCTGAAGGAGGGACGGGGGTTCTGGTTCACGAGGCTGACCACGCTGTCGCTGCGGAATTTGGTGGGGGCGTGGAGGGTCTCGGCGGTTTTCAAGGCGAGCCAGAGGAGGCGCCAGGGGATCGGGAGGAACCGGACTTTTTTGTTTTTCGAAGCGGCTATTTTTTCGAGGATGGCGCGGAAGGGCCAGCCCTGGTCGTGCGCGGCGGTGATAACTCCCTGCGGTGCAGGAATGAGGCCGGAGCCAAGGCCGAAGATGAGTGCGGCGAGGTCGTCCCCGTGGATGAGGAACTGGATCTGGCCGCCGTTGCCTATGAGAGGGAGCAGGGAGGATTTTTCCACCTGGGCGACGAGGCTGCCGAACATGGCGCCGCCGTTTTCGCTGAAGACGAGGCCGGGGCGGACGACGGTGGCACCGGCGTCGAGGGCGATTTTTTCGATGGCGAGCTTGGCTTTTCCATAGACGGATTTGCAGCCTTCGAAGGCGCTGATGGAGGAGATCACGACGATTTTTTTAACGCCGTCGCGCCGGGCGGCGTCGAGGAGTTTCTGGGCGCCGGCGATGTTGACGGCGCGGGCTTTTTCCATGGTGAACTGGTTGAAGTCGTAGGCGCAGTGGATGAGGGTGTCGCAGGCGGAGAGGGCGCCGGGAGGGAGATCGCGGCCCAGCTGGAAGGCGACGGATTTGTCATCCCGGGGGGAGCGGGTGAGGGGGCGGACGGCCCAGGCTTCGGCTTCGAATTTGCGGCGGATGATGCCGCCGACGTAGCCGGCGGCGCCGGTGATGGCGCAGGTATGCGTGCTTGCGACAGGGTTGGTAAGGGTTGGCAACGGTTGATTATCCTTGGTGAAATGTTGGTTGTTCAGCGGTTCAGGGAGGCGGATTCCCAGCCGATGCGGTGGGCGTTTGCCATGGCGGAAAAAGTGATCGTGGTGGCGGGGATGCTGGGGAAAACGGTGGCATCGACGGCGTGAATGCGCGTGAAACCGGAGGGGCGGCCGAGCGTGTCGGTCTCGAATTTCCCCGGGGCGGCGCGCATGGGGAAACTGCCGCCGCTGTGGAAGCCGCGACCGGGCCCGGCGATTTGCAACATGGGGGGGAGCGGGGCTGCGCCCATGAGGAGGGACTGGCGGAGGAGCTTGGAAACGACGCGGCGGACGGCGGGTTTCGTGGCTTTGTTGATTTCCGGGCTGAGAAGCAATTGCGAGGAATTGGCGTCCGCGCCGCGCGAAAGGGTGACGTTGATTTGCGAGGAGAAATCGGAGTGGAGATAGCCCTGGACGATCATCAGGCGATCCTCGAACTCGCGGACCAGCGCGTCGATTTTTCCGGCGACGGGGCCGAAGGAATCGCGGAGCGCGCCCCCGATGAGATCGTTGTAGGAATAGACCTGGAGGTGGACGGTGTGTGGGCTGACCTTCGGGTCGAAAATTTCGATGAAAAGCTGGCTGAGCGTGTGGAGCGGTTCGTGGCGCATGCCCTTCGCCTTGCGGCCCATGAGGAGCGGGAAGAGGAAATACTGGCTGTCCTTAATGCTGACCGGGCGGTCGAAGGCGTCGAGCGAGCGCAGGAGGATGCCGGTGGTGGAAATAGCGCCTGCCGCGAGATAGACGCGGCTGGTGGAGGCGTGAAACGGTTCGCCGGATTCCATGTGGCGACCGGTGATTTGCGCGGCGCCGCCGGATTCCGCGACGCGATCCACGATAATGCCAGGCTGGTAGCGGAAGGCGGGGTTGTCTTGCAGCCGGGCGACGGTATCGGCGCTATTGTAGATGCAGCACCAGGGGCAGCCATACATGCACATGCCGCAATAGACGCATCCCGGCGCCCCGTTGCCGGCAGCCGCCTGCACGGCAAGACGCGATGCGCCGAAGAAAATACCATGGGTGGCGAGTTCATCCCGGTGTTTCTCAAGGTTGTTGCGCAGGATGCGGGATTGCGTGCTCAATTTCAGAGCGGGCGGGTTTTCGACAAAGAGTGGGAAGAACTTCTCGAGATCGTCGTGCGCCCCGGCCAGCCCGGCGATGCGGGCGACGGCGGCGTAGTGTTGCGCGAGATGCGCGTTGTTCACCGGCCAGTCCGGCATGTCGGCGTCGAGATAGGGGAGCATCGCCGCGCCCCAGACATTGCTGAATCCCCCGAGGGCCAGAGAGGGGCGGAGGCCGATGTTTTCGAGACGGCAGCGGAGAAGCGTCTCGGCATCGCGATAAGGGAAGTCGGAGCCGAACAGCAATTTCAAGGGGATGCCTTTTTTGCCCGGAACGATGTTGCCTTTGATGGCAGAGACCGCCGCAGCATCCCAGAGAGGCGGCGGAATGGCAGCAAGCCGGGCCACCTTTTTTTTGACGGCAGGTTCCAGCGCGAGACCTGCATCGAGCAGCGTGACAGCGATGCCTTTTTCCAGCAATGCGGCGGCGCACGCTACCCCGGCAGGGCCAGATCCGACGACTATGGCTTCGCGCGTATTCATAAAGGGCAGGGATTTATGACCGCTGGTGCCGCAGTTTGCAATATACGTTTAAACCAGACCTTTTTTGATGAAAACCGGATTTTTTCAAAGATTGCTAAAAAACTCGTCTCCGCACGCACACTCCGGATAGTGTCCGGGCTCCCTCATGTCACAAACAGTCGATCTCACCATCCTGATGCCCTGCCTGAATGAGGCGGAAACCATTGCTGCCTGTATCAAAAAGGCCAAGACCGGGCTGCAAAATGCCAATATTACCGGCGAGATATTGATCGCTGACAACGGCAGCACCGACGGTTCCGTACAAATCTCGGAAGAACTGGGCGCACGCGTCGTGCGTGTCGCTGCAAAAGGTTACGGCAGCGCGTTGCGTGGAGGCATGGAGGCGGCATATGGCAAATGGATCATCATGGGCGACGCCGACGACAGCTACGATTTTTCTGACGTCACGGGATTCACGAACAAGCTGCGCGAGGGATACGACCTCGTGATGGGCTGCCGGTTCCCGCGCGGCGGCGGCACGATCATCCCGGGGGCAATGCCGTGGAAAAACCAGTGGATAGGGAATCCCGTCCTCTCGTTCATCGGGAAAACGATCTACCATACGCCTGTGAACGATTTTCATTGCGGCATGCGCGGGTTCACCAAGGCGGCCTACGACCGGATGGACCTGCAAACGACCGGGATGGAGTTCGCCTCGGAGATGGTGATGAAGGCGACCCTCAAATCGATGCGCATCGCCGAGACGCCGATCACGCTACATCCCGATGGCAGGTCGCGTCCGCCGCATCTCAAGCCGTGGCGCGATGGCTGGCGGCATCTGCGCTTCATGTTCATCTATTCCCCGAAGTGGCTTTTCCTCGTGCCGGGGATGGTGCTTGCGGGCACTGGTTTTATCGTGGCGGCGCTCCTCTATTTGCTTCCGTTACATGTGGGCGGCGTCGTATTTGATTCCGGGACCCTGATGATCGCCTGCATGCTGGTGATCGTAGGCATCCAACTGATCGCATTCGCGTTTTTTACAAAAATTTTCGCGGTAGCCGAGGGACTGCTGCCTGAAAACCCGAAATTTTCGCGGATGTTTGGTGTATTCACGCTGGAAAAAGGGGTCATCACAGGGGCGGTGGCATTTTTCATCGGTGTCATCGCGCTGGTTCGCGCCTTCTGGGTCTGGAAACTGGCGGATTACGGAACGATTTCTTATCCGGAGAATTTGCGGCGTCTGATACCGGCGGCCACGTTGATTGTAGTCGGGATTCAGATCATCTCGTCGAGTTTCTTCATGAGCGTACTGGGGCTGAAAACCGTCGGCAGAACCCCGCCGAATACGCTTGAGAAAAAACAGGAGGGAGAACCTGAAGGGGATTGACCCCGCACCTGTCCCCGGTATTTCAACCCCTCTTGATTGCACCCCGGGCAGGACGGCGCAAGCGGCGTGACATTTTGAAAAAAACCGCTTTATTGACGACTGCTTGTCCACCATATCCCCGAGCCGCCATCCCCGCTTTCCCTCTGCCATCGCGCTTTGGATTGCATTGTGTGCGCTGCTAAATAGCGCGGGCTGGATTTTATCCGCCCTGCATGAGCTTAACCGCACAGGTTATCTTTGTGTGTTCGTGGCGGCGGCGGGCCTGGCGTTATTTTGGAAAAAGGAAACGCCCGCGCAGTCTTCCACGCGGCGTATCCTGCGAAAATTCCGGCAACGGTTCACAAGGAAATTTCCCCTCGCATTTTTCATACTCGCGGTGATGGCCATCGCGGGGGGTGTCATTTACGCCCCCTCCAACTACGACGCGCTGGCGTACCGCATGCCCCGTGTCCTGCACTGGCTTGCAGAGGGGCGATGGCACTGGATTCATACGGATTTTGCCCGGCTCAATACGCGCGCCTCAGGCTTCGAGTGGATCGCCGCGCCGCTCATCCTGTTCACGAACACAGACCGCCTCCTCTTTTTGATCGACGCGGGTTCGTTCCTATTGCTGCCGGGGCTCATATTCAGCGTGTTCACGCGGCTGGGCGTACGCCCGCGCGTGGCGTGGCACTGGATGTGGATCGTCCCCACCGGCTACTGTTTTTTGCTGCAAGCCGGGAGTATTGCGAATGACATGTTTTGCGCGGTCTTTGCGCTGGCCGCCCTTGATTTTGCGCTCCGCGCACGGGTCTCCCGGCAGGCGGGCGATGTCTGGATCTCGATCATTGCCGCAGCGCTGTGCACAGGCGGGAAGGCCAGCAACATTCCGTTGCTGCTCCCGTGGTGCATCGCGATCCTGCCGGCGGCCCTCCCGAGGATAAAAGCAGCGCCGTTTGCCGCGCTGTTTATCGCGGTCGTCGCGACACTCTCGTCGGCGGTGCCAAATTCCTTGCTGAACATCAAATATTGCGGCGATTGGACAGGCTCCATCGCGGAAGGGGCCAAATTCAAAGGCCAACCCATCGTCTGCATCGCGGGCAACGCCCTGCTGCTGCCTTTTCAAAATCTTGTCCCGCCAGTTTTCCCTCCCTCGAACCTCTGGAACAAAAACGCGGACAATTTTCTTCCGCGCCCGGTGATTGAAAAACTCCACGATTGTTTCGAGCAGGGGGGCGCATTTTTCACCACGGGTGAAATGCAGATCGAAGAAGAGGCGGCGCTCGGTTTCGGTGTGACCACGCTGCTGATCATCACCATGGCGGCCTCGCTGCTCATGCCGCCGCAGCCGGGCCGCACGAGCCGGGGTGAATTTTTCACCGGCAACCGATGGAGAACCCTGATCTTATTTTCGCCTTACATGGCCCTGCTTGTGTTCATGGCAAAGTCCGGGCTGTCCGGCGGGGGACGCCTGATCACGCCCTACTACCCTTTGCTCATGCCTTTGCTGTTGATCCGCAGCCAGCATTCGCAACTGATCAAAAAAATGTGGTGGAAGCGCGTGGCTGTTTTCCTTGTTTTCATTTTATCAGCCATTCTCATCGTCATCCAGCCGGCGCGTCCGCTCTGGCCGGCGAATTCCGTGCTGTCGCACTTTGCGGTGAAAAACGATGCACCGCTCATCGTTCGGTCCCGGTCTGTGTACGCCTCTTACCAGAACCGCGAGCATGCCTTCCAGCCGATGCTGGAAATATTGCCCCCGGATACCGGCCTCCTGGGCTTTGTTTCGTACGACGATCTGGAGACATCGCTCTGGAAACCGTTTGGCCATCGCATTATCCGGCATGTTACCGCGGATGATTCCCTTGCGGATTTGCAGCGCGCGCACATCAAATACCTGCTTGCCACTTCCGGGCGGGTTTCGGAGCATTTCGGGGTCAGCTTTGAAGATTGGCTGCGGGATCACCACGGAATCATCCTGAAAGAAATCCCACTCACGTTGAAAACCAGCATGGGACCCAAAGATTGGTTTTTGGTGGAAATCCAACCCTAGCAAGGAACCTTCATCCATAAACACAGTGCCGGAAATCACGAACAACCCCGCAGAAAGCGGCAGGGATAACTTGAAGCGAATTGACTTTGCGCTATCCTCTTCCAGCGTTATCGCGCCCTTCTTGATCCCATGAAACTTGACCGCCTCCAGGAATATTTCACCGTGTTTTGCGTGACCATCGCCGGTGTGCTGATCGGTATTTATTGCGGACAGCTTGCCGCCGAGGGCAATATGGCCAAGCTCGGGTATATCGCAGCGAGCATCGTGGCGATGATCATCTGTCTTACGATGAAAACCCGCATCTGGCTCCTGATCCCGCTTGCATGGGACCTGAGGACGCAGAGCTACCTGCTCCCGCTCCCATTCGGCGTGCGCGACGTTTTCATCCTTCTCACTTTCGGGACATTTCTTGTCTATACCGCGCTCAAACTGGTGCGGAAAAAGCCGAAACATGATTTCCTGGACCTCCTTCTTTGGATAAACATACTTTATCTTCTCAGCGTGTATCTCCGGAACCCGGTGGGAATGCTTGCGCTGGGAAATGACAAGATAGGTGGCCGGCCCTACTATCTCACAATTATTGCTCTCATGGGTTACTGGGTGCTCTCACGGGTGACATTGACGGTCAAGCAGGGCCGTACAGTGCCGATCGCAATCCTGATCGGTGCCATGCTGGTGAGCACCATGAGTATTGTCGCTTATAAAATCCCGGCGACCGTGCCCGTGTTGAGCCATATTTATGCCGGTGTTGAGAAAAGCACTTTCGATGAAACGGGGCAGGAGGGGGATTATACACAAGATGCAGCCGAAAATGACGGCGACCCGGATTCAGTGGAGGGCAGAATTGGAACGCTGCTGGATTTCGGAATCGTGGCCATGGCCTTCCTGTGTGCATTTTATACGCCGATGACATTATTCAACCCTCTTTATTTTGTCCGGTTTTGCGCGTTCATGCTTGCGTGGGTCGCCATATTGTACTCCGGACACCGGATTGGCATTGTGACCGCCCTCTTATCCATCCTGGTTTCGAGTTACTTCCGCAAAGGCATCATGGAAGTGTTCAAGATAGTGGGCTTTTTTCTTGTGCCGGCCCTGGCGGCCCTCATCCTTTTACAGGGGACATTATTCCAGCTTCCCCTGGTTGCGCAACGGGCTTTGAGCGTACTGCCGGGAAACTGGAACCGGGTGGCCGTGGAGAATGCACAGGCTTCGACCGACTGGCGTTTTGAGATGTGGGACCGGGCGCTGCACGGCAACAAATACATCAAGGACAAGTTTCTGGGAGACGGATTCGGCGTATCCCAGAAAGCAATGGACAGCGTCAGGGCGCTTACGAACGAGGGAAAGACCCAGGAAGCAGGAATGGAGGGGCAATTGGTTACCGGCGGTTTTCATAGCGGCCCGCTTACCACGATCCGTGTGGTGGGAGGAGTGGGCACGTTTCTTTTTTACATATGGATAATCTGGCTTTCCCGATTCGCCGTGAAACTTATCGTTTCCAGCCGAAACACGCCGTTTTTTCCCATTGCCCTGTTCTTTGGAGTGGGGGTTTTCGTGCAGCCGTTCTTTTATACTTTTGTGTTTGGTGGATTCGATGTCGAACTTCCCCAGACGATACTCAATGCAGGGATGCTCAAGCTGATCTACGAATCGATCCAGGTTTACAAGGCGGACCAAAAGGAGGCTGAGGTTATCCAAACAACAAGAGTCCGGAAAGCCATGGGGGGATTCGCGCCCGTGAATGCGTGACGGCAGCGGCAGTTTTTCCGGGCTTCAACCACCCTCGATGGAATCATCCGGGACAGAAATGCCGATCACCTATCGAGCCGTCGAAATGCCGAGCATCGAATTGGGACACCGGCTGACAAAGATCATGCGGAGCCGCTTTTCAAAACAACCGCAGACGCCGGTTTCCTAATTCTTCGCGCCCGTGGATGCGATGCCCTCGATGAAGGTGCGCTGGGCGAAGAAGAACAGTATGACCACGGGGAGTACCACGAGCGTCGAGGCGGCCATCAAGTGATGCCACGCCGTGCCGCCATGCTGGCTCTGGAAACTCTGCAGGCCGAGCGCGAGGGTGAAATCCTTCTGCTCGGTGAGGAAAATGAGCGGCCCTAGGAAATCATTCCACGTCGCCATGAATTGAAACAGCGCCACGACCAGCAGAGCGGGTTTGCAGAGCGGAAGAATGATCCGCCCGAAGATTTGCAACTCATTGCATCCGTCGATGCGCGCGGCTTCGGAAATATCCTTCGGCAGGCCGAGGAAAAATTGACGGAGCAGGAAGACGTTGAAAGCTCCCGCAAAGAACGAGGGGGCCCAGAGCGGCCTGAAACTTCCGATCCAGCCGAGGTGTTTAAACAAGCTGAAAATCGGCACCATGATCACGGGATAGGGAATCATCATGGTCGCCAGCAAGACGAGGAACACCTTGTCGCGTCCCCGCCACTCGACGCGCGAGAATCCATAGGCGGCGAGCGCGCTGCTGATCACGGTGCCCGTCACCGTCATGACGCAGAGAAAAAGGGTATTGCCAGCGTAACGCCAGAAATAGCCCATCGCATGGATCGCATCGGGATAGTTGCGCCACTGGATGCTGCTTGGCAGCCACCGGGGAGGCAGCGACATCGTTTCATTGAGAGGTTTCAGCGACGTGGAGACCATCCACGCGAAGGGGGCCAGAAATACGACGCCGAGCAGAACGATCATGACAAACACGATCAGGTTCAGGATTTGTTTTGGTCCGAAATTTTTCATGGTCTATTTGCCCGCGTAGTAAATATGCCGCTCGGAAAGCTTCGTCGCCACATAGGTGAGGGTGAGGATGATGAGGAAAAGGATCATGCCGATGGCGCAGGCATAGCCCATGTGCCAGTGGTCAAAGGCGTTCTGATAAAGATAGGTCGCGATGAAAAGCAGCGAGCGCTCCGGGCCATCCCCGCCACCGGTCATCACGTAAGGCACCGCGAATACCTGGAAAGACCCGATGAGCGCCATGATCGTATTGAAATAGATCACGGGGGAAATCACCGGCAGCGTGATGTGGATCGTCTTGTGCCAGAAATTTGCACCGTCGATGTCGGCGGATTCGTAAAGATGCCGCGGCACGTCCTGCAATCCTGCGAGGTAAATCACCATCGGATTCCCCACGCCCCAGAGGCCGGTGAAGATGATGCCCCATTTTGCATAGCGGGCATCCTGCAACCAGTTTGGCGCTGTGAGATGGGAGTGGAATATCCCATTGATCGCGTGCAGCACGGGATTGAGCGCATTATTGATCAGGCCGAGATCACCGTTCAGCATCCACTGCCAGAGCACCGCGAGACAGACCATCGGCACCAGCGACGGCAGGAAGAAAACCGTGCGGAAGAAGCCTTTCCCGGGGAGATCGAAATTCAGCAGGATCGCCAGCGTGAGTGACACCAGGAGCCCCAGCGGTATCGAGAACGCGGCGAAGAACACTGTATTGTAAAGCGACTTCCAGAAAAGCTCATCCGTAAAAAGATGGCGGTAGTTGTCGATGCCCACAAACACCGCCGGCGACAGCACCGAGTAATCACACAAGGAATTGTAGAGCGAACTCAGCAGCGGGTACACGCACAGCGCAAGGAAGCCGATGATCCATGGGCTGATGAACAGCAGCCCGATGCGGAGGTTTTGTTTTTCTACACGGGTCATTGTTTGCTCCATTCTGCCATCAGTTTGTCCGAGAGCCGGTTCCAGCTCACCTGCTGCCTGTCAAAGGCGGATTGCTGCCGCACCTCCACCTCGTTGAGCGCGTCCACGGCCGATTCCTTGCCCGACCAGATTTTGCCCACCGCATTCGTCATGTCGCTGGTGTACTCGACCGATGTCGCCATGCGCATGCCGATCTTTGCATTCGGGCTTTTTGCGAGGTCGATGTATGCCTTGATATTCGGGTTGGGATGGTTGCGCAAAAAATCCGGGCTGCATTCCAGCAG
>JBAVPB010000453.1:0-4165 GCA_049692655.1 Chthoniobacteraceae bacterium | reverse complement strand
CTGTGATTGGGTGCAGGGGACAACGGATTCTTTTGTTTTTTGATTATCAGATTTTCAGAATTACAGAGAGGAAAATTTAGATGCGTGAGCCCTGAAACCACAAGGGGCTCCCGGAGGCCGAAACCAGATGGATTTTTAATAATAGGTGGAAGTATTTGACCGGGTCTCTTTCCTTCACCATAGTCTCCGGTTCCCAATGTCGTCCATTCAACATACCCGTAACTTTTGCATCATCGCCCATATTGACCACGGTAAGACCACGCTCTCCGATCGCCTGCTGGAATTTACCGGCACGATCCAGATGCGTGATTCCCAGGATCAATTGCTCGATGCCATGGACCTGGAACGCGAACGGGGCATCACCATCAAGGCGCATCCCGTGGCGATGAAGTACAAGGCGAAGGACGGGCACAATTACAAACTGAACCTGCTGGACACGCCGGGGCATGTGGATTTTGCGTATGAGGTATCGCGTTCGCTGGCTGCCTGCGAAGGCGCGCTGGTGATCGTGGATGCGGCGCAGGGCGTGGAAGCGCAGACGGTGGCGAATGTGCATCTCGCGAACAAGCAGGGGCTGACGATCATCCCGGTGATCAACAAGATCGATCTGCCAAACTCGGACATCCCGAATGTGAAACGGCAACTGGAGGAGATCCTTGCGATCCCGGGAGATGAAGCAATCCTCGCGAGCGCTAAAGCAGGAATCGGTATTGAGGACATCCTGGAGGCGGTGATCCAACGCATCCCGGCGCCGAAAAAATGGGATGATGAGAAGGTGCGCGCGCTGGTTTTTGATTCCACGTTTGATGCCTATCGGGGCGTGGTAACTTATGTTCGTATGATGAGCGGCTCACTGCAGGCCGGTGACGGCGTCAAGATGATGAGCAACAACCGCCCGTATGACGTGAAGGAAGTGGGCGTATTCATTCCCAAGATGCATCCGATGGCGAAGCTGCATGCGGGCGATACCGGCTATGTGATCGCGAACATCAAGACCTCCTCGGAGATCAAGATCGGCGACACGCTTACCGGAACGAAATTTCCTGCCACGGAGGCGCTGGCGGGTTTTCAGGAAATCCACCCGATGGTTTTCTCGGGCATTTATCCGATCAACACCGCGGACTTCGAGCACTTGAAGGCAGCGATGGGGAAACTTCAGCTCAATGACTCGTCGTTTGTTTACCAGGCGGAGAGTTCTGTGGCGCTGGGATTTGGTTTCCGTTGCGGATTCCTCGGGTTGCTGCACATGGAAATCATCCAGGAGCGGTTGCGGCGCGAGTACGATATGGATATCATCGCGACATATCCATCGGTTATTTACGAAGTACACAAGACCAACGGCGAAGTAATTGAGGTGGATAATCCGGAGTTTCTACCCGATCCGAGTGTGATCGAGGAGATCCGCGAGCCGATCGTGAAATGTTTCATCATGGTGCCGAACGAATACATCTCGCCGCTGATGCAGCTCATCATGGACAAGCGCGGGGTGCTGGAGCACACGGAGTCGCTGGATACCAAGCGGGTGATGCTGACGTGCGTCCTGCCGCTCAACGAGATTCTCGTGGATTTCAACGACAAGATTAAGAGCATCACGCGCGGTTACGGCTCGATGGATTACGAGCATGCGGGACATCGCGCGGACAAGCTGGTGAAGCTCGACATTCTGGTGAATGGCGAGCCAGTGGATGCGTTCTCATCCATCGTGCATCGTGAGAAGGCGGAATTCCGCGGACGCGCGCTTGCTGCCAAGCTCAAGGAAGTAATTCCAACGCAGCTTTATCAGGTCGCAATCCAGGCTGCGATTGGCGGGAAAATCATCGCTCGCGAGAGCGTCTCGGCCATGCGAAAAGATGTGACCGCGAAATGCTACGGCGGTGACATCAGCCGTAAACGGAAACTTTTGGAGAAGCAGAAGGAAGGCAAAAAGCGGATGAAATCCATCGGGCGGGTGAATATTCCACAGGAGGCTTTCATCGAAGTCCTCAAGTCGAATTGAACCGCGAAGAAGAGTCGCAGTTTTTCAAAATTCCCGGCGTCGCGGTGCCTGTGCGACGCGATCTTTTTGCCTGCATCGTGCTGGCTGTCATCGCGATTGGCGTTTATCTTCGGACGCTCGGTGCGGAGTTTGTGTACGACGCCCGCATGATCGTGCTGGAGAACGATTACATCCATCACCTGCACAATCTCGTGGATGTAATGACGCTGCGCATCATGCACATGGACGTGATGGACAACAACCGGCCCGTGTATGTGGCGAATGCGATCATGGACTGGGTGGTATGGGGGGCGAATCCGGCGGGGCATCATTTCATGAGCATTATTTTTCACGCGACGGTCGTCGTGTTGATTTTTTTGTTCTGCAGGAAGTTGATGGGGAGAGGATCGATGTGGCCTCCATTTTGCGGCGCTCTGATTTTTGCAGTGCATCCGTTGAATTGCGAAGCGGTGGCGGAAGTCAGCTATCGGAAGGACCTGCTTTCGGCGGTATTTGTGCTGGCCGGGCTGAATCTGGCGACGGTGTTCCACCCGGTATTCAACCGGAGAAACATGCTGGTGGGTGCCGCGTGTGTGTTGAGTTTTTTTCTGGCTGTGGGTTCCAAGGAAAATGGGATCGCGGGACCGCCGGCGTTGATCTGCTACTGGTTGCTTTTCCGGAGCAATGAGGCGAAGCATGGCTGGATCGCGCTTTGCGTCGCGTCGTGTGTGGTGGTGGGGGTGTTTTTGATTGCGCGCTTTACGCTGCCACCGGCGACGTCGATCATCTTTACCCACAAACCGAGAATTCTCGGCGATTCGCTCCAGGAAGCGGTGTTTATCCAGCCACGAATTTTTGCGTGCTATCTCAGGAATATCGTCTGGCCGCAGAATCTTTGCGCTGATTATGGACCATATTCGGTGAGGGATTTTGATTCGAGCGTGAGCCTTCTGGTAGTGGTGGCTGTGATTGGCGTGCAGGCGTTTGTCGCAACGCAGAACAGGGTCTTTGCACTCGGCGCAGCGATCTTCTGGCTGGCATTGCTGCCTGTATCGAATTTGGTGCCGATTTACCGGCCGATGGCGGATCGTTTTCTTTATCTGCCGATGACTGGTGTGGCGATGATGCTGGCGTCCATTCCGTGGGAACGACGAGGGGTTTTGCGCGGAGTTTATGCGGGAGGGATGCTGATGATTGCGGGTGCGCTGGCTGGTGCGACTTTCCAGCGCGAAAAGGTATGGCACGACAGCCTTGCACTATGGAGTGATTCGGCGCGGGTCAATCCCCGGTCGGCAGATTCGCAGAGCGGGCTTGGCGGCGCTTTATTAGACGCGGGAAATCCGAAAGAATCGGTGGCCGCTTTTGAGCGTGCGATTCAACTCAGGGATGGGCATTCGGCGGATGATTACGCGGCGATGGCACTCTCGTTGGATGCGATGGGAGAGAAGATGAAAGCGGATGCAGCTTTCAAAAAAGCGGTGGAAATCGATGGCCGCTACGCGCACCCGGATTCGCTCGTGATAGCGATGATCTGGGAGAAAAAGGATGCGGCGAAATTGCAGGTGATAGCGGACAGGAACTAACGGTCACTCATTCATCGCCGCGAAAATCTGCGGTTCGGCCATTTCGACGATCGTATTGTGACCGGCTTGCGGGACTTCGTGAAATACGATCATTTTTGGAAACATCGCGGCGAGGGATTTTCCCATCAGCAGCGGGATCAGGGTGTCGTCGCTGCCGTGAAAAATGGTGACGTGTGGCGGAGCGGGACGTGAGGCGAGTTCCGCGAGACGGGCGCGGTTGTCGAAGTTGTGGAGCAACAGCCAGCATAACGGCCAGCCGACGGTGCGCCGGGCCATGTCGCGCAGGCTGGTGAAAGGGGCGGCGAGTATGATGCGTTGCACGGGGTGTCGCGTGGCAAATTCAAGTGCAGATGCGCAGCCGATGGAATGGCCGATCACGTTCAGCTTCGACTCGATTTCAGAGGGCTGAATGTGGAGGTGCCGGGCGAGTTGGGCCAGTGCCAGGTCGGAGGATTCCTTGATGTTTGCGGGGGTGGCGCTTCCCTCGCAGTGGCCGTAGCCGGGATATTCGAAAAGGAGGAAGCCATCTTTTTTGTTCGGGGCGAGGGCGACGAAATCTGACCAGTCGAGGGCGAGGGAGCCGTTGCCGCAGAAAAGGATCCAGAGG
>JBAVPB010000452.1:0-9414 GCA_049692655.1 Chthoniobacteraceae bacterium | reverse complement strand
ATGGTGTGCGACGAGCCTGTGAGCGCGCTGGATGTGTGCGTGCTGGCGCAGATCGTTAACCTGCTGCAGGTTTTGCAGGAGGAGCTGAACCTGACCTATCTCTTCATCGCCCATGACCTCGCGGTGGTGGAGCATGTGAGCGACCAGGTGCTGGTGATGTATCGCGGCAACATTGTGGAATCCGCCAGCGCGGAGGAAATTTACCAAAACCCGCAGCATAGCTATACAAAAAAGCTGCTCGCCGCCGTGCCGAAATTTGCATAGCAAATCCATACCCGATAATCTTCTGCCGCGATGACTCCCTACCTGAAAAAATTTCTCAGCATCAACTGGATCCTTTTTGCATTGATGGTGGCGCTGGCGGTATTTGGCATCGTGGCGGTGTATAGCGCCACGATCATCCGCGATGACCAGTTGCTCTTCTGGAAGAAGCAGGCTTACTGGGTGCTGTTCGGCGTGGTCACGTTTTTTGTGGTGAGCCTGGTGGATTACCGCTGGATCAAGTGGGGGGCGATGCCGATGTACCTGGTGGGTATCGTGTTGCTCGTGCTCACGAAACTGAAAGGATCGAAGGTGAACGGCGCCAAGAGCTGGCTGCACCTGGGGCCGGTGAATTTCCAGCCGGCGCAGCTTGCGGTGATCGCGGGGATATTGGTGCTGGCGCTGTTCCTGAGCCAGTTCCGCAGCCTGCACCCGATGATCAAGCTGCTTTTTTGCGGGTTGATCGTGGGAGCGCCGTGTCTGCTGATCCTGCTCCAGCCGGATCTGGGCGAGGTGATCATCTGGGTGCCGACGGTGCTGGGGATGCTTTTTATTGCGGGGATACCGCTGCGTTATCTGATCTCGCTGATTATCGGGGGGGCCGCATTCGTGCCGCTCGTCTATGTCTTTGGACTGCACCATTACCAGCAACAGCGGATCACTGCGTTCATCGATCCCGATATCAATCCGCTCGGGATCGCGTGGGATATCAACCAATCGCTGAATGCGATCGGCTCCGGGGGCTGGGCGGGCAAGGGATTCATGGCGCCGAACACGTTGATCAGCCTCGGGTATTTCCAGACGGCGGGACACACGGATTACATTTTCACGGCGATCGGGGAGCAATGGGGATTCCTGGGTGGCGTGGCGCTGCTGAGTGCATTTGCACTACTGCTACTCACTGGGCTCTACATCGCCTACCGCTCGTCGGATGATCTCGGGCTGCTCGTATGCGTGGGAATCATCGCGCTGATTTTCACGCATATCTGCCAGAATGTGGGGATGACGATCGCGATGCTGCCGATCACGGGTGTGCCATTGCCACTGGTGAGCTATGGCGGCTCGTTCGCGATGGTGATCATGTTTGGCCTCGGGCTGGTGAACAGCATCTGGGTACACCGGAAGGTGCTGCCGTAGGCGGGTTGCTAGCGCTTCGCCTTGATGTAGTAGGACGGCTTGATTTTCAGGAAGAAGGCTGATGCCTCGTCGCCTTTTGCACCGTCGAGTTTGTAGATGGAGAAGGAGTTCGTGTCATCCATGCCCACCCTCAGCATGAGCTCATCCTGCGAACTTCTCCAATCGACGAAGTAGAGCGAGTGGCCATCGAAGTTTGCGAGTGGGGTGGAAGGATCGAATGACGCGGCCACTGGGAAAAATGCCGTGTCGCCGACGGCGGTGGGGGCGCTGGCTTTCTCTATGGAGGAGAGGTGTTGTTTATCCCAGACCGCGAAACCAGTGATAAGGCCGTAGCCGAGCAACAGGGCGATGCCAAAGCGGACTGCCGTGGATTGCCACAAAATTTTTGACGAGGAGTCTGTCGCTTCAGCCATGGTTGGTAATAAATCCCGAATGCCGCGTGGAATCAACCCGCAATAAAGCGGATGCGATGGCCGCTATGGGCGTTCGTACTCGATGGCGGCGATGCTTTTCATCACACGATCGCTGAGGCTC
The DNA here is from genome assembly GCA_049692655.1 of Chthoniobacteraceae bacterium. GTDB lineage: Bacteria > Verrucomicrobiota > Verrucomicrobiia > Chthoniobacterales > Chthoniobacteraceae > DASZPK01. The sequence continues at coordinate 7,482 of JBAVPB010000452.1, read as the reverse complement.
TGGTAAAGGTCGCGTCCGCTGCCGACGAGGTCCGCCCCGGTGAAGATGATGGGTTCGCCCACGACGATGGTGATGGGATGGAGCTTTGGATACTTCGCGCCCATCGGGTATGCGTCGTAGGCGCCGAAGATTCTCATGGGGACGACGGGGACGAGGCTTTTTGCGATGATCAAGCCGAGGCCGGGCTGGGCGGGCTGCAATTTACCATCCTCGGTGCGGCCCCCTTCTGGAAAGATGATGGTGCAATGTCCGGCCTTGACCAGCTTGATGACTGTCTTGAGCGCGCTCATGTCGGCACGTTCCTGGTTCACGGGGACGACGTTCAATTTTGGAAGGATGGGGCCGAGTACGGGCCAGTCGAGCAGCGTCTTGCGGGCGAGATAATGGATCTGGCGTTTGCAGCAGATGCCGGCGAGTGGTGGATCGAGAAAGCTCTGGTGGTTCATCGCCAGGAGCGCGCCGCCTGTCTCGATGATGCGCTCGGGATGGACGACCCGGAACGAAAAGAACGTGCGTGCGATGCACTTTGAAAGATTGTAACCGAAGGAATACCAGGCGCCCATAAATAGAATTTCAGTAGTTGATTTTCAATCCCTTGAGTTTTAAACGCCCGATGATTTCGCCCACCACGCCGTCGATGGTGAGATTGGAGCTGTCGATCACATGGGAATCCTCCGCAATCGTGAGTGGCGAGGCGCGACGCGATGAGTCCTGTTTGTCGCGGGCGCTGATTTCATCCCGCAACCCCTGTTTTGCGCGCCTCATCGCACGGACCTCGATGGAGGCGTCGATGTAAAATTTGTAAGGGGTGCAGGAAAACACCACGGTGCCGATATCGCGGCCTTCCATGACGAGGTCGGAGTGCTGCGCGTATTCACGCTGCTTCGCCACGAGGATATCGCGCACCTCCGCGACGCTCGCGATGTTTGAGACGTTGCGGTTAACGGCTTCGTCATTGAGAAATTGTTCGGGGTTCTGGCCGTTGATGCTGATGTTCGATTCGTTATTGGCAAGGCCGCACTCGATTTTCAGCCCGCGCAAAAGCGCAATCACTGCATGGCTGTCCGCGGTGGAAATGCCTTTTTGCAGGGCGTACCACGTTACCGCACGATACATCGCGCCGGAATTGACATAGACGAAGGCCAGTTTCCTTGCCAATGCGCGCGCCACGGCGCTTTTCCCAGAGGCTGCGGGGCCATCGATCGCAACCACAGTGTGCGTATCCATGCCCACTATTAAGCGCCTTTTTCCTCGATGGGCTGCGGCGGCAGGGAACCGATGACGCGCGTCTGCGGTTGTCTCGGCTCCTTGATGATCTGCTCGAGTGTCTTGTAAAAATCGGGATATGAAGTGGCCACGCACTCGACATCCTGGATGATCGTCTCTCCCTCGGCAAAAAGACCGGCGATCGCAAATGCCATTGCAATGCGGTGATCGCCGAAACTGGAAAGCTTGGCGCCCTTGAGCGGGAAGCCGCCGTAAATCTCGAGGCCGTCGGGTTTTTCAGAAACATTTGCGCCCATCGCACGGAGATTGGTGGCGATGGCGTTGAGGCGGTCGGTTTCCTTCACGCGCAATTCCTTGGCGTCCGCAATGACCGTGGTGCCGTGCGCGAGAGCGCCCGCAACCGCAAGGATCGGTAACTCATCGATCACATTTGGTATTTCCTTGCCGCGAATTTCGGTGCCTTTGAGCTGTGAGCCCTTGATTTCGACGATGCCGCGAATTTCGCCCTCCTCTGCATGCTCGATGACTTCGCGCACATAGGCGCCCATGCGCAACAGCACCCCGAGGATGCCCGTGCGTGTCTCATTCAATCCAACATCCTTCACCATGAGATGCGAGCCAGGTTGCGCCGCAGCGGCAACCAGCCAGAATGCCGCGCTGGAAATGTCGCCCGGCACCACGAAATCGCGGGACTCCGGCGTCTGCGGACCGACGATGGAGACGCTCAATTCATTCCGCACGGGACGAACGAGGAAGTAACTCAGCATGCGCTCCGTGTGATCGCGGCTCTGGATCGGCTCTGTGACCGTGGTGCGGCCCTTTGCAAACAAACCGGCGAGCAGGATGGCGCTTTTCACCTGGGCGCTGGCTATGGGAGAAAAATACTGGATGGGAGTGAGATTTCCACCCTCGATCACGAGCGGCGGGCAGTCCTTGCCCCCCTCGGCCTTGATTTTCGCGCCCATCTTTGTGAGCGGATCAATGACGCGCTTCATGGGACGGCGGGAGAGGGATTCGTCGCCGGTCAAACGGCTGCGGAACGGTTGCGCGGCAAGTATGCCGGCGAGAAGGCGCATGGTGGTGCCGGAGTTGCCGCAATCAATGTCACTCGTGGGAGCGTGCAGGACGCCTTTGCCTCCGTGGACGATCAATGTATCGCGCTCGGGCTGCTCAATCTTGACGCCGAGTTCCTTCATGGCCTCGACCGTGCGCATGCAATCCTCGCTCGCAAGGAAGCCGGTGATCACGCAGGGACCATTTGAAAGCGCTGCGAGAATGACTGCGCGATGAGAAATGCTTTTATCCCCGGGAACCCGGATTTCTCGCTCAATAAGTGGTGCTCTTTTTATCTTCCAAACCGACATTTTATTATTTCCCCTTTTTCAAACGGTCGCGCTGTGTTTTTGCGTCCACCAAAAACTGTTTCATCTTCACGTCGTCATCTATGAACGCCGCGACTTCCTGTAACTTTTCAATCATCGCGTGGACTGATTTTTTCAATTGCCCACGGTTGCAGCCAAAAATCCCGGTCCACATCTCCGGTGAACCTGATGCCACCCGGGTCGTATCGCGAAAACCGCTACCGGAGTAGTTGAGCGAATTCGCGTTTTGCGCGCAAACCAAATTTACAAGGGTGGCCGCGATCAAGTGCGGCAGATGGCTCACCAAGGCGATCACTTCATCGTGTTCCGCCGGGGAGAGCAGGCGTGGCTGCCCGCCAAGCAACATCCAAAACTGACGGACGGCCTCCACATCTTTTTCCGCAGAATCTTCCACGGGCGTCACGATGCATACCGCGCCATCGAAAAGATCCGCGCGTGCGGCGCCGATACCGGTCTGCTCCGAGCCGGCCATGGGGTGGCTGCCGACAAACCTTGCGTGGCCCGCGAAGATGGGCGCGAGCGATTCCACCACGGGGCCCTTTACGCTGCCTACATCGGTAATCAGCGTATCCGGCGAGACAGATGCAGCGATTTTTTCCGCTAGTGGCGCCATTACTTCGACTGGCACACAAAATATGATCATGCCGGCGCCGGCAGTCACTGCTTCAAGATCAGTGGAAGCAAAATCCGCGATTTTTTTCTCCAATACTTCATCCACCATTTCCTGGCGGCGTGCCCAGATGGAGGTATGCACTTCCGGATTTCTCTCACGAATGGCCAGAGCAATGGAACCCCCAAGCAAGCCGGGGCCTATGATCGCAAGTCTGGAAAAAATCATGGAAGTAACAGAACCGCGAAAATTTTCGTGGCTCGTTTCCTGGAGCAAACGGATGGCAATTTAAACCACCGGTTCAAGGAACCAGGAATATCTTGCCCGTGTAGGGGCACTTGACCTCGGTGCCCGGAGGGAATCCCCTCACATCGACATAACCTGCGTAAGGAGAATATGGGCTTGTCACAAAACCGGGCTTGCCGGCGACCGGAGTGGCGTAAGGCACGTCGCCTTTTTTTGTCGTGTCTTCGCCGGGCTGCTGGTCTTTTATCTTTACGTCGGTATGCACGGGAGGCAGAGGCGTATCATTGGGAGTGGCTGCGGGCGCGGGAGTCGGTGTGCTGTCACTGTAGTCGGCAGGGGTGCCGAATTTGTGCTTGTCCTTTTTCTGCGGGTCGGTGTTGTTGGACGCACAAGCGGCGATGAAAACCACTGCCAGAACTGTAGCCCCAGTAACAAAAAGTCGTGTCATAAATTCAAATTTGGATGTGACGCCTTAAATACTTTATCCCACTTGGAATGACAACTTCAAATGTGCTTTTTCCTCAAATGCAGCATAGCTGACGGTTGGCAAGGGTTGGCAATGGTTGATTAGCCCGGCATCCACTGCCCTTCCCTGCCCGTGACCGGGCCTTGAAATAAGAAAACCCGTTTTGCCATGAGGCGAAACGGGTTTTCTCGGTTACGAGGGGGAAAGCTTTACTTGAGCTTGCTTTTGAGGTCTTTGCCGACCGAAAATTTAACCGTCTTGGAGGCTTTGATTTTGATTTTTTCGCCGGTCTTGGGGTTGATGCCGAGACGCGCCTTGCGATTTACAACTTTGAATGTGCCAAATCCGATCAACTGAACGGGTTTGCCTTTTTTCAAGCCGCCTTTGACTGAGTCGATCACAGCCGCCACCGCGCGTTCCGCGTCGGCTTTGCTGGAGGAGAGAGACTTTTGAACCGCCTCTACTAATTCTGCCTTGTTCATGGGTATGTGTGGATTTCCTTTAATTTCTGATTTACGCTGGATGCACCAGCCGAAAGATTGGCGCTCGTTCTGACAGAACACCTCTCAGTATGTCAATAGTTTATTTACATCGTTTTCATACCGGAAGCCGTTTTCGCCTCCCATCACAGGGCCATTTATATAAACATTATTAAACAAAATGCCATGACATTTGAACAGAGAATCCAGCGTTACCTGCAAAGCAATCCCAGCATCCACTCCACTGCATTTGTTGCGCCGGGGGCCACCGTCATCGGCGCCGTCACACTTGAAGAGGAGTCGAGCGTATGGTTTAACACTGTTTTACGAGGAGACATCAACGAGATCCGGATCGGCCCGCGATCAAACATCCAGGATGGCTGCGTCGTCCACCTCGCAGACGATTTCGGCACCCATGTCGGGGAACTGGTCACGGTGGGCCACAAGGCGATCCTGCATGCATGCACGGTCGCCGACGAAGTGCTGGTAGGCATGGGGGCGATCATCCTGGACGGCGCGGAGATCGGCGCGCGGTCGATCATCGGCGCCGGAGCGCTGGTCACACAGAATAAGAAGATCCCATCCGGATCACTGGTCCTGGGCTCACCGGCAAAGGTCGTGCGTCAACTCGATTTGCAGGAGCAGCAATCCATCAAACACTGGGCGGAAAAGTACGTGGAATTGTCGAAAAAATACCTAGCCCGGTAAAAATCAGGTATTCGCAAACACCGGAGGCGCGACCTGATTTTTGCCATTGATGTGCAGGTAGGTGTACCCTTTCAGGGCCTTCTCGTAGTTGGCAAGCAGCTTCATGGCCTCGTTGGGCTTGAGGCGGTCGCTCTTGATCGCGGCGTCCACCTGGGCTTTCACCAGACGCATGAGTTCATTCTGATTCCATTGCGTCATCGCCAGCACTTCGTGAATCGCACTTCCCTCGATGGTCTCCTCGATGTAATAGCCGGAATCCTCATCATCATCGAGGAATACGTGTGCTTCATTCACACGCCCGAAAAGATTGTGGAGATCGCCCATGATGTCCTGATAGGCTCCCATGAGGAAAAATCCGACGTAATAAGGTTCGCCTGGCTGCAGGCGATGGAGCGGCAGCGTTTCCTTCACATCGTTCAGATCGATAAATTTGCTTACCTTCCCGTCCGAGTCGCAGGTGATATCCACCAGAGTCGCATTCCGCTCCGGCTCGGTATCGAGACGATGAATCGGCATCACCGGGAAAAGCTGGCCCACAGCCCAATGGTCGAGCAGTGATTGAAACACGGAAAAATTACACACGTACTGGTCGCTCAATGCAACCTCCAGCACCTTCACCTCGTCGGGCACATAGCGCAGCTTTGCGAACAGTTCGACGATGGACTGGGCGATCTGCCAGTAAACCGTTTCGATTTTCGCCTTGCTCTCAAGATCGAGCAACCCGAGATCGAACATCGATTGCGCCTGTTCCTTGATCTGCTGCGCATCGTGCAGGCTTTCCAGGCGGTTTTGCTTGGAGAGCGTCTGCTGAATATCAAGGATTTCACCCACCAGCTTGGAATCGACATCCTTCACTTCCAACTGGATGGGAGCCTTGTTTTTTTCGATGGAACCAAAAGCTTCCACCACGAGGACGGAATGATGGGCAACAATCGCGCGACCGCTCTCGCTCACAATGATGGGATGCGCGACCTTTTCGGAATCGCAGACGTCCATGATGTTATAAACAATGTCCCTGGCGTATTCCTGCAGCGAGTAATTCGTGGAACTGTCGAAATTTGTGCGGGAGCCATCGTAATCCACCCCAAGACCGCCGCCCACGTCGAGGTAATCGAGCTCATGCCCCAGCTTTACCATCTTCGCGTAAAACCTGGCGCCTTCGCGCACTGCACGCTTGATCGTGCCGATATCGGGCACCTGCGATCCGATGTGAAAATGAATCAGCTTCAAGCAATGGGAAAGCCCCTCGCGCTTCAAAGTCTCGCTGGCGCAGACCAGATCGGCGGTCGATAAGCCGAATTTTGCGTTTTCGCCGCCGCTGGTGGCCCATTTGCCCGAGCCTTTTGCCTGGATGCGCACCCGGAGGCCGATCATCGGCTCGACACCGGCTTCGCGCGAAACCTGGAGAATCTGGAAAAGTTCCTCCAGTTTTTCCACGACCAGAATCACTTTTTTCCCGAGCTTGCTACCGAGAAGCGCGTTTTGAATAAATGTGTTGTCCTTGTAGCCGTTGCAAATGATCAGGCTCTCGGGATCGTTATGAATGGCCAGTGCAGCGATCAACTCGGGCTTGCTGCCAGCCTCAATTCCAAAATGGTAGGCTTTGCCCGCTTCCATGATCTCCTCAACGACCTCGCGAAGCTGGTTCACCTTGATCGGGAAAACGCCGCGGTAAACGTTTTTGTAATTCGCCTCGGTAATCGCGGATTGAAACGCCGTGTTGATGGTCCCGACGCGGTGCCGCAATAGATCCTGAAAACGAAGCACCATGGGGAAGGTCAATCCCCTCTCCTGCGCCTCGGCAACCAGTTCCATGATGTCGATGGGCGTAGCCTCGTTCTGAGTGGGAAGGATTTGAATATTGCCTTTCCCATTGATGGAAAAATACCCCATCCCCCAACGGTCAATGTTGTAGAGAGAAACGGCCGATTGAATGTCCCAGGAATCTGTCATGTGTTGCGCATCCTATTTCACCTTTTCAGGTTTGCAATAGCCTCTTTTAAAAAAATGCTTCCTCGCTGTTTTCAGTGGATGTTCATCCCGCAGAGGCGCAGAGGCGCGGAGGTCTTTATATATTTCCATGGAGAATTCCCCCGATTCCCTGCGTCTCACCGTGAGATTCGTCTTCTTCCAGTCCATTCACGCAGCGGGTGATCCCGCTTTTAAGGAATTCCAACAGTATTCTCTGTGCCTCAGCGTCTCGGCGCGAGTCTGTTTTTTCTGAAATTCACCCCACTGGAAACAGCGAGGAACCAAAAAAAATTGGGTTTCATTTTTACCGGACCATCCATTCGTCGATTTCTTGTGTTTTCAGAAAGGAGTGATACGGTCTTCGCGTATGGGTAAATCTGTCGTCGAAGTCCA
>JBAVPB010000451.1:0-2847 GCA_049692655.1 Chthoniobacteraceae bacterium | reverse complement strand
TCGTGGATTTTTTTTGTGTCATGTTGCGCGGTGAAGTCGCCAGATAGCAGGCGGGGGTTGGGGAAAAAGTTCGTTGCGGCGAGGACTCCGCAACCAGCATTCGAGACGAATGCGCTCCCCGGAATATCGCTGCGACGACTGGGTTACTTTGGTGATCAATCCCGCATTTCAACTGCATGGAAACGTCCTCCCAAGCCGGAATGAGAAGGTAAACCAAGCCGTTTTGAGAAGTGCCTGGCAGCCGCCAACAAAAAAAATTCAGGCAGACGGGCGTTTTTCGTGGTAACTATTTATGGAGGAGAGTTTCAAGAAAGGCTCATTTTTTTATGACTAATCTACTCGATGCATACAAAGGTTACTTCAAAACGCATTCGCGTTTCGCCGCAGGGGAAAAGGGCCAGGCGCTTCCGGTGGTGACGATCTCACGGGAGACAGGCGCAGGGGCCATTACGATCGCAGAGCTGGCTGCAAAGCGGCTCAATCTGCGCAACAAAGACAAGGAGCATTACCCCTGGACGGTATTTGACCAGAACCTGGTTGAAAAAATGCTCGAGGATCATGCGATGCCCGCGACCTACAAACGGTTTGTCCCCGAGGACGCGCCGCTCTTCAACCTGAGGAGTGTTGTCGAGGAAATGCTGGATCTTCATCCGTCGGATTGGACGCTCGTCCAGCATACCACGGACACGGTTTTGCGGCTCGCACGGCATGGAAACGTAATTTTCGTCGGGCGGGGTGCAAATGTGATCACGGCCGGATTGAAAGCCGCGTTTCACGTCCGTCTCGTGGCCCCGCTTGAGGCGCGAATCAGGCACATTGCCATGCGGCTGCAGCTTACCGAACAAGCCGCTGCCGCATATGTGAAGGAGCGGGATCGCGCGCGCCGGCGTTATGTGGAGCGCAACTTCTTGGCGGATACCGACGATCCTCTTCAATATCATGTGACGATCAACACGGGCCTGATGTCGTTTGATGATGCAGCCGGGGTGATTGCTGATGGTGTTGCGCTTTTGAAATAAGTAAGGTGGGACTGTTATCCACAGATTTCACAGATTAACACAGATTGCCGCACTCGCCCCCCGGGTTCTCCATGAGTCGAATCTTCAACGTTGAATTTGAAGAAGGTTAAATCGTTAAAAAGTTAGATGGTTAAACTTCCTTTTCGAGATTGGGGGTGGGTTTTTTGGCGTGATGTGGCAATGGGGCGCCGCCCGGAATCCACTGCTACGACTTGGGTTGCCATGGTCATCAATTCCGCATTTTAACTGCATGGATGAAGCGTATGGATTGCCGCCTGGGGCGGTGAGCGGATATTTCCGCTGGGGACAGCGGACGCTACACCGCTGCCGCGGCGCGCTCTATCGCTTGTCAAAGGTGAAATTTTCCGTGCGGCCCTCGATGCGGGTACCGGTGCCGCCCGAGGCTTCGAACCGGGCTTTTACCTGGTAGGTGAATGGCGTGCCCTGGGGGACATTCCCAAGGCTGTAGGCGGGTTTGCCGGTGAGGCCGGTGGCGGTGAGGTCGGCAGAGCCGTCGGGGTTGATTTTTCCATCGAGGACGAGCCAGGGTGGCGTCTCCTTCGTGTGATATTCGCCGTGGATAACACCCTCCTTCACCTGCGCCGTGAAGTGGACCATGAATGCTAGGGCTGTGCCGTGTTCATCCTTGTGGGTGGGACAAACGAGCGTGACTGACCATGCGCCATCGAAACTGTGGCCGGGCTGTGAGGAAGGGCTCGCGCTTTGGGCGAAGGCGATTCCGGGCATGCAGAGAAGGAGGAAGAGGAAAGCGATCTTCACGGGGTTGATTTTATGGGGCATTGCGAAAGACGGGTCAAGGGGTTTGGCGCGCAGAGGGAAGGAGGTAAAGCAACGCACGGCAATTGACATTGCATCCTGCATATTATACGTATAATTCCATGAATTCTACGGTAACCATTTCCGAGTTGCAGGCGCAAGCACCCCGCTTTGTGCGCGAAGCGGAAAAGCAGGGGGCTGTGACGATTGCAAGACATGGCAAGACTGTTGCATTTCTGGTATCTCGTGAACGCATGGAGGCGATTATCGAAACGCTTGAGATCATGGGTAATCCGAAGGCAATGAAAGCCATTCGCGCTTACGAGGCGGGGAAAGCCAAATTTAAAGACATCTCCTGTCTGGATGAAGACTAAAGTCCGCGTTGAGACACAGGTGGAAGCTTTTATAAAATCGCTTGCTCCTGATCCACGGAAGCGGTTGCGATTGGCGATCAAAGGCCTTGTTGATGGCCGGGGCGATATCAAATCCCTGGAGGGAAATCTGGCAGGTTACAGCCGATTAAGCATCATGGGATATCGCGTGATTTTCAAGGAGCATGCTGAACACGGTATCCGCATCGTTGACTGCATCTTCGCTGAACGCCGTGCGCTTGTTTACGAAATTTTTACCAGTCTGCTTGTCGAACAGGCTTTGGATTAACCAATGTTTCAGACCTATTCTGGAGATGAAGAGGTCGTGGGGGTTTTGGCGTGATGGGGCAATGGGGCGTCGCCGGATAGCAGGCGGGGGTTGGGGAAAAAGTTCGTGACGGCGGGACACCGTCACCAGCATTCGAGACAAATGCGCTCCCCGGAGGAAGAAGTTTACTGAGGCGCGGGTCGGTGAACGCGGCGCGCTGTCTCATCTTTTCGGCGGGCCGCCGAAAAGGGCCCCCCGGGCCGGGCGCGCTACCCTGAATTTGTTGCGACGATTGATGTGAGCAGGCGATCAAGCCTGCATAGCAATTGCCAGGATGAGGCTGAATCATTCGCCATTTCCTTTTCCCACTGTCAGCAGCCTGCGGAACGCCCTGGGCGACGTACCTGTGATC
>JBAVPB010000450.1:0-2789 GCA_049692655.1 Chthoniobacteraceae bacterium | reverse complement strand
GTCCAACCGTTGTAAAAAACACTATTACTCGTTCTCGCATTCCTAACATCTGCGGCCTCACATTTGCGTTCGCTGTGAGCTATCTCATAAAACCATACCGCCAGAAAAAACGGCTGCTGGAGTTTATTCGTGGGGTTCATTGTGGATTCCGTACCGAGAACCACATCCACGGTCCTAAGTACCTGGATTTGAAGCACTCCGGATGATTTTTGACGCATTCTACGACCGCCCGTTGGGGTTGATCAAGCTTTTTGGCAACGGTCCAGGAATTTGAGCTTTGACCAGGCATTGACGAAACTACAGCTAAGATTTTTCCGAAGAGATCGTCAGGGCTGAATGGGTTAATGTATCGGGAATAACTGCCAAACGTCTGCTGTTTCAGATTTGGAGTGGAGGAAGTCTCGCGGGTGATTGTAAATTGCGGTTGACGCGGATGCCGGAAAATCCACGGGAATTCATTTACTATACTGGGGGACATTTGAGCAGAATCCTTGATTCGACTGAACCAATAGAGATTCGCACCACGGTTTTCGATGGTAGCGGCGAACTGGCACTCTCCATCGAGATCAAATGCATCCACCTCGATTGTGGTGATGGCCGATGAAGTGGTATAATTCTCCAGAAGGTATCGGTTGACCGTGGTCTCAGTGGCGTCCGCGGAAACGAGCCTGCAGGTGATGAAGATAATGTCATTTTTTACTTCTTTGCCGTCCTTTGAGTCCTTGGCACTCTTTGAATCGGAAACTATCGGCGTATGCCCGATTTCCTGCAAATATTGTGCGGCAAGGACATATTGAGCGATCGGCCCCCCGTTAATGACCGGCGATGGAGCTAGTGTGACACCCAAAGCGCTAGCCGGGGGAGTTACAGCGCTCGGACTGGCGGGTCCGTTGGGATTGCCGGTATTGCTCGAGGATAAGCCCAGAAAAGAATTCAACTGCGCCTGATATTGCGTATTCAATGTCAGCGAAAGCGTCTTAATTTTCTGGAGCTGGGCCAGAAGGTCGTTTGCCTCATTAACAGTCTGCTGATTCGCTGTATCGCCTGCCGCCTTCGTCGCATTCTGCAAAGCCTGGTTCAGATTATCTACCTGGACTTGATAATCCTGCACGTCGCCATTAAACTTCACTACTAAATTGGTAAATGTCGTAAATTCGTTGAGCACAGCGTTTTTATTAAAGGCTGAGGGGATGAGTTTAGTATAATCATACACAGTGGCACCTTGTTTCTTTAATGCCACCGTCAACAGGCTGTTGACCGTTGGAGTATCCAGTGTAATAGAGCCGGAACTGTTCGTGGCTGTGTTTTTGAATTGAGCCGCCTCGCCAATCACGGCAGTGACCACGCCGGCAATCGCATTCGCACTGGTGAAGGCGGAGCCTATCGCATTCACTGCATTCAACACTCCTTCGCCAACTCCGGATGATGGCGACGGCGTGGCAGACGGAGCCGCACCTGGTGGACTGATATCAGGATGGAGAGGAGAGGCAGGCTTCAAATTTTTGATGTCCCTCTGAAGAGTCTTCATATCATCACGGAGCGTATGGGGGCCCGTGGCCGTGAGGGTATTGTCGGCGTTGGTTACGGAGGTAATCAATGCATTCAGACTGGATGTGATAATGGCTACGTTCGCCGCGTCCTGCGCAGTGACCGGTAAGTTAAAGACAAATTTGCTGTCAGGTTCGGCGTTAGTAAGCTCGGCCGCCATCTCATTCATCCCATTTGCCAAAGCACCATAGACGGCGGACTTACTTTCGGCGATGAGCGATCCGCCGCCGGACGGCTGTGCGCCCCCGGGAGCCGACGGTGCAGCGGTGTTGGATGGCGTGGTGCTGCTGGACGCATTACATCCCCTGGGGACAAGGGAGAGCAAGAAAAACAAAACCCAACTATAAAGCCCCAACTTGAAGCGCATCTGCATAGGTGTAATAAGTTACCCGATAATCATTTTGTGGTTTTGCAGCACGTTCGGCAGCACGTTCGAGTAAATCTTTGCTCAAAATAATTGCAGTGAGGGTTAACGGCAATAGGTGCAAACACCCAATCTGGTCAGGAAAACTACCCATGTTTTCACGATCTCATGCAAACGAATCAGTTTCCCTTATAACATAAATGCGACGACGTGAACGTCAGCGAAGGGGTCAGTCAACAAATCTGTACAATCTCAGAGACGCCACAATTCTTCATGATCGGACATACGGCGTCCTGAAAGACGCAGAACTATTTTGCTGCTACGGCAGCCGTGCTCTTTGCGATTGCAAGAACGCTCTGTTTTCTTGACGCAGCGTTGGCATTTGCTCTGTCTACACCACCCTCACTGCCGCCACCAGACCAACGAAATGTACATGGTCGGCAGGACAAACAGCGCCAGCAGCGCCGTCCTCCATGCATGGAATACATCAGGCCATGTGACACCGATCAGGATGCCCAGGGAAACCAGGGACCACTTGAACAGACTCCCCTGCCACCACTTCAAGGTGAATGATTTGAAAATGTTCATAAAAACCACCTCCTGCGGGCAGTGCCCGGATGCCAGACCGGACACATCTCCGGAACTCAATAAACATCGTCCCACGGACGGATATGTCAATGGAACCGGCGATCTGCCTGGAATGTCAGTTTTTTTAATACATGCCCGTACGCAACGGCATGCAAGCGGCCCGAAAGCCAGCAGCCTATTTCGCTGCCACAGCCGTAGCTGTGCTCTTTGCGAGCGCGAGGCGCTCTGTCTTCTTGCGGCGCGCGAGGCGTTTCTTGACGTTGTTTTTACCTTTGCAGTGTCCCATAAG
>JBAVPB010000449.1:0-9235 GCA_049692655.1 Chthoniobacteraceae bacterium | reverse complement strand
GATAAAACCGCATCGTCTCCAACCGCCGGATGCGGAAAACCGCACGTCCGGTGGTGTGGGAGCCCTGACGGGTGTTATCCTGTCAGGGCGACCCGATCACCGTTCTTCGAACGGGACTGGGGAATTGTCCGAAGAAGCTGTCGCGGACTGGGACCTGACAGAGCAGGTCCCTCCAGGGGCGCGTATGCTGACCAGGGGCTTCACCCTTTTTGTATGACCATCGTAGAAAGGGGCGGCGCAAGGAGGGAAAGTGAAACAGGCGGTTGACGGTTGTATTAGTTGGCAGTATTGAGGCAGACCGCTTACAACGTGACTTCTTCCATGACCGGGTTCATACGATATTTAGGGGGCAATTGCCTTTCGTTTCTCCATTACCTTGGGGAGCTGGCCGACCTTGCGTACGAGGTGGTGCTGTCCATCTTCATAGCGCCGATCCGGTGGCGGCTGTTTTTCATCCAGTTGCAGGAGGTGGGCTACCGCTCGCAACTGGTGGTGATCGTGACCGGGGGATTCACCGGGGCGGTGTTTGCGGCGCAGACGTACTTTCAATTTCACAGGCTGGGGATGGATACCGCCGTGGGCGCGGTGGTGGCGGTGTCGATGTTTCGCGAGCTTGGGCCGGTGTTGACGGGGCTCATGGTTTCCGGGCGCGTGGGCGCGGCGATGTCAGCCGAGATCGGCACGATGAAGGTCACCGAGCAGATCGACGCGCTGCGGGCGCTGGGGGTCTATCCCATCGATTACCTCGTGGTGCCGCGCGTGCTGGCGATGATGCTCTCGATGCCGCTGCTGGTGTGCGAATGCGTGGGCATCGGCATCGTGGCGGGCTATTTCGTAGGAGTCAACATGATGGATATCCCGGCCCCGTATTACCTGCATTACATGGAGAAATTCACAGGGTCGCGCGACATCAAGATGGCGCTGGTCAAGGGGTTCGTGTTTGCGATCCTGATCGTGATCATCAGCTGCCACCAGGGGTTGAATGCAAAAGAGGGCGCGGAAGGCGTCGGCCGCGCGCCGACCGAGGCGGTGGTGATCAGCTCGCTGTCGATCCTCATCATCAATTTTTTCCTGTCGATCATCCTGAACATCGTTTTTCCGCTGGGAGGCTAAGATGGAGGATTTTATCAGCATACGCGACTTGCACAAGAGACTCGGCCGCCAGGAGGTGCTGAAAGGGGTCGATCTTGACGTGGAGAGCGGCCAGACACTGGTCGTGATCGGGCGCAGCGGCGGCGGAAAGAGCGTGCTGCTCAAACACATCATCGGGTTGATGAAACCGACCTCCGGCAAGGTGCTGGTGGAGGGGCAGGATATCACGGGCGTGACCGAGCGGAAGATGTCCGCGATCCGGAAAAAAATCGCGATCCTTTTCCAGAGCGGGGCGTTGTTTGACTCGATGAGCGTGGAGGAGAACATTGCATTCCCCCTGCTGGAATCGGGGATGACGGACCGCAAGGAGATCGATGCGAAGGTGGCCGAGGCTCTCGAGGTGGTGGATCTTGCGGGCGAGCAGAAAAAAATGCCGGAAAACCTGAGTGGCGGCATGAGAAAGCGCGTGGGCCTGGCGCGCGCGATCGTGAGCCGGCCGGCGTGCATTCTTTACGATGAGCCGACCACGGGGCTCGACCCGATCGTCGCGGACGGGGTGAACCATTTGATTCGGCGCTTGCAAAAGCGCTTTCAAGTGACATCCATTGTAGTGACACACGATATGAAAAGCGCTTTTCACGTAGCCGACCAGGTGGCGTATTTGCTCGAGGGCCGCATTTATTTCAAGGGGACACCCAAGGAATTGCAGGCCTCAAGCGATCCGTTGATCCAGGATTTCATCAACGGTCGGTCGGAATACTTGCAATAAACCATGAGCACCAAAGAAAACGGTTTGGAAATAAAGGTCGGGCTTTTCATCTGCATCGGGTTTGCCGTGATCGCGATGATGATCCTGAAATTCGGCCTGGGCGGAAGTGATGGATTCAAGAAATATTACCCGCTGGTGGTCGATCTGCCGAATGCGAACGGCCTGCTGAAAGGGTCGGACGTGTTGCTGGCCGGCGCGCATATCGGTTTCGTGGCGACCAAGCCGACCCTTACCGACAACCTGGGCAACGTGAGGGTGACGGTGAATGTCGAGAACCAGTATGCGATCCCGAAAAAATCGACTTTCACGGTGGATAGCTCCGGATTGCTCGGCGACAAATTTATTGCGATCGGCATCCCGAAGGACTTCGACCCGAAGAAGTTCAATCGTGACGATCCGGAGCAAGCCTGGGAAAAGGGAAGCCATATCCAGGGCGTGAGCAAGGAAGGCATCGAAACGGTGCTGGAGGAAGCCGGGCCGGCCTTGAAAAAACTTTCCGCCGAACTCGACGACCTGCAGGCGGCCACGGCCAAGTTGAAGGACGGCGTGCTGGGGGAGGATAACCTCAACAACGTCAAGCTGACCCTCGCGAACCTGAAAACCACCAGCGATAATTTTGCGCAGGCTTCGAAAGGGATCGGCCCCATCGTCACCGGGGCGCAGGATGCGGTGGATTCCGCCAAGAAGACCATGGTCACGGTCAATGGCGCGGCGGATAATCTGCACAAGGTGCTCGATGAAGCGCGGGAGGCGATACAGAAAGTCACGCATGGTGACGGCCTGATCGCCGCGATGCTCACGAACCGGGAGATGATGGAGAATTTCAAGGCGCTGGTCATCAATCTGCGCGAGCACGGGGTGCTGTTTTACCACGATTCCAACAAAGGAAGCGCTGAGCCGTCGCCCTCGCCGGCAGGCGCGAAAAAGAAACGCTGAACGCCATCCGGCAGGAAATAATTTCAAGTGACACCAGTACTCACCATCAATTTGTTGCGGGCGTTGTTTGTTATTTTCTCCTTTTTTGTCGGCGCGCGCATCGGCGATGCGCTTTACGAGCGGCAGGTATTCGGCGCGATCTGCGGCACCATATTCGGCCTGAGTGTCGTGCTGGGGGACCGGCTGCTGAAAGGGATCACGCTGCGCACGTTTTCCTCCGCGACTTTCGGGTTGCTGCTCGGGCTGTTTTTCTCGCGGTTGTTGATTGCGTCGAACGTCATGAGGGATACCTCCGAGGAGAAGCAGTGGATGGTGGGGCTGGTCGTTTATGCGACGTTTGGATACATCGGCATGATGCTGGCGATCCGGAGCAACCGGGATGAGTTTTCATTGATCATCCCCTATGTGCGTTTCAGGGAATCCGCCGTGCAGGACGCCCCATTGCTGGTCGATACCAATATCATCATCGACGGGCGCATCGCTTCGATTTGCGCGACGGGATTTTTAAGCGGTTCGCTCGTGGTGCCCCGCTTTGTGCTGGATGAATTGCAACGGCTTGCAGATTCCGCCGACCCCATCAAACGCGAACGCGGCCGGCGCGGGCTCGACAGCCTGAACCTCATGCAGAAGAGCTCAAGCTTCGCGGTGACGATCCACGACTCCGCCACCGAGGTCGATACTCCCGTGGATACGCGGCTGGTGCAGGTCGGCAAGATGCTTCAGGCGCGATTGCTCACGAATGACAGCAACCTTTGCAAGATCGCGCGGCTTCAGGGCGTATCGGTGTTGAATTTGAACGACCTGTCAAATGCGCTCAGGCCGCTGGTTGCCACCGGAGACGAATTGGAAATCGCGCTGGTGAAGGAAGGGCGCGATGCGCACCAGGCGGTCGGCTACCTGGCGGATGGCACGATGATCGTGGTGAACCATGCGCGCCCGCACCTGGGCAAGACCATGCATGTGGTGATCGCCGGCACCCTGCAGACGACTGCGGGGCGGCTTTTCTTTGCCGAGCTCAAGCACGCATGAAATCCGGACGCATTCAGAATGTGAATGACAAGAGGAACATTGTTGCTATATTCCAAGGACTTATAAATTGATTCCGCTATTGAACACGCCGACCACACAAGATTCGCTCGACCTGGATATCAAAAGCATTTTGCTTTTGGACGACGATATTGAACTCGCGGATACGCTGAAAGCGTTGCTTGAGTCGCGCAATTTTCTGGTGACGACCGTCAAGAACGGCGTGGAGGGCCTGCACGAGGTGATGTCCATGGATTTCGACGTCGTGATGTGCGACATGATGATGCCGACCATGCCCGGCGACATGTTTTACCTGGCCGTGCAGCGCACCAAGCCCAACCTTTGCAACAGGTTCATCTTCATCACGGGACACAGCGGCAACCCAAAAATCGACGATTTCCTGAAAAAAGTGGATGCCATGGTGCTCTACAAGCCCGTAAGCACAAAGGATCTGGTAAACGCGATTTCCTTCGTGCTGAAACAATCGCAGGGAGAAGTGGTCCGGCCTCTCGAATAAGGCGGTTCCCTCCTGGGGGATGGTGGGGGTGGGATGCATTGCGCGGATTTGAGTGCAGGCGAAACAGAGTTTCGGGGACAAGCGCGTTCCCAAACGGAGTTTGAGGAACGAGGAAGAGGGAAAACAGTAGCCCGCCTTGGACATGAGCATGTCCCTCCGGTCCGGAGTGACGTCATTGGCCAGTGCGAGCGGGAGTTGTTACTTGAGCCGGCGAGGCTGGAGCCTCGAAGACAATTGCATTACAAGGCTGGAGCCTTGTAACGAGGAGGGAAGAATGGAGCTTCGCGCGAGTGAAAAATTCAGCCTGCGAATTAATAAAAATGCAAAGCGCGCTTTAGCCCGTAATATGCTCTAATAAAGGAGCTTCGAAGCAAAGCGATGTAGAAAATGACGAAGAATCCCCAAACGCCCGGTTCCATCAGGCCCATCCGCGAAGGCATCATTTGCGGGCTGGTCATGTTGATCTCGCTGGGGTTTGGCATCGCCTGGATTTACTCGCAATCCTACAACTCCGAGGTCCTGGAGGTCCGGGAAAATTTGCAGAAGCTGGCCTCCGGAGCGGCCACGCTGGTGGATGGTGATCTCCACAAAACACTCACCTCGAAAAGCCAGCTCGGCAGCGCAGCGCATGAAAAGGCGCTCGCCCCCCTGGTGAAATTCCACCGCTCCATCCCCTCCATCAATTACCTTTATACGTGTGTCCTCGCGAACGACGGGATCAATTTCGTCCTCGATACCTCCACAAATGCAGCCGAGCTGCACACGAACCGGAAATATACCCCGTCATTGATCGGCGACCGCTACGAAAAACCGGATGCGGCGCTGATCCAGGCCTTGAAGCAGGACGTGGTGACATCCACGGCGAAGCCCTATACCGACGAATACGGGACATTCATGAGCGGCTACGCGCCGATCTACGATTCGGCAGGGAAGCAGATCGGCGTCATCGGCGTGGATTATTCCCTGGAGGATTTCCACGGGCAGTTGGTTGCCCTCAAGCATGTCCTGGTAAATACGGCCGTGGCGCTCGGCGCCATCTCGATCATCATCGGCATCAGCGTCTGGTGGATGCGGCGGAAAACCCTGGAATCCGAATCACGCAGCCGCGAGGCGCGGGAGGAACTGGAATCGAGCGAGCAGCGGTTCCGCGACGTGGCAGGCGCTGCGGGGGAATACATCTGGGAGACAGACGAGAAAGGCATCTACCGCTTCCTCACGGACCGCGTGGTGGCCGTGCTCGGCTACTCGCCGGAGGAAATGATCGGGCGGCCCGTCACCGACTTTATTTTTGAGGAAGACATCGAGATGATGCAGGAGACGCAGGAATCGTATCAAAGCGAAAAAGCCTCGTTCCACAATATCGAGCACCGCAAGGTGACCAAGGCCGGCGATGTGATCTGGGTGCTCGGCAGCGGCGTCCCCATCCTGGACCAGGATGACAATCTGACCGGCTATCGCGGCACGGCCCTGGACATCTCGGCCCGCAAAAACACCGAGAGCGAACTGATCCGCGCCAAGGAGGTCGCCGAGCAGGCCGACAGGGCCAAGAGCGAATTCCTCGCCGTGATGAGCCACGAAATCCGCACGCCGATGAATGGCGTGATCGGCTTCGCAAACATCCTGGCCGATACGCATCTGAGCCTCGAGCAGAAGGAATTCGTGAACACGATCAAAAGCAGCGCGGAATCGTTGCTGGGGCTCATCAACGACATCCTCGACTTCTCCAAGATCGAGTCCGGCCACCTTGAGATGGAGGCCGAGCCGTTGAGCCTCAACAAATGCGTGGAAGACGTGCTCAGCATCAATGCGCACAACGCAAATACCAAGCGGCTCGAACTTATCTACGACATGGAGGACGGCGTCCCGGAATGGATCGAGGGCGATGTCTCCCGCCTCCGTCAGGTGCTCATCAATCTCGTGGGAAATGCCATCAAATTCACCGCCGCGGGTGAGGTCTCAGTGATTGTGAAAGCGGTTGATCTGTCGAAAGACGGGGGCATGAGAAAAAGGATAGCGTTCGAGATCAGGGATACGGGCGTCGGCATCGAGCCGGAGCAGATCGACCGGCTTTTCAAGCCGTTCAGCCAGGCCGACTCCTCCACCACGAGAAAATACGGGGGCACCGGCCTCGGTCTCGCGATCTGCAAGCGGCTGGTGGAGTTGATGGGTGGCAATATTTTTGTGGAGAGCCAGCCGGGGAAAGGCTCGGTGTTCCGGTTCGATATTGTCACCAGGGTATTGCCGCTGCCGAAGCCGGTCGATGAGGTGGTGGAGGAACAGGAAACATTCCTCAAGGGGAAACGCGTGCTGATCGTGGACGATAATTCTACAAACCGCCGCGTGCTCGAGCATCAGCTCCACCGGTGGGGGATGGACACGAACCAGGCGTGCAATGCGGAGGAGGCGCTCGCTTTGCTGCAGAAGGGAGGGACCTTCGATCTCGCCGTGCTGGACATGATGATGCCCGGCATCGACGGCCTGGAACTCGCGAGAAAAATACGGGAATCCTCCAACGCAAAAAAACTGCCGCTCATCCTGCTCTCCTCCTTCGGGCAGAACGACGCGAATCTCAAGGCCCGGGCCGCGGGATTCCAGGCAATCGTGGCGAAGCCGGTGCGGCAATCGCAGCTCCGCGAAGTCCTGCTGCGCGTGCTCTGGGAAGCCAAGCCCGCCGGGCAGGATGCCGCCGCCCCCATCACGCGGCGCTCCAGCACGCTCGCCGTGAGCATCGGGCCGCAGTATCCGCTGAAGATCCTTCTCGCGGAGGATAACGTGGTGAACCAGATGGTCGTCACCCTCATGTTGAAAAAAATCGGGTACGCCGTGCAGATCGTGGATACCGGAAAAAAAGTGCTCGAGGCGCTCGCCCGCCAGACCTACGACCTCGTGCTCATGGACATCCAGATGCCGGAAATGGACGGCCTCGAGGCCACGCGGGAAATCCGGAAAAGCGAGAGTCTCCCGGCAGGAAGCGACATTCCCCCCAAGCCGCCGGTTTACATCATCGCATTGACCGCCGACGCCATGCAGGGCGACCGGGAAAAATGCCTCGACGCCGGGATGAATGATTACCTCACCAAGCCGATCCGGCCTAATGAGTTGCAGGCGGCGTTGCAGAGGTGTGCGCAGGCGGGGTAGATTTTAAACAAATTTTTATGACGGTGAAACGAGCAGTTCTTCTGCGGATCGCCATATATTCCTTCATAGGATTGTTTGCTTTTTGTGCGCTGCCCATTTTCACTTCCAACTCACCTCGCAGCCCGATTGTGGTTCAATTATCGCGGCTTCATGAGCTTGGCTTGGTGCTGCGGATTTACGCTGACGACCACGGCGGGAAATTCCCTGACAAGCTTTCTGATCATGCCGATGAGATTTCAAACATACAATCAGAGTATTCCGATCTTCTTCACTTCCATGATCCTGAGACGAAAAAGCCCGGTGACTGGTTGTATTTTCCGGGCCATGGCAGTTCCGAATCTCCGGATATTATTCTCGCCGCATCTCCGACAGTGGTCGTAAGCAAAGGAAGACAATGGAGGATCGTCCTGAACCTCGACGGCACATGCGTTATCTCGAAGGAAACCGACTTTCAACAAAGGATCAAGAAACAGTTACACCGTGGGTAAAGGCTCCTGTTCTTCGCTTTAAAAAAGCGCCTACAACCCCGCGCCAGCCTTCAACCCGCCGCGTCCCTCGACGATCACGTCCTTGTACGTCCCACCGCTCGGAATCATCGGCAGCACGTGCTCGGTGTAGGGAACCATCACGTCCAGCACGTAGGCTTCCTTCGCATTCAACATGCGCTGGATGGCGGCCTTGAGATCCTTCTTGTGGATCACGCGCTCGCAGGGAACGCCGAAGCCTTCGCACATCTTCACATAGTCGGGATAAATGCGCTTCAAGTCCTTCGGGTCGCCCAGGAAAGTATGTCCGCGATTGCTCTTGTAGAAGCGGTCCTCCCACTGCACCACCATGCCGAGGTGCTGGTTGTTCAGGATCATGACCTTCGCCGCGATCTCCTCGATATGGGCGGTCGCCAGCTCCTGGATATTCATCAGGAACGATCCGTCGCCGTCGATATCCACCACTTCGTGGTCGGGCATCGCCACTTTTGCGCCGATGGCGGCGGGATAACCGAATCCCATCGAGCCAAGGCCGGCCGAGGTGAGGAAGGTGCGCGGTTTGTCGAAGTCGTAAAACTGCCCGGCCCACATCTGGTGCTGGCCCACGCCGGTGGTGATGATCGCCTTGCCCTTGGTCAGCTCCCACAGCAGCTTGATCGCATACTGCGGCTGGATCGCGTCTTCCGTGTCCTTGAAGCTGAACGGGAACGCCTTTTTCCACGCGAAAATTTTGTCATACCACTCGGAGTAGCGTGTGAAATTCGACTTCACGCGCTTGTGGCCCGCATGCGCGAGCATCGTGTTCAACCGGTTCAGCGCGTATTTCACATCGCTCAGGATCGGCAGCTTCACCGGCTTGTTTTTGTTGATCTCGGAATTGTCGATGTCGATATGGACGATCGTGCCGTGCTCGGCGAATTTCTCGATCTTGCCCGTCACGCGATCGTCAAACCGCACGCCGATCGCGAGGAGCAGGTCGGCTTCGTTCACCGCGTTATTCGCGTAAACGGTGCCGTGCATTCCGAGCCACTTCAGCGAGAGCGGATGGCTCTCCGGGAAACAGCCGATGCCCATGAGCGTGGTCGCCACGGGGATCTGCGTGCGCTCCACAAATTCCAGCAATTCCGCGGACGCCTCGCCGGAGATGATGCCGCCGCCGCAGTAGATCATCGGGTTTTTGTGTGACTCGATCAGGCCGATCACTTCGTGCAGCGCGAGATCGTCGGCTTTTTTCACGGGATCGTAACCGCGCAGCTTCACCTCGTTCGGGAA
>JBAVPB010000448.1:0-6436 GCA_049692655.1 Chthoniobacteraceae bacterium | reverse complement strand
AACCACGCATCCGCCTTTTCCCTCGGCTCTGTCCCCGGAAGAAAAAGTTCGCCGACCGTCGCCGGACTCGCCGCGCACGGTCGTAATCCCGTCACCGAGCACACCTGCACACGCCTTAGCTTCGCCTCCGGCACGGGATGATCCGCCAGCAGCAGATCATCCATCATCCGCCTCCAGAGCGGCGCGGATGATGCAATGGATGCCGCATGATCCATCGGCTTCCCGTCGAAATTCCCCATCCACACCCCCACCGTATGCTCGCGCGTGAAACCCTCCGCCCACGCATCGCGGAACCCTGCGCTCGTGCCGGTCTTTGCCGCCACGCGGATCGGAAATGCGAGCGACGAATGCGGACCGAAGCTCTGCAGCCGCGCGGAATTATCGCACAGGATGTCGGTCACAATCGCCGCCGCATCCGCCGACACCACGCGCCGCAGCGGCATAGCATCGGTCTCGAGAAACTTCGGCGGTCCGGCCAGCCCGCCACGCGCGAGCCCTGAGAATGCGGCAGTGAGATCGATGAGCCGCACGCCGACATTGCCAAGGATGAATCCCGCCCCAGTCTTCTCCAGCGGCTGGTCGAACCGGATCCCCCAGTCGCCGATCGCGTTGAACGCTTTGCGCGCCCCGATCCGGCTCACGGTCACCACCGCCGGCACATTGAGGGAATTGCCCAGCGCCTCCCGCACCCGCACCGGCCCGAGATGGCTCAGCACGAAATTATGCGGATCGTAATCCATATAGGCATCGCGCGCGGCATCCGCGGTATCCGGCAGCAGCGTGGCTGCGGTGAAAATGCGCTGGTCGATTCCCGTGACATACAGGAACGGCTTGAGCGTAGAGCCGCAATTGCGGAACGAGCGCGCGCCGTTGATCTGGTTTTTCTGGAAATCGCGCGAGCCCACCAACGCGCGGATTGCGCCGCTGTCGTTCTCCATGATCACCATCGCCGCCTCGGTGATATCCGGTCGGTGGAGCATCGCAAGATTCTCGCGCACGAGCTGCTCCGCCCGGCGCTGGAGATCGAGATCGAGCGTGCAACGGACCACCCCTCTCTGCCCGGGCCGCACCGCGAGCTGGATGAAATGCGGCGCAGCATTCACCGGCAGATGACGCCCAATCTCCGGCGCGTGCAGTTCCTCATTCTCATGCGCATCGATCCAACCCCGCGCCGCGAGGATGCGGCACGAACGCTCAAATTGCCGCCCCGCCGCCTCCGGATGGCTCCACGGATTCAACAGCGAAGGCTGCCTCGGCAATCCCGACAAATAAATCGCCTCCGCCTTGGTCAGCGCCGCCGCCGGTTTATTGAAATATGTCTGCGATGCCGCTTCCACGCCGATGAGCCGGTTCCCGTACGGGATGCGGTTGAGATATGCCTCGAGGATGCGTTCCTTCGTCCAGCGCCGCTCCAGTTGCAACGCCACGAGCGCCTCGTGCGCCTTGGCAAACAGGCTCCGTCCCGTGCGATGCATGGCCACCTTCACGAGCTGCTGCGTGATCGTCGAGCCGCCCCCATGCCGCGTGAGGATCGCGCGCGCGGTCGCCTCCCAGTCCACGCCGGGGTGTGATCGAAACCGCCGGTCCTCCATCGCAATGGCGATCTGCGGAACCCACGGCCCCATCTGCGACAGGGCGATGGGCCGGTGCGACCGCGCCTCCGGCCCGGCAAGCTCGGCGATCAACCGTCCCTTGCAATCAAGATAATTTCCCGTCAGCGGCTTCAGGTCCGTGAGCGATTCCGGCAGCGGCACGAACCAGATAAACCAGCCGAGACAGCACGCCGTGATTCCCAACAATGCAGCTCCCCCCAGCGCAAAAACCCGCACCCACTTCCGCGCCGGTTTTCCCGCACCGGAAAAACTTAGAGGGCGTCTAAAAAGTAAGCGGAAAAAGCGGCCATCAAAGATTAATGCAGATTTTCCCAAGGCGCCTCTTTCTTTAATCTGTGAAAATCTGTGTCATCTGTGGACAAAATGTCTTTTTAGACGTCCTCTTAATCTCCAATGACGTGACATACGCTGGATGGGGAAAGCCCGGAGAACCGGCTGTCATACATCGGCTCCACCTGCGTGGCGGGCCAGTGGAATGTGCCCGCGCAGGTGACGCGCGCCAGCACGGAATAAACCGCCGCGCCCGGCTCGACGCGGTCAAAGTAAAGCGCGGTCACTTTGTCGCGCATCTCGGAGTAGGAGAGGCTCAATTGCGGCGCACCCTTCTCCTCCGGCACGGAATAAGTCCGCGCAATCGACGCGATATCCGGGTTGATGGTTTCCAGCGCGGCGGGGAGCTCGTCCGTGAGCGCGACGAAATGCTGGAGCTTCGGCGTGACGAGCCGGTAGGTGACCAGGATCTGGTCCCCGAGCCGGTAGGGCGATTCCGAGGAGCCGGTGCGCGCGTTGTCGGTGAGATTTTTCACCACGCGCTCGACGCGGAAGCCCCGGTCGGTGCGATTCGTGACCGGCGAGTCGCTCAAGTATTGCGCCTCAATCAGGCAGTGGAGCGAATCGCCTTTCTCCATGCGCACGGCGAAATCCTGGAGATGGCGCACATCCAGCCCGCTCCAGATTGCGGATGCCCCATTGCGCGAGACAGCGGTGGCCACGGGCGCGGCCTTGTGGAAATCGACCGGTGCCCCCTGCTGCTCTGCATGCAGCGCGTTGAATGCCATGAGCAGCCAGAAATTTTCCTGCGTGGAGAGCGTGCGCGCGGAATCGAGCAGATCGTCGATGCGCTTGATCAATCCCTCCCGCGCCTTCCCGCTCGTGCCCGCCGGGTCGATGATTGCAAACGCCAGCGCGCGGATCGCCTCGGCCCGGTCGGTGGAACTGAAATCCTCCGGATCGAATGCCCGCTCCGCGAGCGGCTGGTCGATCTCTTTCAGGAGCTGCTGCTGTTCGGCCGCCATGATGCCAAAGCGGTGCATGGCTATGGCGAGAAGCGCGCGCTGTTCATCGTCGAGTTTCTCCCGGCGCGAGTACATTTCCCGGATCACCGGCGTGTAGGTCTTCGTGTCCTTTTCCGTGGAGAGTACCATCAACGCAAACGCCCGGGTATAGGGATCGTTTGGCGTGTTTTTTTCCGCGAGCGCGATGGAGCGGGTGGCCTTCGCGAGGGAGTCTTTTAACCTTGCCGGCACCGCGACACCGTGCGCCGCCGCATCCCGCGCGGCCCAGTATCCGGCCACCGTCGGCAGCGGATGTGATTCGCCACCGGGCCAGTAAGGAAGAAACCCTTGCGCGGTGAGGTTACCCGCCATCCGCTCGATCCCGTTTTCAATGCGTTTCTTGTAATCCTGCTCCCGCGTGGCGGGCTCGGGCAGGTAATCGAGCAGGCTCTGCAATTGCGTATAGCAGAGGATGCGGCTGGTGATCTGCTCAAAACAGCCATGCGGATACTCCAGCACCAACGGCAGGCCCGCGAGCTTCGGCAGCCATGGCGAGGTCGAGAAGGTTTCCTCGGCGGTGCCGGTTGCTTTCAACCAGTCCGGCGGGATTTGCTTCTGCACTTCACCGGCCATTCCAAAGACCGCTTCCTTCCGCAAAAGCGTGGCAGGATTCACCGGCAGCGTGATCTCCACGGCATCGCCGGGACCGGCATCTGTTTCAAACCGCACGGGCACGGATATCCCCTCGCCCACGGTCGCCTTGAAGCGGAAGATGGCAGGCAGGCCGCGCTTCACATTCTGCGTTTGTGCGGGCTCGCCGGTCAGTTTGAGCCCGGTGGTGCAACGGAGTGTGACAGGCAGTTCATCCGCGATGGTCTGCCGCACGATCGCGCGGAGTTCCACCTCGTCCCCCACGCGCAGGAACCGCGGCAGCGCGGGCTCGACCTGCACCGGTTTCGCGACAGTGACGCTTCCCGATCCGGTGCCGAACTGGCTCTGCTTCGTCTGCGCCAGCACGATAACCTTGTAGCGCGTGAGACTGTCCGGCGCCTTGAAAGAGAACGGCGCTTTCCCGTTCTTGTCGGTCACGATGTGCGTCTGCCAGTACGCGAGCGGTGGAAAATTGGTGCGGAGCTCCAGCGGTCGGGCCTCCGACACCACCGCTTTGCTGACCGGGTCGCCAGCCCCGATGATGAAACCTTTTTGATGCAGGCTCGCAGTATCCACCCCGAGTGAAAGCTGCTCCATGCCGTGAAAAGTTCCAACGCTCCAGACACGGTCGGGATACATCGTCGGTCGCAATGCCGGTTCATGCCAGTCGCCCGCATCCAGCACCGATTCATCCACTGCATAAACCGTGAGGTCGGCGTTTGGGACGGGTTTGTCTTCCGAGGTGACCACGATTTCGCCGCTCACGGATTCTTTCGGTCGCACCTGTTTCGCCGCGAACACCGGTGCTACTTTCAACTCCAAATCCGGCCTCCTGATTGTCAATGGCACGGCTCCAAAACGCTCGGCAGGAAGCGTCTCCTCCCCGGCGCGGCGCACGAGATGCACGGTGACCCACGCATTCGGCGCGTATTCCTTTTTCACCGGAATCTCGATGCGGCTGGAGTTGCTGTCGAGTGGGATGATGAATGTATCCAGGATCGTCTCCGCCTCCACCGTCACCCACGCGGTGCCAGGAAACGGCGACTGCACGGAGATCACCGCTTTTTCGCCGGGAGCGTAAGTTTTCTTCGGATCGCTGGCATCACCCGGCTTGTCACAGGTCACGCCGATACTCTCCTCGTCCTTCACCGGAAATTCCGCCTCCCCGGGCCCGCTCACATAAGCCCGCTGGGCGACGACGGGGATCGCTGGATTTTCAGGATCGCGCACCACGAGGAGATATTCGCCAGCGGCTTTTACAGGAATGTCTTTCTCAAATGGCGCGTTGCCGGAAAACGAATCCCCTTTTTCAAAACTAACGGAGTTCCGGTAACGATACACATTCGGCGAGATCTGTTCCTTCACCGTTTTGTTGATCACCTGGTAGATCTCCACGGAAAGCGGCGTGCCCGCGACCGGTTTGGTGTCCGACCCCATGGAGTCGGCCTTGATGGTGATCGCCAGCGCCGGTGAATTCGTAGCCGGGGCATCGGCAGCTTTCGCCACCTGGTTCCCCTGCACGGAGAGCTGCACCGGCACGCCATAAACGGGGAAATTTCCCGTCTCAGTAATGGTCTGCCCGTCCAGCGCAGTGACTTCCGCGTTCCATTGCACGGTGTACCAACCGCGCTGGATGTTATCCGTGAATGGCGGCGATGTTTTTACCTCCAGTGAGCCGTCCGCGCCAAGTGTCCCCTCGCCCTTTACCGTAAGTTGGCGGTCTTTCTGCACGGAGGCGACACGCGGTTTGTCCGTGACTATGATGGTATCGTCGCCATTTGAATTTCCGCTCCACACGGCTGTCCATTTCACATGTCCCCCGGCATTGGGCGCTCCATGGAAATAGGCCGATGAAATTCGCGCGCCCGATTGCGCCCCGGGCAGTTTCATATCCTCAAGGCTCACAGTGAAAGGCGGCGGACGGAATTCCTGCACGTCGAAATTATCCGTGCAAGTGGTCCCCTCAAACGCAAGCGTGAGGGTATGCTGCGCCACTTTGGCGGTGGCGGGAATTTTCCACTCCCCGTCCATGCCGCCGTAGTCGTCGAGCTTCACGGAACCCTTCGCGAGCTCGTCATCATCCCCGCTTCCGATGGTCCATGTCGCGGCCCGCACATGCGGAATGCGCAATTCGCCGTTCGCGGCGACCTCGCGCACGAAGCCCTTGAATTTTACGGTCTGCCCCGGACGGCAGATCGGCCGGTCGGTGGTGATGATCATCCGGTACTGCGTCGCCTTTGTTTCTTCTTCGGGATGAAAGTTGGAATAACCGCTCCCTTGGTATTGCACGGCATTCACCGGCTGGAGCGACGGGCCATCCGGCGTCTCGATGAGAAACCGCTCGGCTTTCTCCGCCTTCGTGGAAAACAGCGCGCCGAGTGAAAAGCTGGCGGTACCGTTGTGGTCGGTAAGAGCATCGGCAACATATTCATTCGACGAATTCACCGCGCGGATGCGCACGCCCGGAACCGCGCTTCCATCGCCGATATTGACTACATGTACAAGCCGCGTATTTCCAAATTGCTTCTGCGCCGCTACGTATTCCGTGAAGGTGATAAGCGCCCGGTTGCCGATGATTTTCCCCTCGGCATTTTTCCCCGTGACCTCGAGCACATAGGAACCGGAGGGAAGTCCCTTGTCCGGTTTCCAGGCAATGTCCCGCCGCGTGTCCGATTCCGCCGCCCCCGCATCGATCTTCCCATCGGCCACGATCTCGAGCCGGCACGCATCGATCAGCAATTCCGTCTTCGTCCATTTCGGGAATCCGGTCGCGGAATCGACAACGTCTTCACTCGTCACCGGATCGGTCTGCTCGACGGTGAACTCACGCAGGCGGCTGTTCACCGCGAGCAGTTTTTCCGGCGGCACGCGCCCGAGTCTCCACTCCAGCGGCCCGGT
>JBAVPB010000447.1:0-2419 GCA_049692655.1 Chthoniobacteraceae bacterium | reverse complement strand
ATCCGAGTCAGGCTCAAGTTTGATGGCAGTCCTCATCCTTATCTGTACGATGGTTCTCATCATGGGAGCCGTATTTTTGATCACAACCGGTGAAGCCCGGTTTATGAAGAGGTCCCTGGACAGGGCCGTTGCGATCTCCTACGCCGACGGTGTTGTGGAAAGCCTGTTTGACCAATGGCGGGCCGCAATGAGCAACGGTCAAAGCCTGAGCCAATCGGACAAAACTCTGGGACCGACAGGCAACACACTCTCTGGATCCTTTAACGTAGCAGTACCTAGTTCCAGCGTTCTTCCAGTGCCTACGGGTTGCGCTCTTGTCAGCGGCACAGTCACTGCGGCGAATCCTTACGGAGTCGCGCTTAGCGGCACGAGCCGGCCCACGCTTGAAAACGGAACGAACTCCTCCCTGCTCATCCGTATGTATTATAGCGCCTCGGCCACCGTTTCTTTTCCCCATGGAGGATTGGTTACTGTGCAACGCACATTCACGAGGGCAGGAACCAACATCTTCAATAACTTCCTGTTCAGCACCCAGCCTGTCACGGAAATCAGCCCCGGTGCGAATATGTATGTGAACGGCACGATCTATGCCGGCGGCAATCTCTATGTTTCAAACACAACCCTGAACTTGCAGCAGGATGTGTCTTACACCGGCAGTTTTACGGTGGGCTATGCGCCGGGCGATCCCGATGGCAGCCATCAAGGCACCGCTGCCACACCAAGCTATGCTTCAGGCGATCCGCCGCATCTTGGCACTACGCAGATGCTTATTGATGCGGTAACATCGGAATTTGACCAGAATTACATCGGCGCTGGAAACTACGCTGACCCGGGGGTTTACTCCTCCTCAACCAATTCTGCGGTTACGGACAAGAATAACAAAGGCTACCACGAGCTCCTGGAACAGCAAACAACGCCCGAGGCCAGTAACATCGACCCCATGCAAATCGACACCGCGGGGGATAATGAGCGCCTTGCCAGCAACGCCGATTACCGGATAGTTGTTGATGCGAACAACAACGTAACACTTTACACCGGCACCAACACATCTCCAACAACGAGCGGCGCGGCTTACACCGCCATAATGAACGCAATTATCACTAATACCGCTTTTAAAGATGGACGTGTGCTTGATACCGTGCGGGCGGTGACGGTTGATATCGGCATGATTACCACCGCTTACAACAATGGCGCAATCCTGGATAACAACGTCTATGCCGGCAAGCAGGCAAACGACGGACTCCTGCTCTATATTCAGGATACTAGCGCAGGCACCAGTGTCACGACGAACGGCTACAATTATAATATTTCAGGAACTTCCAGTAGCGTGCCATGGCGCACGGCAACGAGATCCGGCACCAGCGCCACGATTACAAGCAACTCTGCCAGGGGCGTGCGCCTCGTGAACGGTGGGAGTCTGCCCGCCCCCAACGCCTCTAATAGCAGCGGAGGGCTCACTATCGCGAGCCCGAACCCAGTGTATATCCAGGGAGATTACAACACTGGCTCCACCCTGACCACGAGTGGCTCCTATAGCTCCTTTTCATCCGCCGGCATTGTAATGAGCAAACAGCCCGCTTCTGATACCACCGCCTATCCTAGCAGTGGCACTGCGGTTCCCTCCGGGGTGTATGGCAGCGGCTCGAACGCTTATGCCAAACAAGCATCCGTCGTCGCGGCAGACGCCGTGACAATCCTTTCAAATGCCTGGAGTGATTCAACTTCAGCGCCTCCCATGGACGCCGCCACCAGTACTACCATTAATACAGCCATCGTATCCGGCAATGTTCCCACCACCACCAGTAACTACAGTGGCGGCATTGAAAATTTCCCGCGCCTTCTGGAAGACTGGAGCAACCAAAATCTCACTATTTACGGCTCATTCGCGCTGCTTTATAACAGTGAACAGGCAACCCAGCCATGGAAAGACACTGGCGTTTACTACAATGCGCCCAGCCGGCACTGGTTTTTCGACAGCACCTTGCAGACTAGCAATCCGCCCGGCTTTCCAGCAGCCTATAGCTACACCCGTGGTCCCTGGAAGACACAATAATGAACGTGATCCACAAGCATCTCGCGCTTTATTGCGCATCCGTTTTTTTGTTTTCGCTTGAACCTGCAATCGCGCTGGATCTTACCCCACGCGTCGCTTTCATTCAAGGCAACGAAGGCCCCCCGATCCCGGTAACGGAATTCATGGACGGAAAAAATAAGGCCCAATGGTTGCCTCCGACTGGCTGGCTTGTCAATGGAGGCGCCAGTTCCGCCAGTTTATCCGCTCCAGACGGGAGTGGCGCCTGGATGAAATTAATTGTGATCAAGAAAAGCGCGCCCACTCCCACACCGGCACCCACGCCTCAGGCTGGCCCAGACTCTTCGACGCCACCGGATGATATGCAGGCCCAGGCGATGCAGTTCA
>JBAVPB010000446.1:0-9482 GCA_049692655.1 Chthoniobacteraceae bacterium | reverse complement strand
CTGCCACCTTGAGCAGACTGCCGTGCTTTTCCAGCAGCTTTGCGGCAGCGTCACTCTCGCCGAGGCCCCGCAGCATTCCCACAGCAATCGCCAGGTGCCCGGCAGGCGAGGGATGCACAAAATCGGCCGTGATATGAAAATCGGCCCGCTGGCTTCTACCTGTTGCTAGCAGTTCCATCATCGCCTCGTGGGTTGGCAGCAGCAGTGCATTCTCCTGCTTGGCCAGGGCGGCCAGGCGGGTGTTGAGTTCGGCCTCGACCCGGTTTTTTGTTGAATCTGCATCCTCCGTGCAGGGCGTAATCGTTGCCAGCGCCACCACGCGCGGATGCGTCCTAGCCTTGATCGATTCTATGAGATCGTGATATCGCACCGCCCACGCATCGAGATCGGCAGGGGTGTCTTTGACCGCAGGCGCAAGCACATCATTCATGCCGAGCATGATCACCACGATATCCGCGCCGCCATCGAGCGTCGCCTTTACATCCACACCCTTTACATCCAGGAACACCGGATTATCGCGGCTTCTCTTTTCGAAATTCTGCCAGGCGCCGACCGTGGCCCCGCTTCCGCCCAGCGCCGCCAGCGTTTGATGCCCCTCGGGATGCGCGATTGCCAACCTCTCCCCGATCAATCCCACCCATCCGTTTGCACCACCATTGCCGCCCTGCCCGGTGATGCTGTCGCCGCAGAAAACGATCCGGTCCTTGTCGTGAATGATCGTATCCGCATGCGCCCCAGGCACGGCAATCCATGCCGAAACAAGGAAAGACAACAATGTAATACAGTTTAAACTTTTGTGAAAACTCATAATCTTATTCCCCTAAAATCAGCTTCATGATCCGCTGGTTACCACTGTCAAACACGACCACCCGTGATTCCCGGGCGGCAATGGCGCGCGGGCCGTTCAAGTGGCTGAGATCGTCCCCCGGTTCACCCGCGCCGAACGTCGCGCGCAGCGTCCCATCCGCCAGCGCAAAGCAAAGCACCCGGTGATGCTCCGTGTCGGAAACCCATAGATTCCCCGCATCCGCGGAAACGTAAATCTTCCCTCCAAATGCGGATGGCGCCGTCCCCGTCCACGAATTCCACCGCTTCGTCTCCCTCCAGATGTCGCCGTCACCGCGCTTCATCTCGATCACGGAGCCATCCCCCGCTCCGAGCAATGTGTCGGCATTCTTCATGGCAAGCGAGGTCCATTCCTTGACAGGATCCTGGGTCTCGAGCTTCGTCTGCCCGAGGTCGGAGATCATTCTTCCCGTTGCATCCACGCGCCATGTCTCCCCCTGGCCGGCGGCGTTGATCGTGAGCAACGTCTGTATCTTCCCGTTCATATAGACAGCCGAGCCGTTCAACTGGCCGGTCTTCGTGGGAGGCCCATCCTTCAAGTCGGTGATGAATACATTCCAGGAAAATGGACCGCCTATGATGTTGGTGTGCCCGTTCCGGATTTCCGGTGCCACAAAGTTGTCACTCGGCAACATCACCAACTGGCCGATCCCCGGCGTGTCGCGGCTCGGCCCCCCGCTCGTGCAATCGTGCAGGATGCTTGCCGGGCCGTCGTCCCAGTTCCAGTAGCCGGAGTTGTACCACACCTTCCCCTGCCGGTTGACTCCGAGGCCCTGGCAAAGCTGCACCGCACCGATCCGCCGGATGAGTTGGAACTGCTGCAGTTCCTTGTTCCAGTTGAGCAATTGCAGGATCCCATACATCCCCGAGCCCGCAAAAAGATTTCCCTGGAGCATTGCAAGTCCGCGGCACGCCTCGATTTCGGTGTTGCCATCGACATGGCCGATGAATGAACCGCTCCCGCCGCCCAGCACCACGCCGGGGTCGGGCTCCATATCGGTATTGAATCGTCGGATCGTGCCGTGCCACACCGAGCCGTACCAATACCCGCCAAGAAATTGCAACCGCCCGCCGGGGCCACCCGCATGGGGCCAACCCTCGGTGACTTCCTTCCCGTTGCGAAACAAATGCAGCTTCCCGTCAAATTGCGCGACGAGCCCCTTGTCGAGCATCAGCTCGATGTCCTGCAGGCTGGCCAGTGGCCCATCGATCAGCGGCGTGGTCTGTTTGGTCTCGGGATCGAAAAGCGAAACGGTCCAGCTCTTGCGGTCCTGCGACAGCGTTGCGATCGCCACCGACCCGTTCACCGATCCGAACGATATCATGTCCGCCGGCACCCCGAACGGAGTGGCCGCCGCACCGGGCGCGGCGTCGAGCGGCAGCTTGTAAAGCTTTCCTCCGATATCGAGCACCAGGTTGTTGCCGATGCGGATGATCCGGTCGTTCGCATCGACGTGGCTCACCGGGATTTTGTAAGCGGCGAGCAACCGCCCATCCAGCGCATAGCGGTTGAGCACGCCGTCCCCTCCCCGGTCCCAGAGCGAGCCTGTGTCGTCATAGACAACCCCAAGGCCATTTGCGGGCGCGGGGCCGAACCGCACGAGCGTCTGCCCCTGTTCACCGGAGTTGCCGAGCACGCCGGCGCAGGTGATTTGCGCGGCACGGGTATCGCATTGCGTAAAACAAAAAGCGGCGCCAGCTAGAATAAGAAAAATGTTTTTCATGGCGTGGATTTATTGTTGTTGAAATTTAAGGGTTCCCCACATGCGCGGGACTATCATGATCTCGCCGGGCACGTCGTTCACCAGGCCGGTCGCCTGGTTGGACCAGTAGGAACGCAGCAGGTCCATGCTCCCGGCGGTGTCGCCGTAGATCACGCCAAAATCCCCGCGCAGCTCGACCTCCTGGCCGGCAGGCGGCAGGCCGAGATCGGCAAGCGGCACCGAGACGGACAGCGTATATGCGCCATCCCCTCGCAACACCGTGATCTTCGCCGATTTCAGCTCCGTGACCTTATCGACTTTCTCCGCGCGCCACGGGCTCGCGAAAGACATCGGCGCGGTCGCGCCCGGTTCACGATACGAGTAAAGCACCGCGATCGACTGGTCCTGGAATGGCGCGATGAGCAGGCGCCGGTCGCCCGGCACCGGCGCGTTGCGGTCCGGCTTGGCTTTCGGATCGGTGGAGAATTGAAAATCAACGCTGTCACCGGTCTTGAAAAGCATCGTCCAGTCCTTCCCCTGGTTGACCCATGGCGATGGATCCTTCACCCGGTAGGCAAGGTAAAGCCGGTCGCCGAGCCGGATCGCCTTTACCTCGGCGTATGGGAATGGCTGCTGCGGACTTCCCCAGTGGATCGCCCACAGGCCGGGCCATTGCAGCGGATCGGCACTGAGCTTGGTGCCCGCCGGCAATTCCTGGATCTCGGCAAATTTCGGCTCCATCACCTTCGCTACTTTCGCTTCGCTGTTGGCCTGCGCCGCGAGCATCTGGGCCGCGCTGACATCCAGCGTTCCCTTGCTGCGCTTGATTTTATCCAGCCCGTCCAGTTGGAAAATGCGGTAATCCGTATGGCCGCTCTGGAGATAGTATTTCCCGTCCTCCGCGCGCCCGAAAAAGCCGCCAAAGCACTCGCCGCCGATCAGGTAAGCATCGGCATTTTGCGCCACGCGCACATCCTTGAACATTTCATCGACATACATGCCGTCCGTCGTGATGACGAAAAAGCGGCCGTGGTTTCCATTCATGACAAACACTTCCCCTTCGGAATCCAGCGGCGCTGTCCCAAGGAAATAAAGCGTCCCCTGCATCACGCCAGTTTCCGGCAGCGGCGCCTCGTGCGACCCATGCACGCCGACCCAGCGATTGGGGAATGACCATAACGTATGCCCGTCGGGGGCGACCGCCTTCATCGGCGAACTGTTGAAAATTTCGCGCCCGGAATGATCCTGGATCGCCTCGGCGCCCACCATCCCCGGATCAACCGGCACCGCCGCGGCAACACCTTTTGCCAGGCTGTAATTCGGCGCGCCGGAGGGGAGGAACCCATCGGGTTTCAGCGGGATGATGACCGGCTTGCCACCGATCATCGCGGGCACCTTCAAGTCGAGCGTCGGGTTTCCCACGCCCCAGCTTGAGAGACGGAAACTGTCGCCCTCGGGCAGCACCTCGAACTCCTCGGGCTGCGCGATGCCGTCCCCGTTGCGGTCCACCCAGAGCAGGCTAATGTCGCCGAGCAAATGCTCGTCCAGCTTCACCATGTCCCCCCATGTGCCAAACGGCTTCAGGGCCGCATCGTCCGGAGAAACACGACTTTTCTTGATGTTGTCGGCAAAGATCGCCTGCACAGCCGGCAGATCGGTGATCGCTTTCGGAAGCGTCCAGCGCGGCATCTGGGCGATAGCGGAGAGTGTGCTGTAAAAAGCCCAGAGCTTCAGCGAGCCATCCGCGCGCAATTCATAAATACTCTGCCCCTCGCCGTAGGCAATGAGGAATGTGCGGCCGTCCTGGTGATAGAAATTCCAGTATTTGCCCTGGATGCGGGTCTGCAACTCGCCCGCCTTCGTCTGGTGGTAAAGCGTGGAAACCGGGCTGGCCGTTTTCTTGTCAAAATCGAGTTTCCATTGCTCCCCGCCGCCGATCCACCGGGTATGGTCGGCTGTGTCAAAGGAAGCGAGGTCGGCGCCGTAGAAGGATGGCCCGAAAAAGTCGCGCACCAGCGCGCCGCTCTTCGAGTCCCATACGCTGTTGCAACGCGGGAAGGTGTCTGTCTCGGTGACCCACAGTTTCCCCTCCTGGTCGAGCGCGATGCCGTGGGGACGATACATGCCGCTGCCATCCCAGGCGCCGTTGAGCGGACGTCCCCCTTTTTTGCCGATCCCGCGGAGCAATTTGCCATCCGCGCTGAAGACTTTCACGTTCTGGTCCACGCCGTTGTCGGACATGAAAATCTCATGCATGGGGCTGACAGCCATGCCCGTGGGATTTGCTCCGAGAAATCCGTAGAATGGCACTTCCGGGTCGCCAGTTTCCGGCAACGCACTCAGGCCCGGAGTAAAGAGCGGCGTGACCACATGGCTCACCGGATCGATTTTGACAAGGTCCTTGCCGGTAAATGCGACGAGAAAATCCTTCCCGTCCGTCGCGATCAATCCCGGGGCGTCCATCTTGATCTCCCCTTCATCCGCTCCCGTCGCCGCATTCAAAATCGTAATGCGCTTTTCTTTTCTCAGGGAAATATAGAGGTGGCCGTTCAAGAGCGCGGCGCCCCCGAGGTTGTCTGGAGGCGGCAGGCCGGCGTTCTTTTTTTCCACACCCGTGCCGTGGTAGATGTTGTTCGTCACCACCTTCTCGCCGCGCGGGCCGTCGTACTTCAGCAGTTGCGCGTTGTTGTCCCAATGCATCACATTGAGCGGCTGGCGCAATTCCCAGCTCCCATCCGGCAGGTCATGATACGGATCGTACGGCGCATTCCCTTCCATCACCGCGTAGAAGCCGGTTGCATCCGCGAGCAGGAAAAGTTTTCCCACACCGACCAGCGTAGGGAAATTGAGGTGGCCTGTCTCCTCCCCTTGCAGGTTGAGTTGCACCACGTTCTGTCCCGATTCCGCGATCGGCGCGCCGAGATAGACATGGCTGCCAAAAGCCGCTGCCGCCACCGCATTGCTGTGGTCCGCCAGCCAGTTGCTGGAAGGCGTGCCGTTCCTCCATGGCGGTTTCCCCTCATTGTAAAACGAGAAGAGATAGTGCGGGGTGATCCCCTCGTGCGAGATCGCCTTCCAACTATACGAGCCCGGCGCAACCACGTTCCCGATATCGTCCAGCCCATCCCATGCGATCCGGTGGGGCCCTTTCGTGAGCGGCTGTCCCGACACGAGATTGCGGACGCGGTGCCCCTGCGCATCGTCGATCACGATGCTCGCCTTTCCATCCACAGGCTGGTCGAAATCGACGAAAATGCGTTTCTTGTGATTGGCCACGGCAGCGTCATGCTCCTTGAGATCAAACGGCTGCCAGTCCTGTGGATCAGCCGAAAGTGCATCAAAAGTCGCCCCCGTCACGGAACACAAAAAGCGTTCCCGCTGCCTGTCTGCGCCCGAAGGCCCGCCCGGCCACGCCACCGCAAAACCCATGCGCAATTTATCCCAGTCCGAAGGCTGCCCCACCAGCGCCTTGGCGGGAATCGTAAACGCATAGCGCACGATGGCTGCATCACTGGTCGGAAGCACCCGCGCATTTGCCTGGTTGAGAATCACCTTCCTCGCCGCGCTCAACCCTACCTCGATCTTCGGCGCGCCACTAGTCGCTCCGATCCGCGCCACATCCACCAGCATGCTCACCCCTCCCTCGCTCTGGCGCAGCGCATAAGCCACATAAGGCGAGGACGCAGACGACACCTCCGTAAAATCATCCTCGGTCCACGGTTCATTCACTGCCGCCGAAACCGGCATCACAACCACGAGCGCCAGCATGAGCATGGCAAAATATTTCATCATAGGGGAGTAGGGGA
Source organism: Chthoniobacteraceae bacterium (assembly GCA_049692655.1). GTDB lineage: Bacteria > Verrucomicrobiota > Verrucomicrobiia > Chthoniobacterales > Chthoniobacteraceae > DASZPK01. Next base: position 3,127 of record JBAVPB010000446.1, on the reverse strand, counting down.
TCATCAGACAAATTCCCGCTAGGACAGGAAATCACTGTGTAAACATCACGTATCAATACCCCCGCCTCAAGAACAAGGATACACATTACATACAGAGGAACAGCCTCCGCTGTTATCCACAATGTGGGGTAAAACAGGCTGTTCGTCCTCAGGGTCAGCCCGTTGACTATTGACACTTTTCCACAAGATCCAGGCTTCTTGGAGAAGTCATGAGCGACATCCCTGTAGCTAATTTCTGGCCGTCCTGCCCAGCGCCATGCCCGGGAATCCCCGTCACCAGAATCTGCGGCCCGGGTTGCGGAACTCCCGGTACTAATACGGACAGCGCGCCTCCCCGCACATACGCAGCCACCTGGCTCAGGTCTGCCTGCCCGGCGAACTCATTATTGAGCAGCAGCGCGTCCTTCAACTGCCCAGCCGGCATCCGCGCCGTGCAGTTGTAGAAATGGTTCTGCGACGGATCCTTCACGATCACAGCCGTGGTCGAAGCCCCCGGCTCAAATACACATCCCTCGGCACAGCTCCTCGAAGGCAGCAGGCTCAACGCCCCGCCTCCAGCCTGGAAATGGCAGCTTAGAAAATAGACGAGATCATCGCTGGCAACCACCGGGTTTCCCACGTTGTCGATGAAGTCGCAATTGGCAAATGAGGTCGTCGCATTGTGCCACAGTTTAGCAGCCGCCATGGTGTTCCCTTTGAAAAGACACTCGATATACGAGCACGCGTTGTTGGTGCGGCCCGCCGGGAAATCAATACCCATGCCGCACTGGAGAAACTGGCACCGGTAAACCACGAGCTTGTCGATGAAACCCCAGCCTCCCTGCCTGGCGGCGCGCTGTTTCAACCCCGAGCCGCACTGCACGAAGTTGCAGCAGGAAATGAGATTGTTGTCCAACGATGTCGTCTCAGTCCCCGGCATATCCACATACACTCCCGCCTCGCTCATGTTCCGGAACGTGATGTGCGAGAGAAATGTATATGAAAGCGGATTTTTCACGATGTCCTCACCCCTCAGATCCACACCAACCCGCCCCCCTTGAAGCGTCACATTGGCCAGGGTAATCCCGCGGGTATCTCCCTGCGCATCGTAAACGAACATGCTCATACCCGGGTCCTTTGCGATGATCACGGTCTTGTCCATCCCCGACCCGATCAGCCCCTTGTTGCGGTTGATCCGCAGGGGCGCCGAGATGTAATATTTCCCCGCTGGCAACACCACCATCCCCTCCTTGTCCAGCCGGCCCTGAAGGATCTGCGTCTGATCCGGCGCGTCCCTCACGTACTTGGCCCAATTCTCACCGGCAGGGTTCGGAGCCGCATCAAAAACCGGTCTTTCCCAAGGGACCATCTCGCGGCCCGTCTGCAGGATCATATCCCTGAGCGCCGCCTGCTGTATCTGTTCCGCTCCCGCTGGCTCGACCGCGATCGGCCCCGCATCCGGTGTGATAACAGGCGTCGGCACTGTTTTGGCCGCGCTCAATGGCCGTTCAAAAGCGCGCACGTTCAGGATATTCGTCGAGGGCAGCGAGTAACTGTAGTGCAGGCAATCCGCAAAGAGCGAACGCTCATTCCCCTCCTGCAACACGATCTTCGCGGGCAGCGTATCCGGCGCCTGCCCCCGGTAGCTGCACGTCAGTCCGTAAACCCGCACCTCCTTCGCGGCGGAATCCACCAGGCCGAATTGCTTGCGGAACTCCGGGTCCGCATCGTATCGCCCCCCTTGCACGGCAAAAAGGTTCAGCCGCTGCATCGGGCCGGTGACAAACAACGCGGTCGCCTCTTTCATCTTGAAACTCCACATCTCCGCATCCACTACCGCAATGGTCAGCTCCGGCACACCGGTGATGTCCGTCGTCGGCCCTTCGTTGCCACCCGAGTTCATCCACAGGAACACATTGCCCGTCGAAGGCCGGTCCGGAGTTGCGCGAAACCTCAACATCGCATGCCCCTGGAGCTGTCCCGGCGCGCGGATGAAGCGATTGTTTCTCAGATAACCGCCCGCCGTCACATCGATATCCACCGCGCGGCTGTCCACGAAAAGATTCTCCTCCAACGAGCCTCCCTGCACCACGATCGCCCCGTATATTCGCAGCAGCGTGTTGCCCCGCGTCACCTTGTCCGATGCGGGAAACACCACATTCCCCTGCACACCGCTCACCAGCGCCCCCGTCGCACCTGGCTCGATGATGATCTGTCCCAGCTTCGTCCCCGGCAGCCCGTACATCTGCTGGCCGCTCTGCAACGTCACCGGCCCCGGCCCGTAATCGCCCGGCATCAGCCGCACCACGCGGTGCGCATCCAGCGCCTGCTGCAATCCCGCGCTCTCCGTCACCGGCACCGCAAAAGCACTCACCGGATAAATATCCGCCGGCAACTTCGCCTCCGACCGCCCTGCATCGCCGGCCCATCCCCGCGCACACAACACAACCACTAACCCAAAACACAACACCCCCCTCCGGAAAATCCGGACTCCTCCCGCGCTTCCGGCATGGAACATGGAATGAATGAAAAGTTTCATGCCCCTCATTTCACAAAAAGCCATTTGTAAAAATAATACATGAAAACAGATGCATGCTGTTGTCCACCACCACATAAACAATGGCGCTGAAAGACCCCCGCAGAATTCTGTAGTTCATCCTCTTGGACATCTCCGCTGTTTCATCTTTTAGGTCTGGGATATCGAGATGCCCGTGCTCGACGAATCCCGGCAGATCCCGGCTATGGATGAGTTGCAGCCATTTATCAGCCAGACTGAACCTGTCCACCACCCAGTGGCTCCCATAAACAAACACAATCCACGAGAAATGGATATTCCGGGTAACGGCAACGATGGAAATCGTGTAGATCGCGACGTGAATCGAACACAACAGATTGCTGGCCCCCTTCTTCACCGCGAGCGCTTTCGGTTGCAGAAAGAAATCCCCGATCACATGCCCAAGCAGCAACGTTACGAATAAATCGTTCATCGTGAGGGGAGTCTATCACTGTGGAGGCGGATTATTCACGCCTTCATTTTCATCATCTCACTGCTCTCAATTTCCTGCACACTGAAACCCGTCCAAGCCTCCGCCATTTCCTCCTCCACCGGCACCGGATCATCCCCTCGTCCCCATTGCACAATCACATT
>JBAVPB010000445.1:0-10922 GCA_049692655.1 Chthoniobacteraceae bacterium | reverse complement strand
CCGCCGGAGCCGGCATCATCAACCTCAACCGCGCCATCCACACCGGCGACATCTACGGCTACCCCACCAAGATCCTCATGTCCCTCTCCAGCCTCATGCTCGCCATCCAGGTCATCACCGGCTACTGTATGTGGTGGAAAAAACTGTGCCGCAAATCTCCGGAAGCCCTGCCAAATAGAATTTAAAGACAAGATTTACAGGATTGTGTATGCGGCTCTGCCGGTATCTTTGGATTTGTAGTTTTATGGATTCTCCCCTACCGCAACGCGGTTGCATCCTATAGCCCACGGGTTGACGCGACGCAGGAGCGCCTACCCTGGGTCAACCGCAAAGGGGTTGCATCTTTTTAGATACGACAATTCATTACCCGACCTTTTTCCCATGTAAACCACGGAGAAGCAAGCGATAACCCGGAGGCGCCAAAAGCACTAAAACCAATACCAGGATCATTATAAAACAAAGCGTACTCACCCCATCAAAACTACCGGCCAGCCGGGAACGACTGACATCCATTCCGGTTTCGATTTCATACAGGTCGCGTAAAGTCCATAGAGAGTAACCCGCCGCTAAAATAGCATCGGCAACAATTGCCCAGAAAACAACCCGCCAAAACCTCTGAGAGCGTGTTTTTTTGATAGATCCACTGACTGATTCCATCATCCGACGCCCCTTCCAGACCAACACTGCGCCAGGAATCGCAAAAATTAACCCAATACCCGTGGAGATAAGCACCACAATCAGCATGTTCGGATACACAGGAGTTTTTGCTGGCTCTGCTTTCTCCCAAATTCTCGCTGGCTGATAACTGATTTGCCTCTCCATTCTCTCCGTCAGATAACGTTTCTCGGCGGAATCAAACAGTTGCTTCTCCTCGAGATACTTCTTCTTCGCAGAGAGATATTCCTCGCTGAAATTCTTGGCCTCCGGATCCATTTTTTCGGGAGTAGGGTCATCGATGTTATCGCGCTCCCGGATCCTTGTCATCTCAACCCGGGCCTCCTCCATCTTCTTCCGCTGATTCTCCAACTCATCCTTTAATTGCATCAAATTAAGGGCAAATATTTTCTCATTATCCTCGATACGCTTCTTCCGGTATTCCATCGCGATCACATTCGCAATATCAGCAGCCTCCTGCGGATCACGACTGTAAACACCAATCTCGATGAGATCGGTATGACGCAGTGTTTTTATTTCCATCATTTTAAGCAGTTTGAAATAAATCTCCACCTCGGAAAGCTGTTGTGCCCCAAGAGACCCTTTTTTCGTACGATTTAATTCATGGATCGCAGAATAGAGCACTTCCTTGCTCTGGATGGTCTGAAAGATGTGTGACACGAATCTCGCTTCACGCTTCGACTTATCGCCATCAAAGCTATCAGTCCAGAAGTGATCTGATTCCGCTTCCATCGTCACCTTGGAATAATAAACCTTAGGCAGAAATCCACTTCCTACATAGCCCAATAAAACACACAGCGGCAGACACAAAATCAGACAAACTCCCCGCCTGATCATTTTCGTTCCCCTGTCCCGGATCGATGATGAATCAGGAGGCATATTCGGAAATCTAACCCCTTCGACCGTTTGGTGAATCCTTCATGCAAAGCCCGACAACCAGAAGAACCGCACCTGGAATCGCAAAGAGCAACCCAACCCCGGAGGCAAACAACAGAATCATCGGAACATTAGGACGCGAAGACACATCCGCAGGTTCCGCCTTTTCCCAAATCTTCACGGGTTGGAAGCGAATTGCTGTTTCCATCCGTTGCGTCGCGTAACGAGTCTCGGCATCATCCAGCTTCTTTTTCTCTTCAAAATATTTTTTCCTGGCATTAAGAAACTCAGAATCATTGCTATTCGGATTGAGCGACTGCTCTTCGATGGCCTTGATATCTCTTTCGCGGACATTCAAATCTTGCCGTGCGATTTGCAAACGGGCTGTTAAATTTTTTCTGAGCGTCTCGATCCGTATCTTCAGCCGTTCTCTATAAGCCTCTTCACGGGCGCGCAAATCTTTGAGCCGTGGATCATCCTCCCCTACGCCGGCATTGGTAAGGGTTGCCTCCTGTGCCTTTACGTTCTGGTACTCAGGAAGAATTTTTGCATCCATCACCGATACAAGATTGAGCAACGGCACCGAGTTTTCGGTCATCTCATCCGGCGTCATCTTGGCGATTTGGTCCAATCCAGCCGCCAACTCGGCCACACGCGCCCGTGCTTCTTTCTCTTGCGCATAAACATCGCCTATCGGCCGATCAAGGTAAGGCTCACCTGCTTTCACATCGGTCTGATTTTTTCGCCAGAACCTCAAAACCTCCGCCTTTGCGTCTTCCACTTTCTTGCGTTGCTTTTCCACTTCGCCCTTTAGTTCGGTTAAGAGGCGAGTGAACGTCAGTTCATTGTCTATGATTCGCTTTTTTCGATATTGTATCGCAATTGTATTTGCAATATTGGCCGCCTCTTGAGGATCACCGTCGTAAACACCGATTTCAATAAAAGCGCTGCCGTAGTAAGGCACCCTGTTTGGCACCTCTTGCAAGACAATCATCTTCATAAGCCGGGAATAAAGCTGCTCTTTTGAAAGAGGCTCGGATTGGATCATCCACTTTTTGCCGACTAGCAATTCATCAATGACAGGAAAAATCACTTCGCCGCTGCGGATGACTTGAAACTGGCTCTGAACATCCGCTTCATCGAGAATCCTGATTTCTTTGTCATCCTCCGATTTTCCGATACGATATTCACTCCGATAAATCTCCATCATCACCTTGGAATAATACTCCCGCGGAACGTAGAGACTACAAATATAGCCTACCGCAACACACAGCGGCAGGCAGAGAATCAAAACAACTCCCGAAAAAATAAATTTCGTCTTCAAGTTCTGGGGGATAAATGAGAGGTGCGGATTCGGGCTTAAGACTTCGTCATTCTTTCGTCATTCGGATTTCGTCATTATCCCGCAACCAGCCAGGAACTCAATATCAGGACCCATAACTTACGGCTCAATCTCCTTGATCCGCGCCAAATGCCTCCCCCCGGCAAACGGCGTATCCAGCCAGATCTTCACAATCTCAAGCGCCAGCTCGATCGGCACCGTCCGCTCCCCGATCGACAGCACATTCGCGTCGTTATGCTCCCGCCCCCAGCGCGCCGTTTCGGAACTCCAGCAAAGCGCGCATCGCACCCCATGCACCTTGTTCGCCACGATCGCCTCGCCATTTCCCGAGCCGCCGAGCACGATTCCGCGCTCACACTCCCCGCTCGCCACTGCTTCCGCTGCGGGCCGGATGAAGAGCGGATAATCCACCGGATCGGTGCTGTTCGTCCCCACATCCTTCACGTCGTGCCCGAGGCTTTCGAGCAGCTTCTTGATCTGTTCTTTGTAAAGAAATCCCGCGTGGTCGGAGCCGATGGATATTTTCATAATGTTACCTGCTTGTACGATTACGTTGTGACTTAAAATTATACTGAACGCCACCGTTTAACAATTCCACATTTTTAACCATTTAACCTCTGACGCTGTGCGATTGCATTGTGATGGTTGATTTGTTTAAATCCAGCCGCAAGGATAGACACGCATGCGCACTTTTGAAAGCCTGACGGAAAAAGAAGTCCTCGCCCTCGCCATCTCCCTCGAGGAGGACGACTCGCGCATCTATGCCGATTTCGCAGATGGCCTGAGGGAAGCCCACCCCACCCAGGCCGCCATGTTCCTCGATCTCCAGAAGGAGGAGGATCTGCATCGCCACCGCCTCCTCGAGCATTACCGCACCCGTTTCGGCGACCATATCCCGATGATCCGCCGCGAAAACGTCCGCGGCTTCGTCACTCGCCGCCCCGTCTGGCTCGTCCGTCCCCTCGGCCTGAAAGCCGTGCAAAAACAAGCCGAGCTCATGGAACTCGAGACAATCAGTTTCTACGAAGCCGCCGCAAAACGCACCACCGACACAGGCATCCGCCAGCTCCTCGGCGACCTCATCGAGGAGGAGCGCCACCACGCAAACCAGGCCGAGCGCATCGGCACCGTGCAAATGAGTGAGGACGAATCCGCCCAGCAAAAGCGCCTCTTCCTCCTCCAAATCGTCCAGCCCGGCCTCGCCGGCCTCATGGATGGCTCCGTCTCCACGCTCGCCCCGCTCTTCGCCGCCGCATTTGCCACGCACCACAGCCTCCAGACGTTCCAGGTCGGCATGGCCGCCAGCGTCGGCGCAGGCATCAGCATGGGCTTCGCCGAAGCCCTCTCCGACGACGGCAGCCTCACCGGTCGCGGCCACCCCTGGGCCCGCGGCCTCGTCTGCGGCGCGATGACAGCCCTCGGCGGCCTCGGCCACACGCTCCCCTACCTCATCCCAAACATCCACACCGCCACATGGGTCGCCGTCATCGTCGTCCTCATCGAGCTGGGCGTCATCTCCTGGGTCCGCCACCGTTTCATGGACACCCCCCTCACCTCCGCCATCATCCAGATCGCATTCGGAGGCGCCCTGGTCTTCGCCGCCGGCGTCCTCATCGGCAGCTCCTAAATCAACGCGAATGTTCAATGTTGAACTTTCAACTCTTTACGGACGCCCAAGAGACTCCCCATTTCCGCCCTCCGCCCTCATCCCTCCGCCCTTAAAAATCCCCCCTCCGTTCTCTCCGTTTCCTCCTGTTAAATCTTTTCTCCTGTTAAAATCTCCAGCTCCGACCTTCCCACCGGAACCTCAAACTTCCTCTCCCCACCTCCTGTAACCACTGTCAACTCAAACGCCCGGTCCGTCTCAATCGCAATTTTCGCCGGCGCCTGTTCATTCCCCCTCTCCTCACAAACCGCCGAAATCGTCGCCTCGCCCAGATGCAGCCGCTCGATCCCATGCCGGTCCGTGCGCGTCAGGCGCCACGTCAAATGATGCCGCACCCCATCGCATCGGAACCCCAGCATATTCTCGATCAGCATCGCGATCGGCCCGATCCCCGTCCACCCCACGAAATCATACTTTGCTGGTATCCCCGGGCAGAGCGGCTCCTCCGGCGCGTAATTCTCCCACACCGTCCCCGTGTTTTTTAACACCACCGCCATCGCCGCGAGATACTTCTCCGTCGCCTCGGCCGCGAATTCCTCATACCCGCATTGCTCCAGCCCCTTGATGATCACAAAATTCGTCGGCGCCCACACCGCGCCATGCCAGTAGCCCCCATCCGCCTCGTAAAAACTCTCATCCGCCGCCAGCGTCGGAAAAACAAACGGACGCCAGAACTCCTTCTCATTCTTCAAATGCTCCACGAGCCTGTCCGATTGCTCCTTGCTCGTGATCCCCGCGATCATCGGCCAGAACCCGCCCGAGGTCTTCGCCTTGAACGGCGTCCCATCGTTTTTCACGTCGTAGTAAAAGCCATCCGTCTCATGCCAGCACCACCGGTTCACCCGTTCGCCGATATCCTTCGACTTCTTGCGAAAATCGGCCGCCTTCTCCGGCAGCCCAAGCTCGTCGCACATGGTGGCCATGTCGTTGTATTGCATGATCATCTGGCACGACATATCCACCCAGCCATTGCCCCCGCGCGGCGAGTTATCCATGCCGCAGCCGAGCGGCGTATTCCAGTAAAGATTATGCATCGACCCCGCCGCGCGGTGGCCGTACGCGATCCAATCCTCGTGCAGATTGTAGTCCCCCGCATCTCCCGGCAACTCCAGCCACGCCATGTATTTTTCCAGCACCGGCAGCACCGCCGCAAACCGGCTCTTGTCTCCCGTGAGCCGGAACGACTCCACCTCCGCCCAGCCAAACAGCGGCGGATTCACGATATGCACCGGCCCCCAGTAAAAAAAATCACTCCCGCTCTGCCGCGTGATCTCCCGGGCGATGAATCCGCTCGTGTGCTGACGGCAGTAAAAGTTATCGAGCGACTGGATCGCGGGAAACTGGCTGTGCGCATACCGCGCAAACATCATCATGAAAATGGTGTCCCATTGGAAAATATTTCCATTGAACGCGGCATCGAAAAAATTGGAAACCAGCGGCGACCCCGCCGGCGGCTGCAGCAGATTCTTGAAAGCGAGATTCCAGCATTTCCAATACATCGCCGCCAGTTCTGGCCGCCCATCAATGATCGGGTTCGGCAGCTTGTCGCGCACCTCGGCAAAAGTCGGCAGCACCTCCGGCACGTATTCCTTCTTGGAAAAATACATCCCCCGCGCCTCGTCCCCTGGGATCTCAAAGGACAGCAACGGATTCCCGTAGTCGCGCTGCACGCCTTCAGCGATCATCGTGCAGCATTCTCTTTGGCGAGGAAGCTCTCGATATTCTTCATCTGCTCCGTCCAGCCGCCCTCATTCATCTCAAATGCCTTCGCGCGGCGCTCCTCCGGCACCTTGTCAAATCCCGACTCCGTCAGCACCAGCAGCGTCCCGCCCTCACTCTTCTCCAGCCGGAACTCCACCAGCGTAGGCGTCTCCTTCGAGTAATCCACCTTCGGATCGATCCCATAGGGATGCCACGTAAACGAAAAAAGCCGCTCCGGCTCCACGGTCTGCACGACGGCATTCCACCGGATATGCTCATAGCCGGGATACAACATATGCCCCGAGGAAGCCTGCCCGGCCACAAACGGCCCATCCAGCTTCACCCGGAACCATTCACCAAATTCCTCGGCATCCGTCAGCGCCCGCCACACCCGCGACACCGGCGCCTTCAGCTCGACACGTCTTTCAATGCGATCATTCATAATTGGGGGAACCTCCGAAGTTTAGAGCGTGTCATGCACTTTGTTCCCAGCCCCAACGGGGTGTAATGTGATAGCCTGGGGTGAAGCCCCAGGAATGACGTTCCTAAAATTTCTCCAGCCCTGTAAGGGCGACACAATCCTCCCTTGAATCGCAGATCAAAGTGCATCACACGCTCTAGACTCCCGCACTCCCGCAAAACAGTCAACTTTTTGCTCAAGCAAATAAACGCGCCAGCGTTGGTGGATCGCGATTTCCAAGCGCGATGCGAAAAACCCGGCGAAGCCGCACTTTTCTCCCACGGGCGCACCAACATCACCCCCCATTCCCACCGTTTGACTTCACCCCCGCGATTCGATACTTTACCCACATCAAATGATCACCGTCACCGACACCGCAGTGAAGCAACTCCAGGTCCTCATGCAGGAACACCCCGGCGAGACTGGCAAAGGACTCCGCATTTTCGTCGAGCAGGGCGGCTGCGCCGGCATGCAGTACGGCATGTCATTCGATGACAAACACGAAGGCGACGAGGTCATCGCGCGCGACGGCGTCCAGGTCTTCATCGACTCCGAAAGCGCCGGCTACCTGCGCGATTCCGTCATCGATTACGCCGACGGCCTCGCCGGCGCCGGCTTCAAGATCAATAACCCGAACGCGAAGCGCAGTTGCGGTTGCGGCACCTCCTTCGAGGCGGCCAATGCCCCGGAAAGCGCAGCACACTAAATCGGGCCTGTTTGGTGAAATGGTGAAAACCCCGTCTTCCACACAAATCATTGCGCGTCCCTTCCTGACGACCGCTTTTGACAGGGCTAATCAACCCTTGCCAACCCTCACCAACCCTCTGCTATTCCGTTCCCTTTCCACACTTCACTAAATGGACGACGATTTTTTCAGGCGCGATTACGACCACGGTGCCCACGGCCACGACAACCTCTTTGCATGGACGGTCTTCATCCTCCTCCTCATCGGCTTCGCCCTCGCCTGCTGGCTCGGCAGCTTCTACGTCATCTCCCACCCGGAGAATCCCAGGAGCTACCAGATCCTCATGAAGCTCAAGAAGCTCGATCCCCCCAAGCGCTTCGACCTCACTGCCGCCCCGCAGGGCGAGTTCCTCACCCCGCAGAAACTCTACGAGAAATACTCCCTCATGCCCGAGGCCCAGCTCGCACAGGAGAACGGCGAGCTCCTCCGCGAATACATCCGCAACTACCAGGACACCAAAAAACTCGTCCCCTACATCATCGGCCGCTTCTCCATCATCAACTCCTACGCGCTCAAGTCCGACAATATTTTCTCCCCCGGCGTGGTCGCCCTGGCCCGCGCCTCCGAGTATCCGCAGGTCATCATGGAGCACGTCTATACCGCCGATTCCTCGACCGTCCCGCAACTGCTGAAAATGCTCACCCCCGGCCTCGATATCAAATTGGAAAAGACCCTCGACCTCTCCGCTATCATCCACGTCGAGAAGCTTGAGGATGGCCGCCTGCAATTGACCGCCGTCCCCCTCCTCTACGGCTCCTACGCCTTGAAGGAAGGCAGTGGCAGCTTCAGCCTCGAGCCACCGACAAAGCTCCATCTCGAAGGCGGGGTCCCCATTATAAAATCCTCCGTCCTCCCGTCCGATGGCAAAGTGTACGCCGCAGCCACCCCTGTCGCTCCGGTCTCCGGCAATACAACAGCATCAAATTCCGACCCCAATTCCGAGCCAACTCCCGCCGCTTCGCCCGCCAGTCCCGAGTTGGTGCGCGTGATGCCTCCAGTCGCGGTCTCCACCCCTTTCCCATCGCCTCCTCCGCCGGAGGAAACACCCGCCCCCACACCAAAGCCAGCCCCCGTCGTCGCAGTCGCAACGCCTGTCTCAAGAATTTCGCCCACACCCGCCCCTCTACTCGCACAGGAAACGCCTCCTCCAGTCATGGCGACCCCCACACCTGCTCGCATTGCTCCTACCACCCTGGCCCAAAATTCACCAGTCCCGCTCAAGCCTTTCGCCACCCCCACGCCTGAGCCCGCAACGCCTCCTTCTACACCGCCTCCCTCAGCCGCAGTCGATCATCCCGGCGTAGCCTTGACCCCGTTCATCGAGGCAAGGGCCACCCCTGGAGTGAATACCACAGGCGGCTCATGGAAAGTATTCCACCCCGGCCAGATGCCCCGCGGCCGCCTCGTGAAAGCAACCGACGCCGCCGATATGGCTGACCGTGGCGTCAGCGGCGAGCGGCTCTATTTGAGCGGCCAGTTCACCGTCACAGCCTCCGGCGAAAACCGCGCCGTCTTGCGCTCAAAAGGCGGCCTCCTCTCGAACATCAACCCGCTTGACCACTCCGGCAGCAGCTCCACCCGTATCCTCGTCGAGTTCCCCGCCGGCTACCAACCTCCTGCCGAGGGCTCCACCATCAACCGCGACGCCCAGCGCCCCTTCGAAGTCCGCGACGTCGAGCGCGCCAAGGACGGCACCATCAACGTTTACGTCCGCGAAGTCACCACGCCGGAGTAAAAATCGCATTTAGACCAAATCAAATAAAGACGTAGCCACGGAATGGTGGATCGCGACCTCCGGGCGCGATGGGACAATACCGGCGAAGCCGCACTTTTTCAACGGCTACACTATTTATCTAAACGTTCTGGTCTGAACGAGCATCTATATCTTGAACGCCAAAGGCGTTCCATCCTACAGCCCAGGGTTGCCGAGCCGCGAGGCTACCCTGGGACGAAATACAAAACTCCCCCAACCCTGTAAGTGGTTGTGCCCGCTGTCGCAACGCATGGGCGGTGCCAAAAAAGGTATTCGTAAAAGTTTTGTTTCCCATTTATTTTTCGGGAATGCGTCTTCTCTATCCGACAGATATTTTCAATCCAAAGACAGTTGATGAAGTTTACGCCGATGAGTATGCCGCTGCGAGTGAGGCACGCTTAACACGGGTCAGTTCCAAGTATATACAATAATTGATCTTTTTGTTGTATCCCTCCACGAATAAGACTCTACACAAACAATCGCCCGCGACGGCGTGTGGGTATCAATCGTAAATAGCCCCATTTACAAGAAAACAAGCGTGAATAAGAATTTGGCAGCTCATATAACCTACGGAACCATTGCTTCGTTCTTATTAACGGGCTGCGGAGGCTTGATTCCATTTCCAATGGTCGAGACAGTACCTATTCCTCCGACGAAAGGCCGAATCGTTGACGTCCGCAACGGCGCACCGATTTCAGGTGCTCACCTCATGGTTCGGGGACACATCGGGACGGCAACGACATCGGACGATAAGGGAGAATTCATTACGGTGGAAGGCTCAGGAAAACAGTTTAGCTTTTTGAGTGCCGGATACACAACCCAGCGTCTTTTTTTGATAATTTCAAAAGATGGCTATACGACGGCTCAGGTGCCGTGGATACGCCCTCCGTTGCTTGGATACTCACATGAAATCGTGCGGATCGGTGACGTTACCCTTGCTCCAAGAAAAAGAGGTCATCCGTAAAGGTGATGATCGCGATAAACGCCATGAAAAAACTAAAAGTCATGTTCCTAATGGTCATTCTGTGTTCTGGAGGTGGAGTCGTTAGCGCGAAGCGTGAGGCTCCCAAGGAGGTGCTGCCCATCACATTTCACGGAGTCAGTTACTCGGCGCCCCATTGGAGGTTGGATATCGGGGCAAAGCAAAATGGGGGGTATATCGAAGCAACGAATTTGAAGACGGATAAGTTGCTCTGGAAACTGAAAATTTATGAGATAAAATACTCTGGGGCGGAAAGCGATGTCCAAGATGTTTTCATTACGTCTTTGAAGATCGCGGAAGGGAATCTAGAGATTCTGAACGAAAAGGGGGACAAGTTCGTCGTGGATTTGACTAAGCGAAAGGTCATAAAGGGTGCAAACCGTGTTTACCGTTGGCGTGAGCAACTTTAGCCATCCTAACGAACCGAAGCATGCGAATTTTAGATGTTTAACAGTAAAACAGGATTTGGGACATCTGGCGATTTATGTCGATTTGTGAAAAACTGCCCAAAAATAATTAAAAATCCGCTGGCGTGATAGAAACCTGCTCCACGCAAACAATCGTCCGCGAAGACGTCCCCGCCTCAATCACAAACTCCCCCTCCTCGATCACCCACCCATTCGCTTTCGTGCTCCAAAACGCGAACGCGTCGCCGGACAGCAGAACCTCCACACTCTTCGTCTCACCCGGTTGCAGCATCGCTTTTACAAAGCCCTTCAACT
>JBAVPB010000444.1:0-5541 GCA_049692655.1 Chthoniobacteraceae bacterium | reverse complement strand
ATGAACGTCTTCACCACCGACCGCGTATTCAGGTAGAGCAGCATGAAGATGATCAGCAGCGTCAACGGGATCACCACCTTCAAGCGCCGCTCCGCCTCCTGGAGATATTGAAACTGCCCCGCCCATTGCATCGAATACCCGGGCGGGAATTGCACACGCTCGCGGATCCGCTCCGAAGCCTTCCGCACATAGCCGTCGATATCGGTCGTGGTCAGATCCACAAATACAAACCCGACGAGCTGCCCGTTCTCGTTGCGGATGCTCGGCGGCCCCGTCCGGTAACGAATATCCGCCAGCATCCCGATCGGCACCTGCGCCCCCGTGGGCGTGGGAACCAGCACGCGCTTGAGCGCATCGATGTCCTGCCGGAAATCACGCGCGTACCGCGCATTCACCGGGTAGCGCTCACGCCCTTCCACCGTGGTGGTGATCGTTTTGCCGCCGATCGCCGTTTCCACCACATCGTTCACATCGCCCACGTTCAGCCCATAGCGCGCCGCCGCCTCGCGATCCACCGTGAAATCGAGAAAATACCCGCCCGTGGTCCGCTCCGCAAAAACACTCCGCGTATCCGGCAGATCCGTCAGCGCCTTTTCGATTTGAATCGCCACGTCCTGGATCTTGCCAAGATCCGGCCCGAATACCTTCACCCCGAGCACGCTGCGGAATCCCGTCGTGAGCATCTCCGTGCGCGTCTGGATCGGCATCCAGAAAATATTCGCCATGCCCGGCGTTTTCATATTCGCGTTCATCTCCGCGATGATCTTGTCCCACGTCATCCCCGGCCTCCATTGCTCGTGCGGCTTGAACGAAACCACCGTCTCAAACATCGAGATCGGCGCGGGATCGGTCGCCGTCTCGGCCTGTCCCGCCTTGCCAAATACGCGGTCAACCTCGGGGATCTTCTTGAGCTGCCGGTCCTGGATTTGCAAAATCTTCGTCGCCTCGGTGATCGACATCCCGGGCACCGCCGTCGGCATGTAAAGCAGCGTCCCCTCGTTCAATGGCGGCATGAACTCCTTCCCAAAGTGGTAAAATGGCAATGGATTGTTAAAAAAGATATTTGTGAGCGGAACTATCGAACCCAAGCCAACTGCAAGTAACGCAATTACAAGCGTAAACCAACGGAAGCGCACCACGAAATTCACAAACGGCTTGTAAACCCAAATGAGAAACCGGTTCACCGGATTCCGTATTTCCGGCGTGATTTTTCCACGGATCAGCAGCGTCATCAACACCGGCACCAGCGTGACCCCGAGCAGCGCCGCAAAGAACATCGAGAACGTCTTGGTATAAGCGAGCGGCTTGAAGAGCCGTCCCTCCTGCGCCGTCAACGAGAACACCGGGATGAAGCTCACCGTGATCACCAGTAGCGAAAAAAACAGCGGCCTCCCCACCGTCTTCGCCGCCCCGATGATCGTATCAATGCGCTCCCGGTTGTCCGGCTCCCGCCCATGCTCGTCGCGGAAATGCTCCAGTGCCTTGTGCGCATTCTCCACCATGATGATCGCCGCATCGATCATCGCGCCAATGGCGATCGCGATCCCTCCGAGCGACATGATGTTGCTCGTCAGGTGCATGTAAAACATCGGCACAAAGGAAAGGATGATCGCGATCGGCAATGTGATGATCGCCACCAGCGCCGACCGCACATGCCACAGAAACACCAGGCACACCAGCGCGACAACGATGCTCTCCTCGATCAATTTCTCTCGCAGCGTGTCGATCGAGCGCTTGATCAGATCGCTCCGGTCATAAGTCGGCACGATCCGCACACCAGCCGGCAGCGAGGTCTGGATCTCCTCCATCTTCTTTTTGATCCCGTCGATCACATTGAGTGCATTTTCCCCATAGCGCATCACCACAATGCCGCCCACCGTCTCGCCCTTGCCATCCAACTCCGCCACGCCGCGCCGCAGATCACCGCCGAGATGCACCGTCCCCACGTTCTTCACAGTCACCGGCGTGCCGTGATCGACCTTCAGCACGATGTTTTCGATATCGGCGATGCTCTTGATATAGCCCCGCCCCCGCACGTAATACTCCGTCGTCGCCACCTCAAAAATCTTCCCGCCCACGTCGCTGTTGCTCGCCTTGATCTTGCTCACCACATCGCCCAGCGGGATGTTGTAGGCAGCCAGCGCATTGGGATCGAGATCGACCTGGTATTCCTTCACAAATCCGCCCACCGACGCCACTTCGGACACCCCTTTCACCGATTCCAGCGTATAGCGCAGATTCCAGTCCTGGATCGATCGCAACTCCGCCAGGTCATGCTTTCCCGTCTCATCCACGAGTGCATATTCATACACCCAGCCCACGCCCGTCGCATCCGGCCCGATCACCGGATTCACCCCCTCCGGCAGCGACCCCCGCACGGAATTCAGATATTCCACCACGCGCGACCGCGCCCAATAGATGTCCGTCCCATCCTCGAAAATCACATACACAAACGACTTCCCAAACATCGACTCCCCGCGCACAAACTTCACCTTCGGCGCCGCGATGAACTTCGTCGAAATCGGATACGTCACCTGGTCCTCGACAAGATCTGGCGAACGCCCCTCCCAGTCCGTCGAGACGATCACCTGCACATCGCTCAGGTCGGGAATCGCATCCAGCGGCGTATGGATCAGCCCATAGATCCCCGCCGAAAAAGCGAACGCCGTGAAGACAAACACCAGGAACTTGTTCCTCGCACTGGCCTCGATGATCCATTCGATCATTGATCTCCCTCCGTCTGCGCATTACTCGTTGCGTCAAAGTCCTTCAGCGCCCCCTGCACCTTCGATTCCGCATCGATCAGGAAATTCGCGCTGGCCACCACGCGCTCCCCTTCCTTCAACCCCTGTTTCACTTCGTAAAACTCACCCAGTTTGCCGCCCAGCTTCACAGCCCGTGCCTCCAGTTTCCCTTCCCCCTTGTCCACAAACACGATCTCCCTCGTGCCTGTCGGCATGATCGCGCTCACCGGGATGGAGAGCCCTTCCCCCATGTCCACGTCCAGCTCGACATCGGCATACATGCCGGGCCGCAGCTTGAAATCCGGATTGGCGATGTCGATACGCACTTTCGATGTCCTTTTCATCTCATCCAGAAAGGGATTGATGAGCGCGATCACCCCCTCGAATTTTTCATCGGGGAAGGACTTCGCCGTCACGCTGACCTTCTGCCCCTGCTGCAACAGCGACAGTTCGTCTTCGTAAAAATCCGCCCATACCCAGATATTCGAAAGGTCCGCCACATCCACAAGGTGGTCACCGGTTTTTACATTCACGCCTTGATGCGGAAGAACTTCCTCGACCACTCCGCGGAAGGGCGAGCGCAGCGTCAGGTTCTCGCTCGGCTTCCGGCTTTTCTCCAGTTCCGCGATTTGCTCGTCGGTCACATTCCATTGTTTCAGGCGGCTCTTCGCCGAGGCTATCAGGCTCTCCGGCGTCGCGCGCATCTCCTTGCTGCCGGCCTCGTCGCGCATCTTGAGCAGCATCACAAACTCCCGCTCCGTGGTGAGCAGGTCCGGGCTGTAAATCGACATCAGCGGCTGCCCCTTCTCGACGATCTCCCCCGCCGAGGTCACAAAAAGTTCCTGCACATACCCATCGACCCGCGAGACAAATGCCCAGTGCCGCGTGAGATCGATAGCCACCACGCCCACCGCCCGGATGTCGCGATGCAGCGCCCGCCTCTCCACCACCGCATAGGTCACTCCGATCTGCTGCTGCCGCTCCACGGGGACGGCAAACTCGTTGGAGCTCTCACCCTTCGTGCCGGAATCCTCCATCCCCTTTTTCATCACGGGCACAAGGTCCATGGAGCAGATGGGACATTTCCCCGGAACCATCGAATGCACCGAGGGATGCATCGTGCAGGTGTAATAGGAGACATTCGTCGGCAGTAAGTCCTGCTTTTTCGTGCATGCGCCCAGCATCACGGCGCTGGATGAGCAGATGATGAGACGCAAAAATGAACGGCGTGGGTATTTCATGGTGTGGGATCCTTGCTGGTTGGAAAATTTGTCAGGTTGCTTCCTATGGTCGATTCGAGTTCGGCGGCGGCCACCTGGTAATCGCTCAGGTGCTGCCGCGCCATGGATTCCAGGTCGCGCAGATTGCGTTGTGCCATGATCCAGTCCTGGAAATTCATCTTGCCGCTCTGGTACGCAAGCCGGCTCGCTTCAAAAGCCTGCTGCGCCTGCGGCACCAGTTTCTCGCGGAATAATTGGAGGTGATGATGCTGCGTCTCCACTTTCTCCAGCGCATCCCGCAGTTGCCCCACAGCCTCGATCCGCACGCGCTGCAAATCCTGTTGCGCCGCATCCAGCTCATCCTCGGCCTCATGGATCTCCGCCGCGTATTTGTGATAGTTCAACCACGGCACATGGAACGAAATACCCGCATCCACCTCGCTCACCCCCTGCGACGCCCCGTTGTACCGCTGCGCCTGTACGGTGATCGCCGGATCGGGAATCCACTCGCGATGCGCAAGCTGCACGATCGCCTTTTTCTGCTCTACATTGGCCTCGGCCATCCTCACCTCGGGCTGATGCTCCAGCGTCAGCGCCCGCAGCTTTTCCACGGATGGAATCACCGGCTCAAAAGTCGCCGCCGATGATGGCTGCCCCACCGGCGCGAATGCATCCTTGTTCATCAGCACGTTGATCTGAGTCTGCTCCATCGAGAGCTGTTGGTCCAGGTCGCGCCCCGTCTCCATCAGCTTGCTGTATTCGTTCTCCGCCATGAAAACAAAAGCCGCCCCTTGCTCGCCCGTCTCGTAACGGGAACGGCTGATCTCCGCGATCTGCTTCAGCGAAACCAGGTTCTTGCGGTTCAACTCGATCTGCGCGCAAATATTCGCCAGCCGGAAATAGGATGCCCGCGTCTTGGCGATCACATCCAGCTCCTGCCTCCGCACCTGCTCAAAAGTCGAGAGCGCCTCCGCGACCGCCGCCCGGGCGCGCCACCTGTTTTTGCCCGAGATAGGGATAGTCTGCTCCGCGGATACCACCTGGTCCGTAAACGCGTTTTGCTGCACGGTGACAAACCGGTCCAGCTTGTCCATGAAGTTGATCTTCAGGTCATCCCACGCCGCCGCCTGCGGCACCCGCGCCTTCATCGCACTCCATTTCTTGAGCGCCGATTTTATGGATGCATTATTAGCCAGCGCCGTCTGCGTCACCTCATCGAGGGACAACGGCGCTGGATTGGCAGGCCGCCCGCCCTCTGGGCTCGCAGCTGCGTATTGGACTAAAATGGATAGGAAAAAACAGAAAAGAGATAGATGGAATAGTTTCATGGATTCGGGATATGGACGTTGCACAAGTCGTGAAAACCTTGCGAAAGCAAGGCACACCTCACCTGTCAGAATCCCCGAATCAGATCAAACGGACGCAGCTCTGCGCGAGAGGCGCGGAACCATGCGGCTGGAAATCAGCCCTGAAAAAATAAACCTGTGCAACAACAGGCGAAACCTCATGCAAAACCGGCAGACACGGCGGAACAACGCCATCGGGCTGCTGTGCGGAACCCTCCCTCGCCGTCCCCA
>JBAVPB010000443.1:0-9710 GCA_049692655.1 Chthoniobacteraceae bacterium | reverse complement strand
AAGCTCATAAAAAGAGGCGCAGCCGAAAGGTTGCGCCTCTTTTTTGTTGAAATCCTTCGACTGTGGCTCAGGGGTTGGCTCGGTCATTTTTGGTTGCCGGCTGTGATCATTACCAATCGTCTGTGCGGAAGGGGGAAGCGGGCAGATTCGCTTTGTTGCAGAGATTGCTAGAAGGATTATCCGCCCAAGCATACCGCACAGCCACTGGTTTTGGCACTTCATCCGAATGCACCACTACTTTGTCGCCTTCAATTTCTGCATCGGCCCATACAAATTTTTTATCCTCCCCGGCTATCGCAAAGCCTTTCAGGGATTCACCGTCTTTGGCAATAAGGCCCCCGGCAATCTGTTTGAAACTGAGCACGATCTTGTTGCCGTCGATTTTCAATGAGGTAAAGACTGGGCCCGATGCGGTGATCGCTTCACCATAGATATTTGCCCTCGCTGCAAGAGCCAGCCTGGCTCCTACATCCTGCTTGTTTGCCGGGTGCAGGTTGTCCTCCCCGATGTCGATCGTTACAGCCATGGCTGTCTTCGGTAATTTCAAAGTCATCAGTTGGGCCTCGCGCAATTCCGCCCATGCGCTGTTCGTCGGGAGAGTTTTTTTCAGGAGATAGTTTGGCAATTGTACATAAAGGAAGGGGAAATCACCCTCTCCCCACGATTGCCGCCAGCTTTGGATCAAAGCCGGAAACAGCTTGCGATAAAGCGGGGCATTCCGGGTGTTTGATTCACCTTGGTACCAGATAACGCCGCGAATGGAGTAAGGGAGCAGCGGTGAAATCATGCCATTGAACGATGTCGAGGCAGGGTGGGATTGCGTGGCGGCCTTGGGCGCAGCAGGCTCTGGCGGCACCGTCCCGTTTTCAGCCTTGGCCTTTTCGCTCTCGGCGACCCAGTCTGCATAGCGCCTCTTGTATTCCTCTTTCGCCATGGCAGGATCACCGCCTTGCGCGGATACCACGGACTTCAGATCCGGATCGGATTCAAAACCCTCCTCGGGAATCCAGTCCTCTGCGGATGTCGCACCGCTGGCACTCGTAATCAAACCCATGGGGATTTTCAGCGCATTATAAAGATCCCGTCCAAAAAAATAGCCGACTGCTGAAAAAGTGGCGACAGTCGAGGGATCACAAATCACCCACTTTCCCTCACAGGTTGGTTCCGGGGTATTTGAAGTCTTCTTTTCCACCGTGAACATGCGGATTTTTGGAAATTTCGCCGCGTCTACCTCGGCTTGGGCATCCTTGGCGCCGCTTACCCTCCATTCCATGTTGGATTGTCCCGCGCAGACCCATACCTCCCCTACAAGGACATTGTGGATCACAATCTTGTTCCTGCCGGAAATCGTCATCTCATAAGGCCCGCCCGCCTTTAGCTGCGGCAATTTCATCGCCCAGTGCCCATCGGCGCTTGCAGTCATGTTTTGGGAGACTTCACCGATTTTGACGGTGATCTTTTCATTCGGATCCGCTGCGCCCCAAACAGTGGACTTTGTTTTTTGCTGCAAGACCATGTTGTCGCTGATCAATGCCGGCAACCGGACGTCTGCTTTGCAAGGGACGACGAAAAGCAGCATGCTGCAAAAAAACAGGGTTGGAAGATACGATCTTAATGCGCGGATTGACATGGTGCGATGGCGATGTTTCTGACCTATTTGGAATGGCGCACATGTAACATCCGGCTGTCATGATTTGCAATATCGAAACAACTTCGGCTGCTCTGCCCGGGTTGTGATGAATATCTCGATTGCGGAGATTTCAATCAAAACCAGTGCGCCCGAAGGGAGTCGAACCCCTAACCTTCTGATCCGTAGTCAGACGCTCTATCCAATTGAGCTACGGGCGCTTACTAAAAATAACTGGCTTTTTCATGCAAAGTTGGTCCATGCACACTGCTTGTGCATCCCCATTTTCAAAACATGAGTCGCGTGGTATAAAGCAGTGCCACCAATCAACGCAAGTGCAAAATCTTTCAATTTTACGTTGCTGCCAGTTATTATCGCCCATTCGAAATCCACGGCAAGTTGATTCCGAAAAATTCAAGGAAAGAGCGGCGGGGCATCTGATCTGCTACTGTGGGTAGATATTTGTCCGCGCAAAAGTATGCAAACAGCCAGATTATTTTCCTTGTTTATCGTGCTCGTGGGAGTCGTGTCCCCTTTTTGTGCGTATGGAGGGGATGCGCCAGTTACAGGGGATGTGGTGGTATCCCAGCAGCGAAATGGAGATGTCATCCAGATTTATGCCGAAAACGTCTCCGGCAAGCCCCTGGCGATCACGCTTCAACTTTCGAATATCCTGCATGCCAAGAGTGAAGGGTGGCCGGTGAAGGTCACGAAACGCTGCCTCGCCGGAGATCGCATGATGATGACGGCATTGATCCAGAACCAAGGCGAGCGGGCGGCCACATTTACCTGCACCATCACCACGGCCGCAAATCCCGCGTCATCGCCAGTGCCGCAGTTAGCGCCACAGCCGGCACTGTTGCGTCCCGGTGCATATAATATCACGCTGCCCACCGCGCCTGCACGTCCCCCTGTGGAGCCTGCGAAAGCGCCGGAAGAAGAGGAGGAGCACCATGCACTACCGCCTGTTGACCCCGATTTCTGCTATCGCCTGCCTTATCAGAACGGCACCTCCCACCTGCTTAGCCAGGGCTACGGTGGTGTGGTGTCCCATCACGGGGCATTTGCGCTCGATTTCGACATGCCCGAAGGCACACCAGTCTGCGCGGCGAGGGATGGTGTCGTAATCGAGATCCAGAAGAGCCGCGAATACTCCGACAATGACTCGATCATAGGGAATTTCATCGCGATCAAGCATGTCGATGGGACAGTGGCGCTCTATGCCCAACTGGCCAAGGATGGAGTGACAGTCACAGTCGGCCAGAAAGTCCGGGCTGGGGATGTCATTGGCAGTAGCGGCAGCACGGGGCACACCAATGGGCCTCATCTGCACTTCGAGGTGGACAGCCTCAAGGATTGCGTCGGAGTCACCTTAAAAGGGGAAAGAGGCTCCATTCCCGTGGTGTTCGATGCCCGCGAGAGCACTCGTCAGCCGCTCCATGTTGGGAATACCTACACGGCCGAATGATATCGTCACGGGACTCGTGCCGCCTGCTTACTTAGCGACCAGCTTCAGTTGCAGCGAGATATTGTCGTAAACGAGATGGCGTCCGAGTTTTTCAAAAAACCTTCCCGATCCGTAGTTCACGTTCCACAGTGTGCGGTCGATGTCAAAATGAGCCTCCGCTGTGATCGCGAGATCCTCCCTGAGCGATACCACGCTGGAAAATGAGATGTCGTTGGTCACGCCTTTCATCGTCAATTTTCCAGTCACTTCATAATTCGGGGCGCCGGCCTTGGCCCCCGCGATGGGGTCGAACACGGTGGCGTCAAACTTGGCCGTGGGAAATTTTTTAACATCGAAAAAATCGTCCGACTTCAGATGGTTCACCAGCATGCGGTTCAACGCCGGGTCCTGCACATCGAGATTCGCGATTGAGTTGATATCGACCGTAAAAGTTGCATTCAGTGGCTGCCCGCGCCGGATCGGGATCGACCCGCTGAGGAGATTGATCGTGCCATAGTGCGCACCGGTGATATTGCGCCCGGTCCACTCCATCACACTCTCGGCAACATCGATCGTATAAACCTTCTCCTCCACATGGAGAGTATAATTTTTGTCGGTGTTCGTCCCCTCCACGGGGTTGCCGGCCCGGCGCCAGTCTATGGTGCCGCCTTTGTAAATATAGATGTTCGTATATCCGGCCGCGTTCAGCTTTTGCATCGCCGAGTCACCAGCCTTGGACGTTGCGCCGTTGCAATACACCACGATCGTTTTGCTCTTGTCCTGCACCAGGGCATCAACCTCCGCGATAAAGGTGACGTCATAAACACACGCATTCACCGCCCCTGGCAGATGCACTTCCTCGTAGAATTCCGCCGGCAGTATGTCGATCAGTACAAAGTCCCGTTTCTCGTCGGTCATCTGCTTGAGTTGCACACGGTTGATCGTCCGTAAGTAATCCATGCGGCTCTTTCTTTCTGGGGGTAAAAGGGAAGGGGGGGTGGAGGCTATTTAGCCAGCCGTTGTTTGAGATAATATAGTGTCACCGATCCCGTGATTTGCAAACTCTCCGGGCTCAATTTATCCAGCAGATCGTCCGCCGTGTGCCAGTACATGTAATCAAAATCAATCAGGTCGATGGTCGGGATATGCGATTCATTCAGCGGGATATGGTCATCGAGCAGATCCCGGTCGAGATACGTAAAATGTGCGCGCAGCTTGAGCGCGTCCGATGCCTCAAAGATTCCCTTCGCGAGTTCGGCAGGGGAATCCGGCGGCAGCGTGATCGTCACATTCTTCTTACCGATCATGTCCCACAGGATGCCAAATTTAAATTGCTCGTTGCGCTTCGAAGTCCGCAATTGCCGCGCGTAGTAGCGGCTCCCATACAGCCCGTCTGTCGTGGTGAATTGTTCCACAGCCTCCTCGCCGTCGAAGAACACCAGCTCCACCTTCCTCGCCATCGCCGGGTCCAGCGCCAGCACCCGCGCCATCTCCATCAGCGCCCCGGTGCTCGATGCCCCGTCGCTCGCTCCCAGGAACTTGATCGTGTCAAACAGCTTCGTGTCGTAATGCGAGGCAATGATCACCTGTTGCGTGTCGGTCGCCGCCGGTTTGCCGGGTGCCGCGGGAAAGCGTGCGATCAGGTTCACAAATGCTACCGGCCCGCGCGGTGTCTCATCGTTGAATTTCTGCTGCTCCACGTCCCACCCCGCCTTCTGCAGGTTCTCCAGGATGTATGCCCTCGTCTTCACGAGCGCCTCGCTCCCTGCGGGCCGCGGGCCAAACTCGATCTGCGTCTTCGTAAATTCCCACGCCTTGTCCGCCGAGAATTCCTTCCAGATTTCTGCGGGTGCCTGGGGCGAAGAGGCGTCCGCCCCCGCTTTCGTGCGGCCGCACCCGCCCATCAACGCCAGCGCGCAGAGGAATACGAGAGAGTGAAATAAAAATCGGAATGCCGGGCGCACCGCCGCCTGCGCATTCCATGCGCGTTGCCTAGATATCATCGCTCTTGAGTCCGAGAAGAGTCAGGATGCGTTGCAGGTCATCCGATCCGTAATAATCGATTTCGATGCTCCCTTGCTTCTCACCATGCTGCAGCGAGACATGCGTCGCGAGATGCTGCTGGAGGCGGTTCTGCAAATGAAGCAGGGCGGGGGTGAGACCATGGTTGGAACTGGAATTCGAGGAACCGCTGCGCGTCGCCTTTTGCGTCCCCTGGTTCGAAAAATGTTTTGCCACCAGCTTCTCTGCGGCGCGCACTGTATGGTTTTGCTTGATGATCATCTCCGCGATCAGGATCTGCTCATCGTGCGATTTGATCGAGAGCAACACCTTCGCGTGCCCCACCGAGATCCGTCCCTGCGTCAGCCAGCTCTGTGCCTGCGCTGCAAGTTCCAGCAGCCGCATGCTGTTGGCGATCGCCGCGCGGCTTTTGCCCACCTTCTGCGCGATCTCCTCCTGCTTCAGGCCAAACTCCCGCGCCAGCCGGGAGAAAGCGATCGCTTCTTCGATGGGATTCAGGTCTTCCCGCTGCAAATTCTCGATCAGCGCCAGCTCCAGCACATCCTGGTCGCTCGCCTCCCGCACGATCACCGGCGCATCGAGCAGCCCCACTTCCTTCGCCGCGCGCCAGCGGCGTTCACCGGCGATCAGCTCAAATTGGTCGCCGTTTCTCCGCACGATCAGCGGCTGGATGATCCCGTGTACCCGGATCGAGGCGATCAATTCCTGCAACCGCTCCCCGCGGAATTCCGTGCGCGGCTGCAATGGCGTGGGAATGATCCGCTCCAGGCCGATCTGCTGCACCCGCTCACCCACGTCCGCCGCGGGCGTAGGGGATGCCACGCGCGGATTGATCAGCGCGCCGAGACCTTTACCTAGTGCTACCTTTGCCATAAGCCGGTGGAGTATCTATCTTTCGATTGGCAATTGGCAATTGGAAACTATCATCCTCAATTTTCGCATGCCGCTTTTTGAGTCACTTTTATTTCTGTTCGATGGGGAGCCCCGCTCTGCGTCTGTAAATATGGCCATGGATGAAGTCATTTTGAAAGAAAGTTCCGTGCCAATATTGAGGTCTTATCGCTGGGAGCGCCCCGCCGCATCATTCGGCTATTTTGAAAACTACGAAGCCGTTGCAACGCAGCACGCCGGTCGTGACCTTGTCCGCCGCTGGACGGGTGGGGGAGTCGTCCTCCATGGCGACGACTTTACCTATTCCCTCATGGTGCCAGCAGGATTTTCCTTGGTAAAATCCAGCACCGCCGAATCCTACCGCCTCATCCACGAGCAAATCGCAAAAACCATGCAGGGCTCCGGCCTCCCCGCAAAAATCGCAAGCCAGCCCGCCGAAAAAATCTCCCGCGCCTGCTTCGAAAACCCCGTCACCTCCGACCTCCTCCTCGACAACCGCAAAATCGCCGGAGCCGCCCAGCGCCGCACCCGGCACGGCCTCCTTCACCAAGGCAGCATCCAGATCCTGGGTTTGCCCCCCAAATTCGCCCTAACTCTCGCCGCCAATCTGGCTGACGAAATCCTGCAAAAGACGATCGAAGATAGCGAAGTGGCAGCCGCCCAGGCCCTCTCCGAAAAAAAGTACGCCACCCAAGCCTGGCTCAAAAAATTCTAGTCCAAGCGTCGCATCCAACTTTTCTCGTTGAATGTCGTTACCAAGATGCCATTCTCCAATGAAGGGTTTAGCATGCGTCATTTTAAATGCTTATCAGGACACTGAAATATTTTGGTTTAGCTCTGTTTGGACCCATCGTGCGCTTTGTTCTAAACTTAATGTGTCGATTTCTTCGCTTTAGAACCACGAAAGCCGGGAATTGGGTTTTCTTTGGATCAGCGGAGTTTATTCAACTCGTTGAGGAGGCAAAGGCACGCCTTGGACGAGAAGACATCGAAATGCTTACAGGGATAAAGGAGCGATACACTGTTATGTCTGGTGTTGAACGAACTTTCAGTTTTCCCTTCTGGCGTTATGGTGGCATACCTGACGCCTCCATCGCGTGGGGAAGTGAAGGTATCACCGCGCAATGGGTGTATTTTTATTTCCATTATGTGTGGAGCACCAGACACGGATTGTGGATTAATACTGTATCAGGAAAGCCTCTAGAGTTGGACTTTTCGGCCAGAGCAAAAACAAAAGAGTGGTTGGTAGCCCACAATTTTCCTGACGAATTAACGGAACCATTTACAGCAAATGCGGCGGAATAGTAGAACAGGGGAAATTGTAAATCACGGGTAAGCCGAATTGATAGGGTAGTAGTCGCGCTATCGCTATTCGACCTTCTGGCTTCGTCATTCTTTCGTCATTGGTCATTCGAGCTTCGTCATTTATTTCCCCCTTCGTGCCTTGGTGGTGAAAAATTCCTCTTGCATTTTCTGTATTTTCATTAAATACTGAAAATACAAAATGAACGAGAAACCCCACAACGAACTCCCCGAAGACGCCGCCCGGCTCCAGGCCGCCAAGGACGAATTCGTCACCCAGTGGGGCGCCATCGGCAGCGTCTGGGGCATCAACCGCACCATGGCCCAGATCCACGCCCTCCTCATCATCACCCCGCAGGCCCTCACCACCGATGAAGTCATGGCCGAGCTGAAGATCAGCCGCGGCAACGCCCACATGAACCTCCGCGAACTCGTCGGCTGGGGCCTCGTCCGCAACATCATCCGCAAAGGCGAGCGCAAGGAATACTACGAGGCCGAGAAGGACGTCTGGAAGATGTTCTGCATCATCATCCGCGAGCGCAAACGCCGCGAGATCCGTCCCGCCATCAACGTCTTGAAAGACTGCATCGACCGCGCCGATGGCCTGAAATCCTCCGACGCCACCGCCTTCACCAAGCAGGCCAAGGCCCTCTGCGAATTCATGGAAATGACCGACGGCGTCCTCAGCAAAGTCGTC
This sequence comes from Chthoniobacteraceae bacterium, assembly GCA_049692655.1. Classification (GTDB taxonomy): domain Bacteria; phylum Verrucomicrobiota; class Verrucomicrobiia; order Chthoniobacterales; family Chthoniobacteraceae; genus DASZPK01. The sequence goes on along the minus strand of JBAVPB010000443.1, from coordinate 1,724 downwards.
CGCTCCGAGCAAAGCAACATCATCCCCTGGGCCATGAAATTCCTCAAATAACCCCTTTTTTTAATAACAATTTTCAATAAATACTGAAAATACAAAAACAAAAAACATAGAGAGAAAACAAGAAAGAACCCAACACCATGAACTACGTCGTCACCACCTACGCCCTCTACCTCGCGATCAGCATCGCCCTCACCGTCTGGGTCGCCGGCACCCTCCACAAAAACGGCCGCATCTTCCTCGTCGATGCCTTCCATGGCAACGAAGCCCTCGCCGATTCCATCAACCACCTCCTCCTCGTCGGCTTCTACCTCATGAACATCGGCTACGTCACCCTCGCCCTGAAATACGGCGACAAAGCCGCCGACATCCAGGGCCTCTTCGAAGCCCTTAGCACTAAGATCGGCATTGTCCTCCTCGTCCTCGGCGGCATGCACTTCTTCAACCTCTACGTCTTCTCCAAAATGCGCAAACGCGCCCTCCTCCACACCGCCCCGCCCCCACTCCCCCCGCAAACCCGCCTCCCCGTAGCCGAGTAATAAATGACCTTGGAAATATCCCATGACGATCAATGCACACCGCACGCCACCTGGAGGGACATGCTCTTGTCATGTCCCAGTCCGCGATAGCTTCTTCGGACCTCGCCCTCTCAGCAATGCTCCGCCCTTCATGCCTCCCACAAAGCCACGCACCGTTTAACCATTTAACTCTCTTTTAACCCCTTTAACTCCCCCATGACCACGCTCACCATCCTCTACGACCGCGACTGCGCCATCTGCCGCCGCTGTCGCGCATGGCTCGAGCGCCAGCCCGCCTACGTCACGCTCGAGTTCCTCCCCCTGCAATCCGAAACAGTGCCCCGCCGTTTCCCCGGCATCGAAAAACTCGACCTCGACAAGGAAATCGTCGTCATCAGCGACACCGGCGAAGTCTGGCAGGGCGGCGAAGCCTGGGTCATCTGCCTCTGGACACTCCGCGAGTACCGCGAATGGTCCCAGCGCCTCGCCCATCCCGCCCTCCTCCCGCTCGCCCGCCGCGCATGCAGCATATTCTCCGAAAACCGCCTGCAACTCTCCAGGCTCCTCTTCAAGGAAAGCCGCGTCGAGCAGCTCCGCCACACCTTGGAATCCACCCCGCCGCCCCTCGACTGCGCCCCATGCAACGAAGGCTACTGCAAACAACGCTAGAAATTTAAACCCATGAAAATCGCAATCACCGGCGGCACCGGCTTCGTCGGCCGCCACCTCGCCCGCAGACTCTCTCACGAAGGCCACGAAGTCACCCTCATCGCCCGCGGACACGACCACCGCGACGAATCCATCCGCGCCCTCCCCGGCATCACATTCGTCGAGGCAGGCGTCAGCGACGAACCCGCCCTCCGCGCCGCATTCGCCGGCTGCGACGCCGTCGCCCACTGCGCCGGCATCAATCGCGAACTCGGCCCCCAGACCTACCAGCGCATCCACATCGACGGCACCCGCAACGTCATCGACGCCGCTAAAGCCTGCGCTGTCCAAAAAATCATCCTCCTCAGCTTCCTCCGCGCCCGCCCGCATTGCCGCTCCGGCTACCACAAATCCAAGTGGGCCGCCGAGGAAATCGTCCGCGCATCCGGCCTCGACTACACTATCCTCAAGCCCGGCGTCATCTACGGCCACGGCGACCACATGCTCGACCACCTCAGCCACGCCCTGCACACATTCCCTGTCTTCGCGCTCGTCGGCATG
>JBAVPB010000442.1:0-6515 GCA_049692655.1 Chthoniobacteraceae bacterium | reverse complement strand
CCCGCAGGGGGAGCGCCAGCAGGAGGAGCGCCAGCAGGAGGAGCGCCAGCAGGAGGAGCGCCAGCAGGAGGAGCGCCAGCAGGGGGAGCGCCAGCAGGGGGAGCGCCAGCGGGAGGAGCGCCAGCGGGAGGAGCGCCAGCAGGGGGAGCGCCCGCAGGAGGAGCACCAGCATCAGGAGGCGCTGCTGCTGGATCACTGGCGGCAGGCGCTGCGGGTTGATTTGCGGCCAACGCAGCCTGAGCTTGAGCTACTTGAGCTTGTGCCTGCGCGATGGCAGCTGCTGTTGCGGCGGCCTGAGCGGCTTGGGCTGCGGGATCTGGTGGTGGTGGCTGCCCGGCGGGATTATTCGCAGCCGCAGCGGCCTGGGCCGCCTGTAGATTGGCTTGTAGAGAGGTCTGAAGTGATAGCAGGTCGTCTATGGCCCTTTTCTCATTTGGTTCCGCTTTGGTGCCATCAGCTTTCCCTAAAAATCCAAATGCATCTCCCATGTGACTGCTTGCACTTGCGATAGTTTTTGCAGAGTCGGGTTTCGTGGGGTCAGGGGGTGCCGCAGCGAGTGTTTTTTGATAGTCGTCGGTATTCTTCTGAATGCCTTGTTGGACGACCGCCAAAGCACGGACCTTTTCAGGCTGTTTGTCCTGTTTTGAAGCGGCCTGTACGGTATCCAACCGGATCTTCTGTTCTAATTCGATAATTTTTGCCAGGTCATCCAGTTCCTTTTTGTCGGCGGCAACTTGCTGGTCGACCTTTTGAGCTGCATCAGCCTGCTTGCCCAATTGAGCAGCGGCTGCGGCGAGATTTTGCGCAGCCTGTTGTTGCTGGGCTGCGGCTTGAGGAGCTTGTGCGGGATTATTTGCCGCCGCAGCTGCCGCAGCCATGTTGGCTGCTGCCTTATCAAGCGATTGCGCGGCTCCCGGTGCCTGTGCGGCCGCTGCCTTCTGCTGCAGATCCTGGGCTTTTTGTTGCAAACCGGCCTGTTGCTGGGCGAGGGCGGCTGCCTGGTCCTGAGTCTTTGGGGCGGCAGTCTGCTGGGCCAGTGCAGCCTGGTCGGCAGCCAGTTTTTGCGTCTCTTTTTGCAGTTCAGAAAGCTGGGCTACCGGGTTGCTGTTCGTATCGGATTTTTTCTCGGCGAGTTTCTGGTCCAGGGTAGCCTTGGCTTTTTGCAGCCAGCCAAGGGCATCGCTTTGAAACTGTTCCGCCTCCACCGCTTTTTTGTCGGTAAGGGAGCCGCGGGCTGACTGCATCGGTGGCAGGGCCGATTGCAAGGCATCGGAAGCAGGCTTGGCGATCTTGCTGATATCCTGGCTGAGCGCATCACTCTGGGTTACGAGATCCCCTTCCTGGCTCTCCAAGCCGGGAAGTTCTTTTTTCGCCTCACTCGAATGCCATCCATAGGGCCCCTTGAACACATCATTCTGAACCAACTGCGCAATGGGCTGGCTCAAGATACCTTTTTTCTTTGCTTCTTCGTATTCGTGGCTCTTTTGGCGTTGTAAAATATCGGCGACCCATTGCTCGATGGGAGGGAACTTTGATGCTTTTCCCGTGATATCCATCAACTCTTTTTGCTGGGCGATCATTTTATTCAGCTGATCGACGGCAGCGCGCAGGGCGTCCGTCTCCTCGAGCGGCGGCGATATGGTGCGCGCCAGTTGCCTCATCCCGTCGCGCGCCGTTTTTTCACTCGCGACAGCTTCAAAGAGTTTCTTTTGATTTAAGAGATCGGTTGCCGCATTGATTTGCGGGGCGACTTTGGCGCTGTCTTCAATTCCTTTTTTAAAACGATCCGCCAGTGCCTGGTTGTTTGGGTTTTTGGCAAACTGATCAATCTTGGCCTGCAGGCGATTCAAGTCCTCCGCGATTGCTTTTTGTTCCGCCGCCTGCGCCTCAAAGGAGGCTGCGATGGCGGCATCATCATTTTTTGAAGCTCCGGAGAGAGCCCATTGGGCCGTGCTGATGCCTGTTTGCAAGTTTGCGGCCTGGCGATCGGCGAGTGCCTTGACCTCATCCGCTATGGCCTGAGCCTCCTGTTGCCTTGCGTCGCCATCCAGGATGGTCTTGAGCTGTGATAGCACTCCTTTCTGCGCGACATTCGCAGCGCTGAGGTTTTTGAACACGTCCTCGGGCTTGGAACTGTTTCCCGCATGCTGCAGGAGATCCAGGATTTTTGCCATCTCCGTCTCGCTGGCATTGGAGATGATCTGGCGCACTTTTTTGAGATTTTTGATCTCTTCACCGTTCAAACTATTGCGCTGATATTCGTCTATCGTCGCGTCAAGATCGGCAACCAGCTTTTGAGAGTCAGCCTGGATTTGCTGTTGTTCGTGTTCTCCGTTGCGCGCGCTGTCAACCGCAGACTGGACATCAACGGCAAACGTTGCGCTGACCATGGTGGCAAGCGCCAAAGGAATAAGCGGGAGGATTTTGCGATCTGGGGTTCTCATGGTTTTGTTTCTAAGTTGGATTTCCTTGGATTTGCCTGGATTACTCTGGCGATCTCACATGGATTGAAGCGATTTGTCGGATAAAGCGCTCATTTTGGCCTCTCGGTAAGAGGTGCGGCGAGTTCCTTGTTGGACTTATCCAGGCTGTCTTCGACTTCCTTGAGTTTGGACAATTCCTCCTGCCGGTGATTTTGAATATCCTGAAGCTTCTCCTGGTTGGAGACGATCCTGATCTGGTAGTGCTCAGTAGTTCCTATGCCCGGTCCAGTCACGGTATTAGTATCTGTTACAGTCAGCCAAAATTCAATTATATTTCCTTGAACCAAAGGGAGTTTCGACAACTCCCAGTCAAAGTGACGTTTCAGGGAGGTTTGCACACTGGTTGTAGTATCAAGCGGGAATGGAATGATCTTTTCCGCCCCCTGATCCACCGTGTAGTGAAGTTCAATCTTGGTGATCCCGAAATCGTCCTTTGCTTCAAAGGCGATCAGGAATTTGGCTGTGCTTACCGCCAGTTCCTCGCGACGGGTTGGCCAGAGAAGCACCACAGCGGGAGGATGATCGGGAACCAGATCGATGCGATAGATGGCCGTTTCGCCGGATTCGACGCCATCGGTTGATACAAGATGTATGGAGAAACCTGTGATATCCTTCGCCGGAATCTCAAACTCACCATAGAGGTTGAGCTTGGTTTTGGGGTCAATGCGCATCTTGATTTCTGTTTTGAGACCGGCTAGACGCAGGGTCGCCTCCTGCACCGGCATGCTCGCCCTGGCCACCACCCTGAGGCGGCTGCCTGCCAGAAGCGTCAGGTCACCCACGGTGCGCTTGATGGGAGGGAGCTTTACGTAGCCGGGATAAATCTGTTCGCAATCCACCTGCGCCACGGAAGGCCGTTGCATGGTGCTTACGTGATAGGTGTCCGAGCGATCGTCGTTTAATTCCACATGGTAGGTAAACGCCTCCTGCGGGGTGTGGACGACGGCGCTATAGTGCCCGTGTTTCGCAGGGTCGGAAAGAAGATCAAATTCCCGCACCTGCCCCGAAGCTGTGGTGGAAACGACCTTGCCCTTCGGAGGTGTCACTCCCGATGCGGTGACGTCAATCTTGCAATCCTCGCCGATACCTATCTTCTGGTCCCCAGTGACGGTCAGGATTTGAGTCTTTCGAGGAAGATGGATGGTAAAAAGAAACGCGCGCTTGATTAACAGTACACTCGCTGCCCCGCCGTACCATATCAGGGTCGCGGCAATTGCAGTAACTGCCACGCCTATCAACATCGAGCGCTTGAGCCGGGCGGTCTTCACTACCGTGCCGAAATCTGTTTTCAGCACAGTGGAAGAGGTCTCGGCCAGCAGGGCGCGCACCAAGGCCGGTGGCGTCTCTTTTGCAAATGCGCGGGAAAGCTGGATGGATGCAATGAACCGGGTCTTAAAAACCGGCAACGCATGCTCCACCATCAAAGCCACGGCGTCATCATTGGGACGCTTGAGAAATGGCTTTATGGAATCACGCCACAGCAGAAAACCTGATCCTGCCAAAGTAGAGAGGAGAATAAACGCCCGCGCCAGCCAGGGGAGGTCCACCACTTCATCAAGCAGAGCCTCAAGGGTGAGGACGCCGATCAAAAGGCCGAGGGCCGAGGCGATGCCCGTGATCATTTTCACCATGGCGCGCTTCCGGCGCACGGCGCTGATTCGCGACTGGAGATTGTGCAGGTAGGCGGAAGTGGAAGGAGGAGCGCTCGTTTTCATTTCAGCTCATAGCGTTTGCGGAAGACCCATTCCATGATAGCCACCAGCGCGACCAGTGCGAAGTAAAACGGCGACGACCAGATATCGGCATCCACGGTGCGGGTGATGCGTTCATCCTGCTGCGACAGTTTTTGCGTAAGGGTCGCCAGATCCTCTTCACGGAAGAATGCCCCTCCACTGACCCGCGCCATTTCCCTGAGCAGAGGCTCGTTCATGGCGGTTTCACCGAGCTCGAAGCGCGGTTTTGCGACTTCAAAATCCAAGGTGGTCTGCGCGTCGCTTTCCACGGAGAATTTATAGTTTCCCGACGTGACGGCCACGAAATCCCCACGATACATGCCGGGCTGATCAGGCAATGGTCGCAATTGCACGCGTTGAAGAGGCGAGGCAGGCTGTCCCGGAGCTGCCTGAATTGTGTAGCTGCCATTTACGGAACCCTGCTTTACCGGTTGGAACGCCTGGTCATAAAGCCGGGCAAACACGGTGACCCGTTCGCCAGTAGAGTAGTGTTGTTTGTCCACACTCAGCTGGGTCCTCTTGGAACCTCCGAGCAAATGCGCGAGCGCCATGCGTTGAACGATCTGGCCCCAGAGCAGGGGATAATATGCGATGCCCGATTCCTGTCTCCAGCGCCATGTATTGTCCGTGCCAAAGTAGAGAACCTGTCCCACGCCGTATTGCTGCAAGGCAAGGGCAGGCATTTTTCCAAAACGGGTCGCTTTCAAGGGATCTGCGTCCTCGAGCAGCACCTGGGCGCCCGGTTTTGCGCGTGTGACGCGGTTGATCCATTGCACAGGCGGGAAGCTGCGCCAGATATTGGCGTTTTCCTGTTCATTGGGCGAAAGCCTGAGCATCGGGCTGGTCTGGCCCAGTGCAGTGAGGACAAGGCTCGTAGGGCGTTCGATGGTGCCCCGGTGAACCGCCGTGGCATCAATCTCCACGGGCAGCAGTTTTTCAAAGGTTGTGCCAGTATAGGCATTCGGATCATATTGCTGACCCGCGATAAATGCGATGGCCCCCCCGAATTTTGAGACGAATTCATTCAAACTATCCATCTGCTCCGGGGTGAAAATCTTCGGATCGACGTCACCGATCACCACCAGGTCGTATTTAAAAAGCTCTTCTTTTGTTGCGGGGAATTTTGCGAGGTAAGGGGAATCCGTCCCCTGCGACAGCGCCGGATCGGCCTGCAATAGGATGAATTTTGCACTCACTCGACGGTCACGCATCAGTGCCGCCTGCACGAAGCGGAACTCCCAGCGGGGCGCCTGCTCGATGAACAGCACCTTGATCTTGCTGTCGATCACGCGCAGGCGCTGGGTGGCGGTATTGTTGTCCTTCACGGTTTCATCGTCGCGAGGGGGAATGTTTGCCGTGAGATCGAATACGCCGGCTTTATCCGGTGTGAATGTCAAAGGTACAGCCTGCTCGCCATCGCCGGTAAATTCCAGATCCTTGGAGGCGACCTCCTTGTCATCCTGCTTGAGGGTGAGGTGCGCCTTCTGCCCGTTCAACCCTTGCGCGCGGACGCGCACGGTGACGGGCACTTCGTCATTGATAAACGCGACATCCGGGGTGAACACGCTGTCCACGATAATATCGCGTGGCGAGGTGATGCCCACTCCGTAAATATAGAGAGGCATGTGGTCCGCGCCCGCCGCATTGGCCGCATCGAGAGGCTCACTGCCGTTGTTATTCGCGCCATCGGTGACAAGAAGCACGCCCGCAACCGGCTGGCCGCGCTTGCGATTGACCGCCTCCTGGACTGCATCGCCAATGGCGGTGGCCTCGCTTGCATCGTCGCCGGAAGGGGGCTTGACCAGGGCTTCCTCTTCCGAAGCCGTAGTGATGTCACGGTCAAAGGTCATGAACTCGACATCATACCTTTTTTTCAGGGTATCAATGAGGGAGAGTTCCTTGTTCTCGAAAGCGGATTTGACGATTTCGTTCCTCGACAAATGCTGGGATTGTGCGACGCCCTGCTGATCCAGCGACTGGTCGAGGCTTTTGATGATCCCCTTTGCGATGGCCGCGCGCTTGATGTCCTGGTCGTCGAGGCGTGAATCCTCGATGAGCATACTCATGCTTTTATCCACCAATACCACGAGCGCCCTGCGCAAACGGTTCTCCACCGTGAACGAAAACACCGGGCGGAGCAGGATGAAAAGCAGCAGCATGAACAGCAAGATGCGCAATGCCGTGAGGAACCGCCGGCGCGGCGCGGTCAATGTCTTGTGGCCGCCCATGTAGCGGTAAACCCACCATGTGAAAACACAAAGCAGCAGCCCGATGAACACCATCCATCCGAGCCAGCTCG
>JBAVPB010000441.1:0-22191 GCA_049692655.1 Chthoniobacteraceae bacterium | reverse complement strand
GTCATGCACAGCCAGATCGCCGCGGAGGAGGGGAGGTTCGACTTCGATAAAGTCGCGCAGGGCATTTCGGAGAAGCTCGTGCGCCGCCATCCCCACGTATTCGGTAAAAATAAATTGGGCGATACCGAGGCTGTGCTCAAGCAATGGGACGAGATCAAGCGCGAGGAAAAAGGGGCGAAACACACCTCCGTGCTCGATGGTATTTCCAAAGCCCTGCCGGCGCTGATGCGCGCGGAAAAAGTGCAGAAAAAAGCCGCCCGTGTAGGATTCGACTGGGATGAAATGGAACCCGTGATCGCCAAAATCCGTGAGGAAATCGTGGAGGTCGAGGAAGCTATTGCAGGCGGTCAGGCATCTGCGCTGGAAGACGAAATCGGCGACCTGCTTTTTTCCGTGGTGAATCTCGCGCGCAAGACGAAGATCGATCCGGAGATCAGCCTGCACGGTGCCACTGGGAAATTCACGCGGCGGTTTCAGAAGCTCGAGTCACTGCTGAAAGAGCGCGGCACGACTTTTCAGGAGCTCAATCTCGAGCAACTGGATGCCGTCTGGGACGAGGTAAAATCCACGGAAGTAGCGCGGCCCTAGCCCTCCAAAAAAAACTTACTCGATAAGCCCCGCGCGCATCGCGTAGCGGGTGATGTCCGCGATATTACGCGCGTTGAGCTTGTGCATCAGGCTCGCGCGATGGTTTTCCACGGTCTTGAACGAAATGCTCAGTCGCGAGGCGATTTCCTTGGAAAATTTTCCCTCGGCGATCAATTGCAATACCTCCACTTCGCGCTCGGTGAGATCGAGTTTTTCGTAGCGCAGCTTGGTGAGCAGGCCGGAAGGGAGCGCCGTGAAAAATTTGCGGCCCGCGACTACGGCTCTCAGGCCTTCGCGGAGAACATTGATGTCGTCAAATTTTTCCACAAACCCGTCGGGCTCCGCCTGCAGGCAGCGGCGGATCGCCGCGAGATTTTGCGAGCCGGAGTAAATCAGCACGCGTGTTGCAGGGGTCTGCTCGCGGATGCGGTTAATCACTTCCGAGCCGCTGAGCTCCAGCAGCATGAGGTCGAGGATCACCAGATTCGGCCGCAGGTCGGCGCACAGGCTCAGCGCCTCGAGGCCGCTGCTGGTTTCGCCCACGATTTCGTAGCCTGTCTCACGGCGCAAAAAAACGACGAGCATTTTGCGAATCGCAACATGGTCATCAACAATCACAACCCGTATCATACTATGATCCTCGTGTGAAACATGCCTCTGGATTGGTTGGCCAATTGCCTGATGCATACCGTAGCGGACAGAGGAATCATGGGACTGTGGGAGAATTTTATCAATAGTTGATTTTGATTAGGGGCCGATCCTACGCGGGAGGCTATGCTGGCCAGTCCTTCATAAATCCCGAGGAACGATGACCAAGTTGAAGATAAATAATAACGCATTTCCACGCCGATGATATCCGCAAGAAGACTATAGGGGAATAGGTGTAAACCCCTAATTAGCGTATAATAATTTTACAGGGAAAATTGCTTGCTACGCCCTGCTACGTGCATAAAACGCAATTTTGAAGAAAGAAAAATTTATGCGACCGTGAGCAAAGATTTTATTGCTTCGGGCACGTCGGCGCTCCGCATCAGCGATTCACCCACCAGTATCGCATTCACTCCGCAGTCGAATACGCGCTTGCTGTCGGCCGGCGTCTTGATGCCGCTTTCGCTGATCAGGATCACATCATCCGGGGCTTCCTCGCTTATTTGCTCCGTGGCATCGAGATCGACCTCAAAGGTCGCCAGGTTGCGGTTGTTGATGCCGATAATCCTGGAGTTGCAATCGAGCGCACGATCCATCTCCTCCAGCGTATGGACTTCCACGAGTGCGTCGAGCTGGCATAGCGCCGCGATCTTGAGGAGATGCGCCAGTTGCTCCTGCTCGAGCGCCGCGACGATCAGCAGTATCGCATCAGCCCCCGCGCATGCCGCCTCGAAGATCTGGACCTCGTGCAGCGTGAAATCCTTGCGCAGCACAGGGAGCGAGATCGCCTGGCGCACTTTCGTCATGTAGCTGAGGTGTCCTTGGAAAAAACGCTCGTCCGTGAGCACGGATACCGCATGCGCCCCGGCTGCCTCGTAAGTTTGCGCGATCTCCACAGGCTCAAATGTCTCCGTGATCGTGCCGACCGAAGGCGATGCCTTTTTCACCTCGGCGATCAGCCCCAGGGCATCCGGGCCCCGGTCGATGGCCGCGCCAAAGCCGCGAAAATCATTGCGCTGCAGCGCTGCAGCCTTCAAATGCTCCATGCGGGGCAGGATCTTGGCGATTTCTTTCTGTTTCTGGTCCAGGATTTCCTGAAGACGATTACTTATGCTCATGCGATAGGCGGTGTATTGTATGCAAGAGCGGCCTCATGGCAATGTCTGGAATTAGTCTGCGAAAAATTCTTGCCATCCCGCATATTTGATTTTACTGTCCGCAGACCGTGCCCTAAAAAAGCACGGTAATTGCATCTTAAAGCGATGCGGGTGTAGCTCAGTTGGTAGAGCACTACCTTGCCAAGGTAGACGTCGCGAGTTCGAGTCTCGTCACCCGCTCCACTCCCTTACTCTGGAGTGGGCGGTTTACTCTGATAAAGGGTGTTTCATTCCCGCACTTGAACGACCATTCACGACAAAAACGTGTGTACAAGGCGCGAACGCCGTCCTACGAAATCTCGTAGCACAAAACCCCCGACCCTGCGTCAGCGACGTTCAACACCAGATTCCCGCCATCCTTGAATAAGCTCGCAGGTTCGCGCCTGCCATCACGATACACTTTCTCGGCCCGGCTATATTTATCCGCCGATTCCACGGGAAAACTCACGGCACGGTCGCAATTTGCGGTGAGATAGATTTTGTCAGTTGCAAAACAGGCGAGAGCGCTTTTCTGCAAAGCCATCGCCTTCATTTTACCATGGGCGTCGCGGCGCTCAAAGACCCCCGCACCACCGTCGATTTTCACCTGCATGCCATGTTCGCACGGCACCTTGCTGTACACGTGCCACACCGAGGCCATGCGGTGGTAATCAGCCTCCGTCAGCTTCACGGTCATGATATCGACAGCCTCAATGTAATACGTCACCGGCGCGCCGAAAACCGGCGAGACAAACTGATACTCGCGCATTTTTTCCACGCTTGAAGGCCAGCCGTCCACATCGAGCGGCACGTCCGGCATCAGGCGCGTGACCAGTTCCGCCCGGTCGTACCACGCCCCGGCATGGTGGAAGTCAAAAAGATCGTTCAGGCGGATCGCGGAGGTGTACGGCTGCAAGTAGCTCTCGATGCCGCTCATGGTAAGGAACGCATCTTCCTTGATCGCTGTCGCCGTGGTATGGATGAACTTCGCGACCTGCACCCAGAGTTGGTTTCCGTATCCCCACGCACTGTCATGCAGCGTGATATCCGTCATGAGCGGATGCACATAGTTCATGTCGATCTTGAACCCATCCGCATTCAACGTCTTCAGCAGAAACTCGATGAGTCCCTTGGTGTAATCCCGCGCTCCCGGGTGAGAGAAGTCGAGGAATGCGCGGTTGTCCTTGTCCCGGTAGATGCTTCCATCCCTCCGGCGCAGGAGATATTCCGGATGCTCCTGTTCCACCTTCGCACCCGGTTGCACCCAGAATGGCGTGTACCACAGGATCGTGCGGAACCCATCTGCCTTCAGCTTCGCAAGCATCGCCTGGAAATCCGCCAGTGTTTTGAACCCCGCCGGCGCAGGGCTGTAATCCCCCAAGTAATCGAACCAGCCCGCATCCACGATATAGTTCACTTCGCCCGCATAAATTTTGCGGATGCCATCGGCCCACTGCATGATCTTCTGCTCGTCCAGCGGGGTGACGATTGGATCCACCTGTGGCTTGGGGTCCGTCTTTTGCAGGTAGCACTGGTCTCCCCAGGTGCAATAGATCGGGTTATACCACCAGGAGTAAGTCTTCTTCGTTTTGTCGATCAGCCCAAGATCCCCGGCATGGGTGCAGTGGCGATCCAGGATTTCCTTGCTGCCCGCAAGGCCGGCGTCGATGAACACCCTCGGCAGTCTTCCCGCGTCGTGGCCCGGGCTGTAGCTCGCAAAGGAAAGGGAAACCACGCGGTTGTGGCAGCTCAATTGGGTGAACTCTACCGGCAGCGGCTCCGGGATGGAAAATCCAAACCAACCATGGACATCGTCACCAAATGAAAAAACATGCGGGGGCGGGGCGATCATCCACAAATCCTGCTTGTTCACTTTCTGTTGCAGGATCATGCCGGTGTTGGTCAGGTAAAAATCCTCCTTGTCGCGCGTCACAAAGAGCCGGCAATCCGCATCAGGCACAAACGCTCGTCCATGCAGGCAGGCAACCTCAGAACCGGAAAAATACACCACGGAATCCGTTCCCGTGAAAGGCCCTTTGAGTTCCACGCTTACACTCCTGCCGAAAGGCACGATCTCCACCGTCACGGCGGGGTCGTTCGTTTTACCAATGAGCGTTGAGCCGCGTTCCTCCAGCCCGGTGATGTGAAACTGGCGTGTGCCGACACTGAATTGCAGGTGGATCGTGGCCAGCGGACTTTCCTTCCGCCCTTTTATCTGGATCGTTTCCGTTGTGATCGTGAAATGCGGGAGCGTATGCTTGGGTGGCATGGGGATTGTTTTAAAAAATTCGAGTAATCTTGCCAGATGCATCCCATCCGGGATTTTTCATTTGGTTTTTTCCACGGTCGGCGTGGATTGCTTGTCGGCATCTTCTTTTCGCCTTTCCGGTTTACAAGATTTTTTCATTCGTAGCACTTTTATTTCCATCTGCTACAAGGCTGCGATGCATTTTGATTGGAATATTGACGAGATTAATGGACTGAAAAGCAAAGCGGCCTCCCACAGCGGGGATAAAACCATCAAGCGGCATCTCGAGCGTCTGGAAATGTATTTGGAGAAATATCAGGCGTGCCGTTCACGGGAGTTGAGAAAAAAGGTATGGGAATCCGTCGAGGATGAAGCAATGGCCCTCGACAAACTCCTCGATGGACTGAGCAACCGTTGACTCAACGGTATGGGGGGAGAGCCCCCCTGTTTTTGCTATGCCAGCAAAATCCAGAAAACAATCTGAAAAAATAAATCCTTCTTGAATCGCCAAAAATGAGGCTATTGCGCCGGCTCCAAGCCGTGCCGCCATCCATGTGCTGTCCTTTACAGCAACATAGTCGCCGATCACTACGCTTTCAACTTCCATCCCACTGTAACTTCCGTGACGACGTTTTCTGGTGAGTTAATAAGCGTTAGGATGGGTGGATGAAGGTCTTCAAAATGAGCGCCGCGATGATTGCTCCAATAATCGGCCCTAGTACCGGAACTATCGCGTAACCCCAGTCCGAGTCTCCCTTGCCTTTGATCGGCAGCACGGCATGTGCGATGCGTGGTCCAAGATCGCGCGCAGGGTTGATCGCATAACCAGTGGTGCCTCCGAGCGAGAGACCTATCGAATATATCAGTATGCCTACAAGATAGGGCGTTAGCCCACCGACTGCCCCGCCTTTCACAGCTATTGCAAAAACGCCGATGATCAGAACTATAGTGCCGATGATTTCGCTGACCATGTTTGCGCCGAATGAACGGATCGCGGGCACAGTGCAAAAACAGAGGAGCTTGAATCCCTTATCCTCCGTCTCTGCCCAGTGCGGCAGATAATGCAACCAGACAAGGACTGCACCGATAAAGGCGCCCAGAAATTGCGCAGGCAGAAATGTGGGAATCAAGCTGTAGTCGTTGTTAAGGACGGCCAACCCTATCGTTACTGCCGGATTGATGTGTGCCGCTGGACTTCCAAAAACCGTCGCCACGAACACCCCGATCACCACGGCAAACGCCCATCCGGCCGTGATCACAATCCACCCGGAGTTTTGACCTTTTGATTTCGACAATAAGACGGTGGCTACCACACCGTCGCCCAGTAGTATGAGCATCATAGTGCCCATTAATTCACCTAGAAATGGTGAGGTTGACATGACATACCCTCCTTTTTTTTGTTTTTCGGTTTATTTGCGCTAAAAGACAATTATTGACCGGAGCCCCAGCACCAGGATGCTGCTCCGGCCCGATTCACCGTTAGGATTAAAGATTGCCTGGATATCCGGCTGGATCATCAGCCATGGGGTGATCTGCACCTGATAATCCAACTCCGTGGTAAACTCCCCGTTTAGACTGGGGCCACCCGCATCCTCACTCGCCAGGCTTTTTACGTTGCTGATATGGGAGTAAATCAACCCGAAGCCGACCTTATCGTTTGGTCTGTTCGGAATCAGGCCGGTATAACGCCCGCCAAAGGTCGCTTCGAAATCAACGGGATTGCGGTCCGCAGGTTCGCCAAACATCTGGAATAGCAGATCAAGACCCCTATTCGTGTCCACGTTGCCCTTGTCCCCCATTGGGTGATAAACCGTCTTCTCGACGGTCAGGTAACCATTCATATTTCCCGTATATTCCTGCCCCGTCCTGATGTTGGCAAAGTTATGCTGGTTGCTGTAATTGAAACCAAGCTTGTACACACCCGCATAACTCGTGTGCTGCTCGTTGTAACCAATCTCCGCCGCAAAAGCCGCGCCGTAATTGAAATCATCGCCATAGTCCACGCCATGTGTGTCGGGATGATATGGATCGGCGATGGCTGTGAATGCGCCTCCCTTCAAATAGAGTCCGGGCGTTAGGTCTCGAAGATCCAGCGTCAATATGACTCCAGGCTTGCCAGCCGGGCTGAATGGCTGGTTCACATTAAAGTTGGCATTGGGGCTGTAACCAAGCTCGTCGTTGAATAGGATATCAAAGAAATCAGTCGCACCGAATTCATTGACGGCAGCAACCTGCCCGATCTTGATTTTCAGCCGGTTGTCGAAGAGCCCCTGTTGATACCAGAGTTGATCGATCCGCGCACTCTCGTTCCCTGCGATGCTGCTGGTCAAGGTATGAACATCGAGATACTGGCCCGAGAGATTGCCTCCATACTGGTAGATGGCGCTGAAAAAAAACTCTCCGTCGAAGTCAGCCAGCTTCTTGAAATCAATGTCGAGATTCAGGCGGAATCTGCCGAAATTCGTGGAGTGATCGTGACCGGTTCCTGTTACATTCGTGAGGAAATCATTCCGGTATTCGCCGTAAAAAGTGATCCCTTTTTGCTCCAGCCGGGTGCGTTCACCACCCCAGTCACCCAGCATGTATTTCTGGGTCCAGAAGGATTCCGGCGGCGAGTCCGATATGGAAGGAGCCGGAGCGGGCACCGGCCCGGCGAAGGCGGATACCATTAGGAGACATGAGATGGCAAAGCCCGGTTTAAGGGCGGATTGCACGGAATGGATCTTCTGGATGCTTAGTTTCATGTGGGGGGTCTATGTTCACCAAGTTAAGTTAAACCAATCTGCCTGTGAAATTTTTGAAGTTAGTTGCTATAGATATAACCTTTCGCCAGTTGTTCGTATCGGGCGACTTCTTCCTTCTGCCATTGCCCGTCCTTTCCAAGTTCGGCAGCAATGAGCTCCGCCACGCGGGGAGCCGCTTCCATACTGGCCCTGGCATCGAGCAAAAGGGCACGCGTGCGGCGCGCGAGCACATCCTCCACGGTGCGCGCCATATCGTGGCGCACAGCCCATACAACCTCGACCTCCTGGTAGGCAAGTCGCGGATGCAGGAGCTTTTTGAGCTGTGGGTCGGCGGCAGCCAGTTTCGTCAGTTCCTGGTAATCCGTGCCATACATATTGGCGTGGTCATCCGGCCCCGGTTCCATCCAGCCGTGCAGATGCAGTTCCTTGGTGCGGGATTCTTTGGGTTCAAGTCCGGCAGCCTTGATGAGATGGTCAACGGCATCCTCCCCCATGTGCCGGTAAGTGGTCCATTTACCTCCAGTGATGGTCACCAGGTTGGACGGGCTCACCTCCACCGTATGGTCCCGTGACAGCGCCGCAGTATTCTTTGTATCACCATGTTTTACAAGCGGGCGCAGCCCGGAGAAAATACTCAGGATGTCCCGCTCTTCCAGGGGCTTCGACAGATACTTACGGGTGTGGTGCAGCAGGAACTCCTTTTCCTCCGCAAGCGCCCGCGGTTCGAGGAGCGGCTGGTCCATGGGCATATCCGTCGTGCCCACCAGCACATGGGAATGCCACGGCACAGCGAAGAGCACACGCCCATCCTCGGTCTTTGGAATCATCAACGCGCTGTCACCGGGAAGAAACGAGCGGTCCAGCACAATGTGTGTCCCCTGGCTGACAGACAGCATCGGCTTTACGGCAGGATCGTCGCTCTTGCGCATGGTGTCCGAGAAAATGCCCGTGGCATTCAACACCCCGCGCGCCTTGATTTTGAACTCCGTTCCGGATTCCACATCCTTCACGGTGACCCCGGCGACTTTTCCCTCCTCCTTGATCAGCCCGCTCACGCGCATGTAATTCAACGCGGTCCCGCCAAGATCGATCAACGTCCGGGCCAGCGTGACCACCATGCGGGCATCATCAAACTGCCCGTCGGTATAAAGCACGCCCCCTCGCAACCCCTCTGTTTTCACGGTTGGCAGCATTTCGATCGTTTTTGCGCGGCTCAAAATGCGCGACCGGCCGAGCGTCAGCTTCCCCGCCAGAAGATCATAAACCATCAGGCCGATTCCGTAAAACGGCAGTTCCCACCATCGGTACGCGGGAATCACAAATTTCAGCGGATGCACCAGGTGCGGGGCATTCCGGATCATGCGGCCACGCTCATGCAGGGCTCCATAGACCAGCGAAATATTCCCCTGCTCCAGGTAGCGCACGCCGCCATGGGAAAGTTTGGTGCTGCGGCTGGATGTCGCCTTGGCAAAGTCATCCTGCTCCAGCAGCAGTGTCTTGAAACCTCGTGCCGCTGCATCGACGGCGGCCCCCATTCCGGTGGCGCCCCCTCCGATGACTACCACGTCCCATTCGGGGACATCTTGAATGTGCTTTAGTGCATCCTTCCGGTTCATTCCGCCGCCTCCCACGCCTTGGAGCGTTCCAGCGCCTTGTTCCACTCTCCGCGCAGCTTCTCGCGGGTATCGGGTTTCATCATCGGTTCAAAGCGATGCTCCACCTTCCATTGTGTCGCGATTTCAGCGGTATCGCGCCAGTAACCGACCGCCAGCCCCGCGAGATACGCCGCGCCCAGGGCTGTGGTCTCGGAGATGGCCGGCCTCACCACGGGCACCCCGAGGAGATCGGCTTGGAATTGCATCAGCAGATTGTTCATGCTCGCGCCTCCATCCACCCGCAACTCTTTGAGTTTGATATTGGAATCGGCCTCCATTGAGCCCAGCACCTCGGCGATTTGGAAGGCGATTCCCTCCAGCGCAGCCCGGGCAATGTGGGCCGAGGTGCTGCCGCGGGTAAGTCCCGCGATTACTCCGCGCGCATATTGGTCCCAATGCGGCGCGCCCAGTCCCGCAAACGCCGGCACGAAATAAACCCCGCCATTGTCCGGCACCTGTTTTGCCAGGGCTTCGACATCCGCCGAGTTCTTGATAATCCCAAGCCCATCCCGCAGCCACTGCACCACCGCCCCGGCTATGAAGATGCTCCCCTCCAGGGCGTATTCCGTCTTGTTGCCGATCCTCCAGGCGACAGTGGTGAGCAAATGGTTTTTCGATGGCGTTGCCTCCGTGCCTGTATTCATCAGCATGAAACTGCCGGTGCCATACGTGCTTTTTACCATGCCGGGTTGCAGACAGGCCTGGCCGAAAAGCGCAGCCTGCTGGTCCCCGGCCGCCCCTGCGATCGGGGCGTTGCCAAATTCCGACTCACCGTACACCTCGCTGTTGGAAACCACAGTCGGCAGTAATTCGCGCGGGATTTTCAGCACCTTCAGCAGCTCGGGATCCCAGTCCCCGTCATGAATGTTGTAGAGCATCGTGCGCGATGCGTTTGAAGCATCCGTCACATGTTTTTTTCCACCCGTCAGTTTCCAGATCAGCCAGGTTTCCATGGTCCCGAAGGCCAGTTCTCCTTTTTCAGCCTTGGCACGGGCGTCCGGGACATTGTCGAGAAGCCATCGGATTTTGCTTCCGGAAAAATAGGCGTCAATCACGAGCCCCGTCTTGCTTTGGATGAGCCCCTCCAGTCCGTCACGCTTGAGCTGGTCGCAGAAACCCGCGGTGCGCCGGTCCTGCCAGACGATTGCGTTATGGATCGGCTGGCCGGTCTTGCGATCCCAGATCAGCGTCGTTTCGCGCTGGTTCGTGATTCCGATCGCCGCGACATCCTTCGCCTTCAATCCCATGGTCGCGATCGCTTCCGCCGCGACACCATATTGAGAGGCCCAGATTTCGTTGGCGTCGTGTTCCACGAGCCCTGGTTGAGGAAAGATTTGTTTGAACTCCTTTTGGGCTATCGAGCAGATATTGCCGGAGTGATCGAACACTATGGCCCGGGAGCTGGTGGTGCCTTGATCGAGTGCGAGAATGTATTTCATAGGGGGATGTGACTTTAGAGGGTTGACTCACATAAACTATTCCTGCTTGGAACTAATCTGACCCACGATGACCCTTACGACGCCGTTGAAACCTGTAAAACAAAATATACGATTACTGGCAGCTTTTCAATCAAAAAATCACTGGTTCAGGCTTAGGGAAAACTACTAGAACGTGTTGCGCGCTTTTGAAGATTGATCGTTGTAGCGTCCGCTGTCCCCAGCGGAGGCGCGCGTCGCTTGCAATGTGCGGTAACACATATCCTGATCGCCCACCGCAAATCTTCCGTCCTCCAGCGCCCGGAGGGTGCGGCGGAATTAAAGCCCGGGGTGAAGCGCAGCGCAACCCCGGGAACTCCCCACGTAAAAAACGAACGAACCCCTGGAAGGGGTGACGGAATAAAACTCATCAAAAAAGACAGCGCCGTAATCAAAAGTCAACAGAGTAACACCCCGGAAAAATCCTGTTAATCCTGTCTGAAGACTCTTCATAATTTGATTCCAACTGCACGATGCGCTTTAAAATGAGTGGACAAATGAAGGCATACGCTCTCAAGGCGCTGAAACAAATCGAAGCTTCCGCAAAAAATGGGATATGGGAAGCCCACTGGGGTTGCGCGGTACTGGCCGGGGCATTGCTCATTGAGGAAAACCTGATCGACAGGGATGCCACCGCCTCCGTCACGGCATTGCTCGATAAACTCATGGCTTCACACACAAGCTTCCAGGAGGAGGAAAACGGAAATCAAAATCTTCTTCCCCGCGAACTGTTTGCCGGAAAACTTCTCGCGGAGCTGGCTCCTCATGCAAAAGAACCTGCCGCACTCGGGCACGATGTCATTTACTCCGCCTACGTCCTCAAAGCCCTGGAGCGCTTCGAAATCCCTCCATGGGAATCCCTGCTCGACGCCGTCATCCTTCACATTCGCCAAATCAACGCCGCCGGCCCCGGTTGGATCACGATCAACGGAGAGCAGAAAATTGAACCTCTGGAAATCGCCGAGGAAAAAACCAGCGCCGATTACTGGACCATCTTCTCAAGCTTTCACCGGCCCCTCCCCATGGAAACCGGCGACATGCAACTCGGCCACCTCCTCACCCACGGACACGCAATCGGGATGATCCCAGATCACGCAACCCCGCAACTCACCAACGACTTCGACCTCGCCTACCGGAAACGTCTGCACGCACTCCGGCTCGCCAATGAAGCACAGCGGGACAAATCGCCCCTTCCCCGCAGAAAACCCGACCCCCGCACCAAAGGATACTGGGCACTCGTGGAATCCCTCGGCGACATGCACGGCCACGCATTCAAATACGCCTACAGCTTCCTCGACCTGAAAAGAGATCACATCTCCGCAGCCGACCTCGAATCATACGGCCGCATAGTCTGGCCCGCCGCCTCTTTCAAGCTGTGAGATCAAATGACCCCAATCGTCGCAGCAACACTCTGGGTAGCGCCTGCGGCTCGCAGGCTCTTTTCGGCGGCTCGCCGAAAAGATGAAACAGCGCGTCATTTCTATAAAAGACATTGCGCGAAACGGCGCATCCGGCTTCTTGAAGCCGTCCGTCCATCAATGACACGGATCTTCACAGATAAAGAAAAACACCCCGGAAAAATCTGCGTTAATCTGCGGACAAAAACTCCCCCGTTTATTTCCAGACCCCGCTAAGAGGACGTCTAAAAAGTAAGCGGAAAAGCGGTCATCAAAGATTAATGCCAGATTTTCCCAAGTCGCCTCTTTCTTTAATCTGTGAAATTCGACTCAGGGAGAAGCCGAGGGGCCTGGGCGGCAATCTGAAATCTGTGGATAAACCTCTTCTCAATCCAACTTCAAATCCAATCAAGCCCAACAGAGTGAATCCAACTAAATCCAAGGTAATCCAAGATGAAAATTCAAGCCAGTCGCGGCTACGAGACCAGAATCCAGTATCTGGAATCATCCCCCCTTTGTGCCCTTAGCGCTCTTAGCGGTAACCCCATTCCTCTTCAAAAAATCGTCAAGGCCGGTCAAGCCCAGTCAAGGCGCACCAGAGTAAATCCGTGAAAAAGCCACAGCCTTTCCCCTCCATCCAGTATCCGACACCAGCAACTTTTAAGAATCGACCTTGAACATTGTGTATTGAACTTTAAAATAAGCCCATCATGTCAGCGAAACCGGAACACATCACATATCTCGATAACAACGCCACTACACAGGTCGATCCAGCCGTAGTCGCGGAGATGATGCCATTCCTCACCGAATTTTATGGCAACCCGTCCAGCGCCTACAAATTCGGCTCACAGGTCGCCAAGACCATCGAGCACGCCCGCGAACGCGTCGCCTCGCTCCTCGGCTGCGAACCCAAGGAAATCCTTTTCACAAGCTGCGGCACGGAATCGAACAATTCCGCGATCAACTCCGCGCTCCAGATGGATCCCGACCGCCAGCACGTCGTCACCACGGCGGTCGAGCACAGCGCCATCATGAAACATGGCGAGGCCCTCGCAAAGCGCGGCACCGAGGTCACATGGCTCGGCGTGAACGACCGTGGCCAGATCGATCTCCACGCCCTCGAGCGCGCCATTCGTCCCGATACCGCGATCGTCTCCGTCATGTGGGCAAATAACGAGACAGGCGTCGTCTCGCCCATCCACGAGATCGCCGAGATCGTCCGCAAAAAAGGCGCACTCTTCCACACCGATGCAGTCCAGGCCGTCGGCAAAATCCCGATCAACCTCGCCGAGTCGAAGATCAATTTTCTCTCCGTCTCCGGCCACAAGCTCCATTGCCCGAAAGGCGTCGGCGTCCTCTACGTGAACAAGCGCACGAAATTCAGCCCGTATCTCCTCGGCGGTGGCCAGGAACACGGCAAACGCGCCGGCACCGAGAACGTCTCGTCTATCGTAGCCCTCGGCAAAGCCTGCGAACTCGCTGCGGAATTCATGAATCATGAGGCCCTCGAAGTGCGTGGCCTCCGCGACGAATTTGAGGATGGTATCCTCACGCGCATCCCCGACGCGCAATTGAACGGCGACCCCGTCCATCGTCTGCCAAACACCACCAGCATCGCCTTCGACGGCATCGATTCCGAAGCCGTCCTCATGCTCCTGGACAAACACGGCATCTGCTGCTCCGCCGGCTCCGCCTGCACCACGGGTTCCATCCATCCCTCGCACGTCCTGAAAGCCATGGGCTTCTCCACTGCACGTGCCCGGGCCAGCCTCCGCTTCTCATTCAGCCGCTTCAACACCCGCCTGGATGTCGAAAAAGCCCTGGACGTATTGCCCAAGGTAATCGCCAAACTCCGCACAGAAATGTCCGTGGCAGCATAAGCCGAAGGCGCCTGGAGGGCGGAGCCCGACACCTGTAGGGGAAGATGTTATCTTCCCCGGTCGTTTAAACAAAGTGTAATAACGAAAACGGCGCGGTCTGCTGGTTTTTGATGGCAAAGCCATCACAGCCACAGCAGCCGGGGGTCGAGCGAGGCACGAGCGACACCCCCGGAATAAGACAAAAACAAACCCGATCCTGAAGGGATCGCAGCTAGCTATTATTTAGCAAAGTACGTGAACTAAAACGGCACAGCCGCATCAAGCACCCAGTATCTTGCCTTTTAATCTTTATCCGCCTGAAACTGCTTGTGCCCGTCGCGCTTCACACCATTGAGATCGCCGTAGAGCTTCGTCGCATCGTCGTATTTACCGGCCTTTACCGCATCCTCGATCTTGCTGAAATCCCCGATCAACTTGTCCATCTGCGCCTGGTAATCCGAGATGAATTTTGCCTGGTCCGCAGCCGGCACATCCTTTGTCTTATCGGGCTTCAAGTCCTTCGCCTCGGTCGCGGCCTTCTTCGCGGTCTCCAGCAGATCGATTGTCGATTGCTGTTTCGTAGCATCGCTGACCTGGCCCTTCAGCGCCTTCACACTTTTGCCGATCACCTTCATCTTCCCGCCGAGTTCCGTCTCATGATCATCCGCGCGTGAAGATGCGGGATGCATGCCGATGAACAAAGAGGCGAGGATTGCGAGGGAAGCGAGGATTTTCATAGGTAAAAGAGATGGTGCTGAAAGCGTGATACTTTAGATAAATAACCCACTCCCATGTCAATCAAAACCCCGCAATTATCCGGCATTGCCGGAGCGTCCCAAAAGTATAGGTTGCATAATCCTCAATATCGCTTATACTGAAGGCTTAGAAGTAGATTGTCCTTGTTCGTAGCAGCGGTAGATTGTCAGGAGAGATTTCTCTCATTGGTGATTTGAAACCCGATTCCCGGGAACGGCTTTGAAGCTCGCCAATTTAACTGATACTAAACCATATGAAACTATACGTAGGCAATTTGTCCTTCGACACCACTGAAAACGACCTTCAAGACCTTTTCGCCCAATACGGCGAAGTTCGCGAAGTCGCACTCATCCAAGACAAAATGACAAACCGCTCACGCGGCTTTGGATTTGTCACCATGGGAACCGCGCAGGCAGCCGAGGCAGCCATCGCAGCTCTCCATGAAAAAAGCTTTGCAGGCCGCAATCTTACCGTGAACGAAGCCCGTGCACGTGAAGATCGCCCAGCCCGTTCGTTCTCCGGCGGCGCACGCCGCTAGTTCGTCCTAGCATCAACTTGCGAAGCGAGGCCCTTTACGGGGCCTCGCTTTGTTTTTCAGGAAATAACAACAACCAACAACGATAGCGACAGCACCCCTTAAATTATGGCCGAACAAACCATCGAAACCGAAGGTAAAATCATGTCAGTGCTCGCCGGAACCATGTTCCGCGTCGCTCTCGACAACAACCACGAAGTCCTCGCACACATCTCGGGCAAAATGCGCAAGCGCTTCATCCGTCTCACCACTGGCGACCGTGTGAAACTGGAAATGTCCCCCTACGATCTGAATAAAGCCCGCATCGTTTACCGCCTCAAGTAGGCCCCCTTTTTTGCTGCGGAATCCCGCGCCGCATTCCCCAATTCCTTTTCTTTTGCAACCCGGCGGGTTCAGTGTTAGTTTAATCTATAACCATGAATACGATTGCGACATTAGTTTCCGGGCAGGACATGCTGTTTATCTTCCTAATCGTGCTGGTGCTTTTCGGCGCCAAGAAGCTTCCTGAACTTGCCAAGGGAATGGGCCAGGCAGTTCGCGAGTTCAACAAGGCAAAGGACGAGATCGAGCGCGAAATCAGCAAGCCCGTAAACGAGCTGACTGTTCAGCCCGCTCCGGACAAGCTGGAGCATAATCCCGCGGTTTCTGTCGCGGCTACCGAGCCTGTTTCTCCTGCTGCAAGTCCCACCGCTCCCCGGGTTTAATCCCTCGGAGTTTCAGGATTGCTGGCAGGCGTGAGAGCTTGTATAACCCTCCGCGTACTCACCCCCTCACGAATAATGACCTTTCCACGAAACAGCAATCTGGTGCGTACAGTCATCTGCGCATTTTTCCTTTCGATCATCGCGAATTTTGCTTTCGCCGACGCCTTGCAGGACTGGCAGCAAATCATCGCGCTTGACGCCGGCCCCAAGGGGGATGCCCAGACACGTGAGCAGGCCAGGCAATTGATGATCCAGAATTTCGATCAGCAACAGCGCGCCTTGCAGCTCTTCATCGCCGCCTATCCTGCGGATACGCATGCCACGGAAGCCTCGATGCGGCTTTCTCATTTGCTGGCCGTCCGCAGCGATCTGGAAGGCAAGCCGGAATACTACACGGCTGCGACCAAAATCCTCGATAAACTAGAAACGAGCCCGACGACCCCTCCCGGGAAACTGCCGGATGTCGCCTACGCGCGCATCACCTTGCTGATGCATCACACGCCGAATCCAGACGAGACCCAGCGGCAGACGCTCATGGCCTACGTCCGCCAATTTCAAAAGGATTATCCCTCCGACCATCGCTCGGCAAACCTCCTGGCGGAGATGGCCTCGTTGTACGACTCCGATCCTCAGACAAAACGGGAGATCCTCGACGAAGCGCTGCGGAACGCCGGCGACGACGGAGTCAAGCAACGCATCAACGATGATTTCAAGCGCCTCGCGATGCTCGGGAGACCCGTCGAGTTGAAGTTCGATTCAGTGCAGGACGAGCCTATCGACGTCACGAAATACCGGGGCAAAGTGGTGCTCGTTTATTTCTTCGCAAATTGGGCGAAGCCCTCGATTCTTGGACTGGTCGAGGTGAAACGCATCGTGGATCAATTTCCAAAAACCAAGGTCCAGGCCATCGGCATCAGCCTCGACAAAAGCAAGGAAGCGCTCGCCGCCACGATGACAAAGACAGGAATTGATTTTCCCGTTTATTTCGATGGCAAAGGCTGGGAGAGCCCGCTGGCGCGATCACTCGGCATCAACGCCCTGCCCACCGCATGGGTGCTCGATCGCAGCGGTAATCTGCGCACATTGAACGCCATGAACAGCACCGAGGCGGTCATCACGCAACTGCTGCAGGAAAAGTAAGTCTCCTGCGACTTACTCCACAGTCACGCTCTTCGCGAGATTGCGCGGCTTATCGACATCGCAGCCCAGTTTGACGGCGGTGTGATAGGCGAGAAGCTGCAACGGGATGGAAGTAAGAATAGGCGAAAGATAATCCGGGCACTTCGGGATGTAGATGACATCGTCGGCTACTTTTTCGAGCTTCCGGCTGCCTTCGGTGCCGATGGCAATCACAGGGCCTTTGCGGGCTTTCACTTCCTCGATATTGCTGACGTTTTTGTCGAAGACAGAGTCGTCCGGAGCGATGAATACGCTGGGAACTTCCGGGGTGATGAGGGCGATGACCCCGTGCTTCAATTCCGCGCTGGGATGTCCGCTCGCATGGATGTAGCTGATCTCTTTCATCTTCAATGCGCCTTCAAGGGCGACGGGATAATTGAACTGCCGCCCGAGGAACATCATGGCCTTCGCATCGGCGTATTTATCGGCGATGGTTTTAATCTGGTCGTTCAGTTTCAGGATCGTGCGGATTTTTTCCGGCAGTAACTCAAGTTCCTCGATGATCTGGATCCCCTCGGAACTCGATTGATGGCGGATCCGCCCGAGCAGCAGTGCAAGCAGCGTGAGGATGGTCACCTGGGATGTGAACGATTTCGTCGCAGCCACGCCGATTTCCGGCCCGGCATGCATGTAAACCCCGCCGTCACTTTCCCGGGCAATCGTGGAAGCTACGTTATTGCAAATACCGAGGGTACGATGCCCCTTGCGCTGACTTTCCCGCAGGGCGGCGAGTGTGTCCGCTGTCTCACCGCTCTGGCTCATTACGAAGACGAGCGTGTCCTTCGTCATCGGCATGTTGCGATAGCGGAATTCGCTGGCGAACTCAATTTCCGTGGGCATGTGCGCGAGTGACTCGAGCAGATATTCCCCGACCATGGCCGCGTGAAATGCGGTGCCGCAGCCGGCGATCACGACGCGTTCGACTTCGCGCAATTCTTTGGCCGTCATTTCCAGTCCACCGAGTTTGGCTGTCGCTTCCTCCAATGAAAGGCGGCCGCGCATCGCGTCGCGAACAGTGTCGGGTTGCTCGAAGATTTCCTTGAGCATGTAGTGGGGGTAGTCCCCCTTGTCCACGTCCTTCTCGCTGAACTCGACCTTGCTCACCTCGTATCCCGAAGCGCCGCCAAGAAGTGTCGATATCTCAAACTCATCCGCGCCGAGTGAGACGATGTCATAGTCGTTCAAATAAACAGCATCCCGGGTATGGGCAACGATCGCGCTTACATCACTGGCGAGGAAATTTTCACCCTTGCCAATCCCGAGCACGAGAGGGCTGCCACGCCGGGCTCCCATGATGAACTCGGGCAGATCCTGATGCATCAGTACAATGCCATACGTGCCGATGATCTGCTTGAGCGCGTTGCGCAAGGCTTCCACGAGCCGATGTTTCGAAGGCTCACCCTTGGCGAGGTCGTAATGCCTGCCCACCAGATGCGCGAGCACTTCGGTATCCGTTTCTGATTTGAATGTGTGACCTTCACGCAGCAATTCATCCCTGAGCGTCTGGTAGTTTTCGATGACACCGTTGTGGACGAGGGCAAGTTTCCCGCTCTGGTCGAAATGCGGGTGTGCATTGGCATTCGTCACCGCGCCGTGGGTCGCCCAGCGGGTATGGCAAAGTCCGACGTGGCCCTGTATGGGGCTGCTTTGGAGGAGTTCCGTGAGATTGCTGATGCGTCCGACGGACTTCCGGGTTTCGATGTCACCATTGGAGATCGTGGCGACGCCAGCAGAGTCGTAGCCCCGGTATTCAAGTCGCCTCAACCCATCCAATAGAATGGGAACTGCCTCTGCTTTTCCAATATATCCAACAATGCCGCACATAAGTTTTCGATGGTGACAAATTTTCCCATGCGCTGCAAGATACATGCAAGCCCGAATAACAAACAGGACTGAACTCCCCGTATGAATCCCATTAACCTGTCTTCCGTTTCCCAAAAAACCCTCGCAATCATCATGGGAGGTGGCGCCGGCACGCGCCTGTTCCCGCTGACCATGGATCGTTCCAAGCCGGCTGTGCCGCTCGGTGGTAAATACCGGATCGTCGATATCCCCATCAGCAATTGCATCAACTCGGGACTGCATCACATTTACGTGCTGACTCAGTTCAACAGCACGTCGCTGCACCGGCACATTGCGGAGAGCTACAAGTTTGATCATTTTTCGCGCAGCTTTGTGGAGATTCTCGCAGCGCAGCAAACGCCGAGCGGGTCGCATTGGTATCAGGGCACTGCGGACGCCGTGAGGCAGAATCTGCGGGACTTCTTGCAGCGCCCTTACGAGTATTTCATCATCCTCAGCGGCGATCAGCTTTACCGGATGGATTACCGGGAACTGCTGCGCCAGCACATCGAGAAAAAGTCAGACATCACGCTCGCCACGATCCCCGTCTCGCGGGCGGATGCGCCGGGCTTTGGCATCATGCATACGGATGCCGAGCGGAAGATCTTCCGCTTTGAGGAAAAACCCAAGGACGCGGCTTTGCTTGACGACTTGCGCATACCGCCCACTTTGCTCAAGGAATTGGGGCAGGCCGAGGATGCAAATCTCTACCAGGCATCGATGGGTATTTATATTTTTAATCGCAATGTGCTGATCGAGGCACTGGAAAATGATCTCGTCGATTTCGGCAAGCACATCATTCCCACGGCCATCGGGAAGTACGCGGTGCATGCCTACATCTTCCAGGGGTATTGGGAGGATATCGGAACGATCCGGGCCTTCTTCGATGCGAATCTGAATCTCACCAACCTCGTTCCTGCCTACAGCTTCTTCGATGTGGCTGCGCCTGTTTATACACACGCGAGGTTCCTGCCAGCGAGCAAGATCAACGGGGCGACGATCAAGCAGGCTGTGATTTCCGATGGATGCATCATCTCGGATGCCCATATAGAGCGATGTGTGATCGGGGTGCGGAGTTACATCGACACCGGCACTACGATTCGCAACAGCGTTGTGATGGGGGCTGATTTTTACGAGGCAAATTCCGCGGCGAAAGGAAAAAGCCGGCTGCCGATAGGGATCGGGAAAAACTGTGTCATCGATCATGCGATCATCGATAAGAATGCGCGCATCGGGGACAATGTGGTGATTACTCCGGAGGGCAAGGAGGAGAATCACGACGGGGATAATTATTATGTGAGGGACGGCATTGTGATTGTTCCGAAGAATGCGACGATCGCCTCGGGCACCTGGATCTGATGCCGCAGACCATTCTCATCACGGGAGCGAGTCGCGGGATCGGGCTGGCTTTGTGCAAGGAATTGATCGGAAAAGGGCACCGGGTGGTGGCGGGGATGCGGAACCCTGACGGTTGGCAAGGGTTGGCAAAGGTTGATTATCCCTGCCAAACTGTGCAGTTGGATATTACTTCACAAGACTCCGTGCAGAGCGCGGCGAAGGCTGTCGGGGAGATGGTTTCCGGGATCGATGTGCTGGTGAATAATGCGGCAATCTTTCCCGAGGAGGGCAACGAATCGATCCGTGACATCGACCTGGCGCATTTCGGGGCGGCTTTTGAGACCAATGTGGTCGGGACGCTGAGGGTGACGCGCGCGTTTTTGCCGCTTTTGGAAAAAGGGACGAATCCGAGGATTGTGAACATCTCATCGGGCGCAGGCTCGATCTCCGGGAAGGATGATCACGGATATTACGCCTACTCCACGTCCAAGGCGGCGTTGAACATGGCGACACGCGCGCTGGCTGCGGAGTTGAAGCCGCAAAAAATCTGTGTGGTGGCGATGTCGCCCGGTTGGGTGAAGACGGATATGGGAGGTCCCAATGCTCCGTTGACGCCGGAGGAATCCGCCCGGTCCATTGCGAAGACGATTGATCACCTGTCGATGCGCCAGACCGCGATGTTTCTCGACCGGGATGGCGAGCCGTATGCGGATGGCTGGTAGTCCGTTTGAAAGCCGGGCGCTTCAGCGCATGGTATCAAAGCGGCGCAGCGCCTGGGCGAGGCGTTCCATCGGGAGGCCGACCACGTTTGTGTAGGAACCCTGGATGGACTCGATGAGATCCATTTCGTTTTGCTGGGCGGCGTAGGCGCCGGCCTTGTCGAGCGGGCCGACGCGTGAAAGATATTCCCTGATCTCGGGTGCGCTCATTTTCCGAAAGTGGACACGGCTTACCTCGATAAACGCGAGCCAGCGGCCCGATGAACGATGGGCGAGCCAGACCCCGGAGAAAACCTCATGGGCGTTGCCGTTCAGACGGCTGAGCATGTCAAACGCCTCGTCGAGATCCCTTGGCTTGCCGAAAACCTCCCCCTCGAAAGCCACCAGGGTATCGGCCGCCAGCACCAGTTCATCGGGATGGATGTGTGCCGCTTCCTGCGCCTTCTTTTTTGCGTTCAGCAAAGTGGTTTCCGCGACCGTCAAGAAATCCGGCGCCACCTCCTCCACGTGGGAAGGGGCGATCGTTACGGCATATCCGTGCTGCCGCAAAAGATCACGGCGGCGCGGAGAGGCCGATGCCAGGAGAATGTTTCGTTTCGCCACGGCGTGAATATAACACAGCGTGCGCGTTTTGAAAACTACGGGGCGGCCGCTGGCGCTGGGGCCGCAGCAGCCGGGGCATTGATCCCGGGAATGTGGGTTTCCTTGTAGTCCGCAGGGACCAGGAAATCAGCGGCATCGATCGGCGCATCTTTTACGGAGACGAGCGTCGTGGTGGTGGTGTTGCCACCGGTGACCATCTCGGTTTTCAACGGCAAACCGGGAAGCTTCGAGATATCGGGAAGGGAATTGATGCTCGAGCCGATCTTGCTCTGCATGCTGTCCTGCAATTTTTTCATCTGCAACTGCACGGCAGCGCCATTGGGGTAATCCTTCGAAACCCAGTAGGTGAATTTCATCGTCGGGGTCTCCGCGGTATAAATCTCCGTGTCGTAATCGTTGACCTTCTCTTTTTTGCCCGTTGCCACTGGCAGCGGCCGTTCGGTGGGCTGGGCTCCCTTGGGAGGATTCATGGCCTGCACCTTGTCCATGAGTTCCTTGGTCTGCGCCGCGGTGATTTTTACGAAATTCTTCTGTTCGTGCATCATCATGATCACGTCGCCGCTCGTCGTATTGGTAATGCTGCTCAACTGGGCTGCGATGTCGGTGCGGACCATGTCACCCTTGATTTTCGAGGTCATGGTCTGCGATTGGCCGCTGACCTCCACGAGCTGGGTGATGAGCAGGTCGGCGCGTGCGTGGATCGAGACGAGAATGAAACAAATAAAGGCGAGTTTTTTCATGGCGGGTTTCCTTGGGTGAAGGGTG
>JBAVPB010000440.1:0-1555 GCA_049692655.1 Chthoniobacteraceae bacterium | reverse complement strand
CAGACCAACCAGTAATCCGACTGCGGCATGAACCCGTCGCGGATCTTCATCGAGCGTCCGGTCGGCACGTCGCTGCTCATGGCCGCGATCCTGCTGGTCGGCGCGATCGCCTACAATTTCCTGCCGCTGGCGGCGCTGCCGGAGGTCGACTACCCGACCATCCGCGTGCTGACGCTCTATCCCGGCGCGGGGCCGGAGGTGATGACCTCGTCGGTGACGGCGCCGCTCGAGCGGCAGTTCGGCCAGATGCCGGGTCTGAACCAGATGACGTCGACCAGCTCGGCCGGCGCCTCGGCGATCACGCTCCAGTTCGACCTCAAGCTCGGCATCGACATCGCCGAGCAGCAGGTGCAGGCGGCGATCAACGCCGCCGGCAACCTGTTGCCGAGCGATCTTCCGGCGCCGCCCATCTATGCCAAGGTCAATCCGGCCGACGCGCCGATCCTGACCCTGGCCATCACCTCCAAGAGCGATCCGCTCACCAAGGTCTACGACCTGGTCGACACGCGGCTGGGCCAGAAGATCTCGCAGATCGCCGGCGTCGGCCTCGTCACGCTGGGCGGCGGCCAGAAGCCCGGCGTGCGCATCCGCGCCAATCCGACGGCGCTGGCGGCCTACGGCCTCAATGTCGACGACCTCAGGACGACGATCACCAACGCCAACGTCAACACGCCCAAAGGCAACTTCGACGGTCCGACGCGCGCTTACACGATCAACGCCAACGACCAGATCACCGACGCCAACATCTTCAATGACGTGATCGTGGCCTACCGCAACGACGCGCCGGTGCGGTTGAAGGACGTCGCGACGGTTTCCGACTCCCAGGAGAACAACCGGCTGGTCGCGTGGATGAACAACACGCAGGCAGTGATCATCGACGTGCAGCGCCAGCCCGGCGCCAACGTCATCGCCGTCGTCGACAGCATCAAGGCGCAACTGCCGCAGCTCCAGGAAACGCTGCCGAGCTCGCTCGACGTGACGGTGCTGACCGACCGCACGCTCACCATCCGGGCGTCGGTGCGCGACGTGCAGATCGAGCTCAGCTTCGCCGTGCTGCTGGTCGTGATCGTGATCTTCCTGTTCCTGGGCGACTGGCGGGCGACCCTGATCCCGAGCCTGTCGGTGCCGCTGTCGCTCGTGGGAACGCTCGCGATCATGTATCTCGCGGGCTTCAGCCTCAACAACCTGTCGATCATGGCGCTCACCATCGCGACCGGCTTCGTGGTCGACGACGCGATCGTCATGATCGAGAACATCGCGCGCTATATCGAGGAGGGCGAGGACCCGCAGGAGGCCTCGCTCAAGGGCTCGAGCCAGATCGCCTTCACTGTCGTGTCGCTCACGGTGTCGCTGATCGCGGTGCTGATCCCGCTGCTCTTCATGGGCGACGTCGTCGGCCGCCTGTTCAGCGAATTCGCCGTGACCCTCTCGGTCACCATCCTGATCTCCGCCGTGGTCTCGCTCACCCTGGTGCCGATGATGTGCGCGCAACTCCTGCGCCAGCGGCCCCGGCCGGCCGACGGCCAGCCGGAGAAGCATGCCGGCGCCCAGGCGC
>JBAVPB010000439.1:0-2944 GCA_049692655.1 Chthoniobacteraceae bacterium | reverse complement strand
TAAAATTGGTATATTTGTCAAATATTATTTACATATTTATTAAATACTATCGAAAAAACCGAGGAAATTTAACCGCCAAGAACGCAAAGAGCGCAAAGGAGGAGAAATAAGGGGGGGCGATTCGACTTGGAAAGCATTGACCATGGAATTTGATTCAGGTGACGTTGATGGCCTCATGGCATTCGCCGTTTGTTATTTCACAGAGGTTCTGATTGCATACGGCGCGTGAGGAAAATATTCGCGCCTTTGAGCTTTGCCGTGATTGCCGCTTTTTTTGCGTGCTTTCTTTTCTGGCCGATCTGCCAGACGCTGCGCGGGGCTTTTTTTAATGCGGATGGGGGCTTCACGC
The DNA here is from genome assembly GCA_049692655.1 of Chthoniobacteraceae bacterium. Lineage (GTDB taxonomy): Bacteria > Verrucomicrobiota > Verrucomicrobiia > Chthoniobacterales > Chthoniobacteraceae > DASZPK01. The sequence goes on along the minus strand of JBAVPB010000439.1, from coordinate 2,595 downwards.
TCGCGTACGCGCGCGGAGTTTTTGCGAATCCTGTTTATCTCGAGGGGTTGAGGAACGCATTTGCGCTGGCTGTCGCGAGCACGGCGCTTACCTTTGCCATCGCGATGCCGCTCGCTTTCGTGTCGGGACGGTTTTTGTTTCCGGGGCGGAAGCTTTTTTCGGCACTGATCCTGATACCGATGATCCTGCCGCCCTTCGTCGGGGCTATCGGCATCCAGGAAATCCTCGGGCAGATGGGGGCGCTGAACGCGCTGCTCGCGCATCTCGGCATCCTGCGGGCGGACCATGCCATCGACTGGCTCGGGCGTGGACGCTTCTGGGGGATCGTCGGGATGAATGCGCTGCATCTTTACCCGATCCTGTATCTCAACCTGGCTGCGGCGCTTGCGAATATCGATTCCGCGATGGAGGAGGCGGCGGAGAATCTCGGCTGCACGGGGTTGCGCAAGTTTTTCAAGATCACGCTGCCGCTCATCATGCCGGGATTGTTTGCGGGGGGGACGATTGTCTTCATCTGGGCGTTTACAGAACTGGGCGTGCCGCTGATGTTTGATTACTCGCGCGTGACCCCGGTGCAGATATTTCTTGGGATCAAGGAGATTAGCGGGAATCCGATGCCGTATGCGCTGGTGGTCGTCACGCTTGTGAGCACGGCGCTGCTTTATCTTGCGAGCAAGTTGCTGTTTGGGCGCGCGCATTTTGCGATGGCCTCGAAAGCCACGACGGCAGGTAGCGATGCGCGGGAGATCGGGCGTGTGCCGGCGCTGCTTTGCACGGCGCTTTTTGCGGGGGTCACTTTCATCGCGCTGCTTCCTCATGCGGGGGTGGTGCTCGTTTCGTTTGCGGGGGACTGGTATCACACGGTGCTGCCGGGATCGTGGACGCTGGTGCATTACAAAAACGCGCTGGGACACGATCTCACCGTGCCGTCGATCATCAACAGCTTGAAATACGCAAGCCTCGCGACGGTGTTTGACCTGGTCCTCGGCGTTGCGGTGGCGTATGTGATCGTGCGGTCGGATTCGCCGCTGCGGCATTTGCTGGATGCGGTCGCCATGCTGCCGCTGGCGATACCGGGGCTGGTGCTGGCATTTGGCTATATCGCGATGACACAGCAGGGAAAGGCGTTTGCGTTTCTCAATCCGACGCGCGACCCCACTCCCCTGCTCGTGATCGCGTATGCGGTGCGGCGGCTTCCGTTTGTCGTGCGCTCGACCGTGGCCGGGCTCCAGCAAACCAGCTATACGCTGGAGGAAGCGGCGCAGAATCTCGGGGCATCGCCGCTGCGCGCGCTGCGAAAAATCACGATGCCGCTGATTGCGGCGAATATTCTTGCGGGCGGGTTGCTGGCGTTTTCATTTGCGATGCTGGAGGTTTCCGATTCGCTGGTCCTTGCGCAGCGGAGTGTCGATTTTCCGATTACCAAGGCGATCTTTGAGTTGTATCAATTGCTGGGTGAAGGGCGGTATATCGCGTCGGCGCTTGGGGTTTGGGCGATGGTGTTCCTGGGAATCACCATCCTCGCGGCTTCACGGCTGCTTGGGAAGAAGATGGGGGCGCTTTTCCGGGTGTAGCCCGGATGTAGACGATTGGCGTCCATTGCTTTTCGAAATCGAGGGTCTATTGTTCGCGAACCCATTTAGAAACGGAGAAAAATTATGAGCGTAAAAGCACTTCCAGACGGTTATTCCACCATCACCCCTTACTTGATCGTGCAGGGGGCGACGCTGGCGATCGGGTTTTATGAGCTGGTGTTTGGCGCGAAGGAGCGGATGCGCCTTGCGATGCCCGGTGACAAGATCGGCCATGCGGAGCTCGAGATCGGGAATTCGTTGATCATGCTTGCCGATGAACCGACAGGTTCGGAATGTTCGTCAAAAAGTCCGGTGACTGTGGGTGGCACGCCGGTGACGATCCATATCTATGTCGAGGATGTGGATACGGTTTTCGCGAAGGCGCTTGCGGCGGGGGGCAAGGAGATTCGGGCGGTGGCGAATCAGTTTTACGGGGACCGCTCGGGGATGTTCAGCGATCCGTTCGGGCATCATTGGAATGTCGCGACGCATATGGAGGATGTGTCGCCGGAGGAGATCCAGAAGCGCGTGGCGGCGATGAGCAAGAAGGGGTGAGGTAATCGCGCTGGCTGCGATCCCTTCAGGATCGATTCTTCATTTCGATGTTTTCCGGGGGTGGTCGCTCGTTTCTCGCTCAACCCACGGCTGCTGTAGCTGCGATGGCGTTGCCATCGGGTGTGCCGATTGATATAAACAATGTGTTTGTCATTAATTCGAATATCAGTCTCACGCGTTATGAAGCTTTAGGGAATTTTGCATTCCGAGCAGACCTTTTCTGGAACAGGAAAAACCTTGCCAAACCGTGTAGGGGCAAGAAAATCCAGAAAACACTTTATGATCCGATTAACCACACCTATTCGGTCAAGAAATGCTTGATCAAGTTTAAACCGCAGGGTCCACGCATCTAAATCAGAGGAAAATCGTTCCTCTCTGTGATTGGGTGCAGGGGACAACGGATTCTTTTGTTTTTTGATTATCAGATTTTCAGAATTACAGAGAGGAAAATTTAGATGCGTGAGCC
>JBAVPB010000438.1:0-6400 GCA_049692655.1 Chthoniobacteraceae bacterium | reverse complement strand
ATGATGAGCAGCATTGTGGCGTGCCTGCGGCTGATGGATCTGGCGGAGGTGGCGCATCCGGAGCGATATCTCGAGCTGGATTTGCCGGGGGAGCAGGTGGTGGCGATACGGCGGGCGGATTTCCTGGCGCTGGTGGATGGGGCTGTGGCGCGGGTTTTTGAAAATGAAAAAAACGAGGCGGCGGGTGGCGCATTAAAAAGCGATGGGAAGAAGAGCGAGGGCGGGGCGGTGGAAGCGAAGGCGAAGGTTGCGCGGGTGCGGGGGAAGCCGGCAAGGAAAGGGAGGCGGGCTATACCGAGGACTGGGCGGTGCTGTTCGCGTGGGCGGAGTAACCGGCGGCTGCGGTTGCAGGGTGAGGGGCTAAGTGATTGCGCTGCGCGCATTTAAGTGATATAATCAACGGTGATGGAAGCGATGTAATAAGAAAGATATGCTTATGCTGCCAAAAACTAATAGGACGCACTCGGGGTTCACCCTTGTGGAAATGATGATTGTGGTGGCAATTATTGCATTGCTGGCTGCGATCGCGGTGCCGAATTTTTTGCGCGCACGGAAGCGTTCCCAGGCGACGCGCGTCCTGGAGGATCTGCGGATGCTGGACAGCGCGATGGACCAGTATGCGATCGACACGGGACGGCCGGCGGATTTCAACCCGGTGTTTGGGGATATGAAGCAGTACCTGAAAACGGGGACGAATCTGTATTCCACGGGTGCGGATATTTTTGGGGATACGTATGGGCCGTTTACGGTGGACTCGGTGCCGACGGTGCCTAAGAGTGCATTCAACGCACTTTCGGATGTGGCGGATGCGGCATTCTGGTCGCCGTTTATTCACTAGGGCGAACGGCGCGCGTGCGCTGGTTTCAAGAGGAGAAAAAAGTGCTCGGGGGGGGACTTGAACCCCCATGCCTTACGGCATACGCCCCTCAAACGTACGTGTCTGCCATTTCACCACCCGAGCTTATTTGGAAAGGTGAGGGGGGAATATTTAGCAGAGTCTTTGCGTGCTGCAAGTATTCTTTCAATGAAGATGGAAAAGGTTGGTGCGGGGTGCGGATGCGGGAGCGGTGCGGCACTTTTTTCTTTTCATCAGGGAGCGGGGCTTTTAATGCTTGCCGCATGAAATTGCGCGTTTTGCTGATGGCGGCGTTGGTGTTCACGATCGCGGGCTGCGATTCGCTCAAGCACAAGGAGAAGGAAAAAGACAAGACGCCTGCGCGCAATGACATGCCGGACCAGAGCGGGGACATGGCGTTCCAGGCGTTCATGGGGCGGCTGAACCGGGCGGTGTCGATGCATGACCTGCAGACGATCGCCTCGATGATGACGACGAATTTCGGATACCGGCTGGATCCGCCGGGGGAGGGTGACGGGGTTTTTCAATATTGGGATCAGAACAATATCTGGCCGGATTTGCAAAAAGTGCTGAACCAGAAATTTGTGCCGAAAAATAATTTCATGGTCGCGCCGGCGCAGTTTGCCAGCGATTCACAATACAGCGGGTACCGGGCAGGGATGTTCCTGATGAACGGGAGCTGGAAGTTTGCGTATTTCGTGAAGGATTGAGGCTTTGCGCGATCCCATTGAATACGGTTTGCCACATCGCGAGCCGTTTATTTTCATCGACGGAGTGGTCGGGGTGGAGGAGGGAAAAAGCGCGGTGTGCGTGAAGACGTTCGGCGCGGAGGAGCCATTTTTTCGCGGGCACTTTCCGGGCGATCCGATCGTGCCGGGGGTGATCCTTACGGAGGCACTGGCGCAGACGGCGGGCATCGCGGCCGGGAGGAGCGGAGCGGCGAAGTCGTATCGTCTCTCAGCGGTGAAGCTGATGAAGTTTTTCAAACCCGTGCATCCGCTGGAGGAAATATCGTTGCGCGCGGAGAAGACCGGAGAGGTGGGTGGGTTGCTGCAATTTGGCGTGAAGGCGATGGCGTCCGGCGAGATCGTTGCTGAAGGGACGATCGTGTTGAGCGAGGTGTAAGGGCGCGTGGCTGCGCGTAAGTGGAATCAGGGGGCGACGGGTGACGTTGCTTCCAAGTCGTAAATTTCACCCCACGGCCCCTCCGCGACTTTTTGGCAGCTTTCTTTCCAGGGTTGGAGGGATTCCGCATGCGCCTGCTTCTCTCGGTCGCCCCAGAAAAGGTAGCGGGCATGAAGTTCGGCAGCGGTTTGCTGCCAGCCGTCCCTGCCATCGAGAAGGAAATTCAATTTGGCGAGCTGGCCTTCGAAATCAATGCCGTGACTCCAGAGATGCCCGGTGTACCCCATGACCATATTTCTCCCATTGAGTAGGAGTGGATGATTATAAGTGGGAATGGCCGCAAAAGTGGCAGTAACGGGAATTTTCCGGACAGCGCTTGCAACGCCTTCGAGTTCCGAGCATGAGGCGAAATCGTAGCCGGTATGACTGGTGTCAATACCCCCGACCAACGTAATGAACCCTGAAAAATAAAGCGCGAAACAACAAGCGCCGCGCAGCAGGAGCCTTCGTTTTGCCAGCAGTTGATCCCATAAAAAGGGGAGCACAACGAAATAGGGCCAGATCATGATTTTCGTATTGTCCCAATCCCACGGGGCGAGCATCACGAAAAACGAAAAAACGAAAATCAAGAGAGACGGAAATACGAATGCGATTGCAGGAGCGGAGGAGGCGGATTTGCGATTGCGGATGAGCACGGTGACGAGCGTCACGATTAAAAATGGGAACAAACCAAAGTTCACCATCCAACATGCCGCGTGACCCAATAGATGGCTGAAAAACTGAGGTAAACCGAAGCTTGCAGCCCATGTCCCGAACTGAGCCTGATCATCGTACATCCAGTCTGATGTGAAGTGGACGACGGAGCTGCTTTTAAAAGCACCGGTGATCAAAACAACGAGCACCGTGGCAGGCACAAAAGACCAAGCGAGCAGTTTTGATATATTGGTCGCATTCCAGGATTGTGAATCGGGATTCCGATTGATGAGCGACAGCAAAAACCAGCATCCAAGCAGCAGCGAAAGGAAAATAAACGTGTGCAGGTGAAACAGCGGCATTGTGGAATAGAGGAGAACCTCCACCCAAAAAGGAAGGGGCTTTCTTTCATCATCCGGCTTGCCAGAAAAAAATCTTTGCCGCCAACTGCACAGCAACACCAGCCCGGCAGGAATCGCGTAGAGCAGACCGCGTTGCGTGACGAACATGGAGAGGGGGATGCTTTTCCATGCAAGACTTTCCTGGAAATCCGCCAGGACAAAACCTTTTTTTGTAAGAAATTGAAAGCCAGCCAGGCCTCCATTGAAGAGGAATCCGGCGAGGGCGAATCCTCTTCCCCATTTGTAAAACGCAATCCCGGTAAGCGAGCAACACAGCAGGCCAACCCAGATGAGCCCCCGGTAAACATCGACGCCGGCCAATGTCAGCAGTGCGTTGAAGATATCGATGCCAAGCGGGTAATGCACCTTGCTGCCGGCGAAGATGGGGTTTTCCGGCCAGAAAGGAACGCCATTGGCGAGATTGTTGATGTAGGTGATGTGAAGCGCCAGATCGCCGAGGTTGTTAGGCGATAGAATTTGAATCTGATCTCCGTCCCGGAACACCAGCCAGCAAAATGCGCGCAGGGAAAACAGGGTGAATGTAATGATTGCAAACCAGTCCCAAGGGCCGATTTTTTCCACACGCGACCGATTGCCATGTTTCCGGCACGCGTTATAGTTCAAGGCCCCCGCGATGATTCCAGCGCTGAGTGCGGAGGCGGCGATGGCAGGGTTCAATCCCCCAAATGGAAAAGCCAGGATAAGCGCGGTGAGGACTGAGATACAGATCGAGACAAGGAGACTGACGACTATATTCATGGGGTATCCCCATCATCCGTCGGCGGCGATTTTTGCGGAGTGAAGTCCGCTTTGCGGTTTGGGAAAAGCACGCCGAATTTTTTAACGCTGAAATATAACTTTGAGGGATCCATGGAAGAGCGGAGGCGGAGTTCTTCCGTGAAGTAATCCTGCTTGAGCGCTTTTTCGACAGTATCCACGCGGGAGTCATCCACGAGGAGAAAATCGGCGTCCATTTCGTCCGGTTTGCGGTCGTCATCGTACCAGCCGATGTTCGTGAAATCGCCCAGCAACCATGGCAGAGGATGGTAGCTGGAGAGAAGGACGCTTCCCTTTAAGTTATAATTTGAGGGATCCTGGGCGACCAATTTAAAGAGTGGTTCCGTGAGTTTTTTGACGTCGTCGAATGTTTGCACGTAAACGTAGGGTTCAGCCTCATCCACGTAGTGGTAGAAGTTCAAACGCACCGACCATGCCAGCAAGGCGGCCAGGAGAACGGTGATGAGCGAAAACGCGAAAGGCTTGCTGATCTTGTCGAGCAGATCCTTCATGCAATCGCCGAATACGAAAAAAAACGGCCATGCAATGGTGATGATGCACCAAGGGGTTTTATAAGGGATCAGGCTGTAAGCAACGAGCGCACCCCATCCGTAAATCACCAGATAGCGAATGAGGCGGTTGTTTTTATTCCAAATGTAAAAAGGCGAAAAAATGACGGCCAGAAATACCGGCCACTCATACCTCAACATGAGCGAAAACCAGTAGTAGTTTACAGCAATGGCTCTTTTGGCGAGGAGCGTCTTCCTGCCTATGGCAATATGGGGAAGAGTTGCGAAAACGAAGTCATATTCCGTTTTTTCGTGACCGTTGCCTTTGTTGCCGGTTTTTACCCATTCCGAGAATGTGCTGATCATCCCGTGCAGCCCTGAAAAATCCATGAAATTCCCGGAATAGAAAAATATGATCAGGCCGTAGCTGACGGCCCCTACAATGCATAATTGCCGGAGGGAATATGGATCCCTTGCGGTCGAAGGTGTCCCGGCGGATCGGGAATATTTTTCGAGGAACAGAAGAGACGGTATTGCCAGTAGAAATGCGACGAAATGAATGATGTAGGTCTCCTTCGTCAGGACCATTCCCGTGATGCCCATTGCCGCCGCCCATAGATACTGAATGGTTCCGAATCTTCTTATTCCCACCGCCCCCCACACGAAAAGCATCAGGAAAAGGACGAATTCCGATTCATGAATTGCGTAACGGCCGTAAAATTCAAATCCGGGAGAGACAGCCATCGCCATCGCCGCGATCCAGCACGTGCGTTTGTCGAGGAATCGGTCGTAAAGCGTGACCAGGTAAACGGTGAGCGTGCTGATGATTACTATCGGCAGGCGGATCGACCAGAGACTGCGCCCGAAAAGGAGCTGGAAAACGAAGAGGATGTAAAAATGCAGCGGTCCATGGTAATTCGCGGGGTCGTAATGGTAATACCCCGTATGGGCCATCTGGTCGATGAACCAGCCGTTGACGCCCTCATCGAAATGCGGTGGCTTGATCGCGAGGAAAAGAAGCCGGTATATCGCCGTGAAAGCAACAATGAGGCAGGGAATCCAGCGCGGTTTCGAGGTCATGTTTTTGATCGACAGCATGACAAAATATTAAAAGTATCTGAGCCCGATGCCCTTAAACGAACCCGATGTGTCGCTCATCATCCCCGCTTTTAATGAAGCGACGCGGCTTCCGCAGAGCCTGCGCAAGATCATGGAGTTCACTGGCGGCAATTCATTTTCTTGTGAGGTTCTTGTAGTAGTCGAGAAGAGCACGGATGGAACGCTTGAGTTAGCCCGTGAGATCGGCGCAAAACAAGCGAATTTTAAAATCGTGGATAATGAGATCCAACTGGGCAAGGGCCATGCGGTGCGTTCCGGGATGCTCCTGGCGAGAGGAGGGATCCAGTTTTACATGGATGCCGACCTCAGCGTGCCACTGGAGGATGTCCTGTTTTTCCTCGAATATTTCCGGACGCATCCCGAGGCAGACGTGCTGCTGGGGAACCGCCAGCACAAGGACAGCCTGATTTTGAAAAAGCAGTCCCTCCTGCGCCGGAAGATGGGGCAGACATTCAACCGGATCATCCAATCACTCTCGCTGCTGGATGTGCGGGACACGCAGTGCGGGTTCAAGGCGTTTCGGAGAAAGGCCGCACATGAGATTTTTTCGCGGCAGCGCCTGGATGGGTTTGCATTCGATGTCGAGGTGCTTCTCCTTGCAAAAAAGCTAGGTTTCAATATCACCGACCTGCCTGTGCATTGGGCCAATTCCCCGGATTCGAAAGTAAATATCGTTCGCGACAGTTTGCAGATGTTTGCGGATACGATCAAGGTCCGGAGACTGGTGGAGAAGAGAGAGCGCGGGGACCGGTAGCCCAAGAGGGCTAAAAATTACTGGAATCTTTGCGGAGCGCTGATAATAAAGGCGCCATGCGTTTGCTAATTACCGGCGGCTGCGGCTTTATCGGCAGCAATTTTATTCGTTTCATCCTGCAGCATTATGCGCCGGAGTTCATCAGCAATGTGGATGCGCTCACCTA
>JBAVPB010000437.1:0-2246 GCA_049692655.1 Chthoniobacteraceae bacterium | reverse complement strand
GACGTGCGGTTTGCATATACCCCTGAGAAATAATCCCACGTTTTTGCCGGAAACGCAACCCCAGCAGCTATTTTACCCAGGGTCCACGCATCTAAATCAGAGAAAAATCGTTCCTCTCTGTGATTGGGTGCGGGGGACAACGGATTCTTTTGTTTTTTGATTATCAGATTTACAGAGAGAAAAATTTAGATGCGTGAGCCCTGCTATTTTACCCTGTTAACCAGGGATTCAACAGGATTTTACTTTATAAAATGCAATTGTTAACCAAGTGAGCATGGATACATTTGATTAATGTTGCAGCACCGGAAGGTGCTGCGGAATTAAAAGCAGCCCGGGTGCAGCGCAGCGCATCACAATCAAACAGCGCCCTTGGAGGGACATGCTGTCGTGTCCACATCAGCGATGCTTCTTAAAAAGCGAGCTCGACCCTACTCCCATCCCCTTCTACTTCATCACCACATGAAACGTCGCATCCGCCTTCGGCCCGCTCCCCGCCTGGGCATTGGTGACCACTCCACCCGCCAGGTTCTTCCCAAAAACTCCTTCCAGCTTGAGATCGAAATACCCCGACACGCTTGCGTGTTCCCCATCGACGAAGGTCGCCATGCGGAACACATTCCCATCCTTGTCCAACCAGAATGCAACGCCGTTAAATATTGGATGCTCCTCCATCATGTCAAACTCACTCGTCCATTTCTCGCTGGCCAGCTTCTTGTCCGACAGGATCAGGATCACCGGCTTATCGCTATCCTTCACATCCAGGAACGCAGCCGCGTAAGCCAGCGCGACCGCATGCTTGCCTTCCGGCGTGAAAGTCCCCTTCGCCGTTCCGGCCGGCAAATCAGCCGCGCCCGCCAGCACCTGACTTGTGGGAATAAAAGCGATGGCCACAATGAATGAGAGAATGAGATTGCGGAGTAACGATTTCATACCAGCATCATGCGTTAAACACTGTCACATGTAAAGCCAGCGCTCCGATCCGATCAACTCATGCAACCCCGATGGCAACGCCATCGCAGCCACAGCAGCCGGGGGTCGAGCGAGGAACGAGCGATACCCCCGGATCTCATGCCAAATAAAAGCACCGATCCTGAAGGGATCGCAGCAACCGTCTCTATCTGAACGGCCACATGATCGGAGTCGCCCCCGAAACCATACTTTCACCGCCATAAAGAAATCCTGTTCATCCTGTTCATCCTGTCTTTAAATTCTCCTGCCCCATCACATCCCCCCTTTATGCGCAAAATCATCCTCAACCTCCACCTCTACGGAGCCCTCATCGCCGGCATCTTCCTCATCATCCTCGGCGTCACCGGCGCGATCATGGCATTCGAGGACGACCTCGACCGCCTCTTCAACGCCCGGTTATACAAAGTCGAACAGCAACCCGCGGCATTATCCATCACCGCCATTCAAGCTGCCTTGGAAAAAGCCTATCCTGCGAAGCACACCAGCCTGCTCCGCCTCCCCGCAAGTCCGTCGGACGCCTATATCACACAGTTCGGATCGAAACAGATTTTCATCAACGGCTACACCGGCGCGATCATCGGCGAACGCACCACGCCGACATTGCTCAGTCAGATCCATCAGCTCCACATGCGCCTCCTCGCCGGCAGGACAGGCGCGGAAATCACGAAATGGACCGCCGTCCTCTCCTTGTTCCTGATCCTCTCGGGCATATACCTCTGGTTCCCGCTGAAAATGGCCCGCATCAAGCTCACCCCGCCCCGCAGGAAATTCAGCTACCAGATCCACAACGTGGCCGGCATCTACTTCGCCTTGTTTTTATTCATCCTCTCCATCACCGGCATCGTGCTCGGCTTCGATGAAATAATAACCCCATGGTTTTACAAAATCACACACTCCTCGCCACCCGCCAGGAGCTTCCCCTCCATCATCCAGCCGGGCGGCAACCCCGTCACCGCCGATGATGCCTTGAATCTCGCCAGGGCCACCCTCCCCGGCGCGACACCGAGTTACATCGTCATCCCCCAGAAACCCGCAGCCTCATTCATGGTATCCCTTCGATTCCCGGAAGACCTTACCGGAGGCCGCAGTTGGGTGAACATCGACCAATTCAGCGGAAAAGTGCTCTTCGTCGAAAACTCCCGCACCCCGACCGCCGGAGCCGGCATCATCAACCTCAACCGCGCCATCCACACCGGCGACATCTACGGCTACCCCACCAAGATCCTCATGTCCCTCTCCAGCCTCATGCTCGCCATCCAGGTCATCACCGGCTACTG
>JBAVPB010000436.1:0-3931 GCA_049692655.1 Chthoniobacteraceae bacterium | reverse complement strand
TTGGTTTACCGCCGGTTCGCCTGTGCAACCCGGCGAACGTGGCTGGATCGACTGGACTTTCGGCGAGGCCCAAAGAGCCACGCCGCTTGTCCAGACGACTGCGCGCATCAGCCGCGTTGAGGTTCCCGCCGGCGATGGAACCCCGCCCGGTCGCTATGCCCTCCGTTTCGACTATACCGGCGACGCGGCGATTTACAGCGGCCTGCAGCGCTATCTGCCAGGGGATGCCTACCGCATTGGCTTCTGGGTGAAAGGCGACGGCAGCAAGTCGCGGCTCTCGGCGCTGTTCCTTGATTACACCAACGGCGCGGATGCCTTCGAGGGCGGATGGAAGCGGATTCACGATGGCGAGAGGGATGTGGCCACCCTTGATTTCACGGGCTGGCGGTATGTTGAGGTCGATCTTCCCGGTCGGGGCATCGGCACGAACCTGCCCAACGGTTCCACACAGAACGTGGACTTCCCGCTGGAACTCACGGCGTTCCGCATCCAAACCCCTTCGCCCGGCGCAGGGGCGCCGGCAAGCGGCTCCGTGTTGGTCGGCCCCATCCAGGTTTTCACGCAGTTGGCGCTCAGCAACACACTTTCCGTCCTGATTGGCTATGACGACCCGGAAAATCACTGGCAGCCAGCGCTCGGGGCCGATGTCACGGTGCAAAACTCCGCGCTTGCAACGTCGCGCAAGGTCAAGGCGAACTGGAGCTTGCTCGACCGCGCCAACGAACCCATCGCCACCGGACAAACGGACTTGGATCTGCCGGCCGGCGGGGCCGGAACCTTCCGCCTGGATCTCGCGGCGCATGCGAAGGAAATCGAAGGCAGGGCCGCTCCGTTGCGTCTGAAAGTGGTGGCTTATGACTCCGCCGACGCTTCGGTTTCCACCACGCGCCAGCTCATCCTTACGCATCCCGACAGCCATGCACTCGTCACTGATTTCGAGGCCGACCGTGGGTATCTTGGTCTTCAGGCGCGCGAAATAAAACCCTCCTTGCAACCGGGTGAAACTGTTGCGCGCACCAGCACTGAACAGGCGCACAGTGGCCAGCGCTCTTTATTGATAGCATGGGACCGCGACAACTTGCCGCGGCAGTTCATCTCTGTGGATCCCGCTTTGCCCGGCATTCCTGTGGAACTCTCTCTCTGGGTATACGGAGATGGTTCCGGGGTGCTCTTCTATCCCGTCATAGGGGACCGCAAAGGCATCAACAAAGGCCTGCCAAACACCCAGTGGAATTTGTTCCTGCCGCGCACCGAAGGCCCTTTGCAAAATGCTGTTCGCGTCGATTGGACAGGTTGGCGCGAACTTAAGTTCCACCTTCCGCTCCCGGCGCCAAACTGGGCCGAAACGATGCCCACGCTCGGCTTCGTTCCAAATTATCCGCTCGGTGTTCACCTTGCCGTCGATGCGACCGGCGTGGCGAACGCCACAGGCAAACTTTTTGTGGATGATATCAGCGTGACCACTCATCTGCAGCCCCGGGAACGTATGGAACTCGCCCTCGTTTGCCCTGGGGAATCGAATATTCAACTGCCGGGAACTCCTGTGCAGGTCACTGTTGCCAATGACGACCTCGTGGTGTCGCGCCATGTGTCTCTCTCTGGCGGCCTGTTCGACTGGCGCGGGAATCGTGTTCTCGGTGTGGATACGGAACTGGATCTGGCCCCGGGCTCACAGAAAAAAATAGAGCTGGTTAAAAATGTCCCATCGGGTTTCTACCGGATAAAGGCTACTTTGAGCGAAGCTGGCAAAGCGGGGGCAGTGCCCCTTATTCTTGCCGCATTGGAACAGGATGTTCTTGTTGTCGATCCTGTCGCAACGCTTGGCGCGGACTGGGCACACGCCATTACGGACGAATGGGCGCTCCGCAAACCCATTAAAGACCGCTTCGCTTTCGTGGACGAGGACTGGGATTGGGTGGAGAGTTATCCGGGCAACCTCCAGATCGATACAATCCGCCAGCGCGCCCGGCGGATCACTGCCGCAGGTGGCGAGCCATACATGTTGCTTGGCTATTCGGCGTATTGGGCTGCGGGCATCGGCTACGAGGCGTTAAACGCGGGTGCTTTTCTCCGGGCGCCACGGGACCGCGGCCACGCCGTGAATACTTTCCTCATTCCAAAACGCATCGAGGACTGGGATGATTATGTTTGCGAATTGATGCGCGGCGCTGGACAGGATGTAAGCGGCTGGGTGGTATGGGACGCTCCGGACAGTAATGGCCCGATGGGGTTCGCGCCGGAAAAATTTGCGGCATTTCTTCAGTCAGTCGATAAATGGCGGCGCACATATTGCCCATCGAAGCCGCTGCTTGTCGGGGGGATGGGCAGGGAAACCGCAGTTCCATACCTCCAGGAGTTGGCGAAGCATGACGGGCTGGATGCCATTACCGGTGTCAATGTTCGTCTCGACGTCGGCCAGCTTTCGCCCGAGGATGCGGGGGTGGTCGGTTATAGCCGCGAGCTTCGCGCCGCCCTTAATCCGGTTTCCACTTCTTCGCCAAAAAGTATTCTTTTTACCAATCTGGATTGGGCTGTCGAAAAAGGCGGGACGGGTTTGGATGCTTTCGACCAGGCGGCCTATCTCGCACGTTCCGCCCTGCTGCTCAACCGGGAAGGAATCCAATCGTCGCTTGCCATCCGCAACGAGGATTTCGTGCGCCTTGGACTGGGTCTCACCTACCGGCGCGAATTGCTCATCCCGCCGGTAAAAGAGAAGCCGTTGGCTTTCCAGTTCAAACCCGGATGGTGGGCCATGGCAAGGGTGCGGCAATGGCTCGACGATTCCCCGGTGAACGGAGAAGTGGAGGTGCAGGATGTCGTGCCGGGTCGCACACGCTGCCTGCTTGAAAAAGCAAAGGAAGGGCAGGCCGTTGCTGCCATCTGGCGTAATGACGACGTCGGTCAGGTCTCCTTTTCGAAGACCGGCCTTTCAGTGGTCTTGGCGGAAGATTTGTTCGGGGCTCCGATTCCAGTGGCGGATGGGTGGTATTCTGTCGGCAAAGTCCCGTGCCGGTTCATTCTTGCGGAAAACGGGGAACCGGCGGCCCAGGCGCTGGGACGGATATGGATTAGGGACGGCGCGGAGTCGCTCTGGCCGCAGCGCGTGCTGGCTGCATTCACGCCCGACAGTGGCAAACGCCAGAATTACGAGCACACCGGCGGGGAGGCGACCAGGCTCCCGGGCCGCACCGCCACGGGCGAAACGCTTGATCTCCCCGGTATGCGCTTTGCCGCAAATGGCAGCGAACGGTTCACCGTGGACGCGCCGGCGGGAGCCAGCCTGGTGTTGCGAAAAACATTTCTGCTGGACGCCACGGGCCAGGAAGCCGAGGTCTTCGTGAATGGCAAGTCGGCAGGCAAATGGGATTTGCGACGGTCGGAAAAGGAACTCTCTGGCGGCCTGCGCGATGCGATCTTTGTCGTGGACAATGCCGCGCTCGCCGGCCAGCCGCAGGCGCACATTGAAATTCGCTATCTCACTGAAGCGAACACCGCCGATTGGCGCGTCATGGAGTGGCGGGAAGGGGATTTCCCCCTCTCCGCGGTCGGTCCGCTGCACGCGGATCAGAATGTAGGCATGCCCCGCTTCGCGCGAAATGTCGTCGGTTCTTCTCTGAAGATAGGCACCACGGCGTTTGCCAACGGCATCGGCACATTTGCCAGAAGCCTTATCGAGTTTCCTCTCAACGGTCAGTTCCGCCGTTTCACCGCCAAGGTCGGCGTGGACGCGATTACGGAGGGACGCGGTTCCGTGGTGTTTGAAATCTATGGTGACGGCAAAAAACTCTGGTCCTCGACGACTCTTTCCGGTTTGGACGCGCAAAAGGAAATCGACATAGATGTCACCCGAATCAATCGGCTGCGGCTTGTGGTGACGGACGCTGGCGATGGCAACAAATTCGATGTAGCGGACTGGTGTGATCCCGTATTA
>JBAVPB010000435.1:0-13985 GCA_049692655.1 Chthoniobacteraceae bacterium | reverse complement strand
CCTCACCATTACACAGCAGCCCATGCAGTGGACACCTCACCCGTGCAGAGCCATACCATAGCTCATGGTTTTATAGTGTCACAATCATGGTGTAAATGAAAGATAATTATTCGTTTTGTGTAAACTTTTTTTAAATACAGAGATAAATCGAGGCGAATAAGCTGCGCTTTCTCTTATAATTTCCCTCCTTGCTTGAGAAATCGTGTATCCTGTCGCCATGATCACGACATTCCTTGATATCACCGTGCGGGTCGGGTGCCACGTCACTTACGAAACGTCGCTTCCCACGCCGGCCCTGTTCGTGCTCAGGCCGCGCCTGGACGAAAACCATCTCGTTTTTTCGGAGCAACTCTCCTACGGTCCCGGCCTTCCCTCCTACGAATTCCAGGATTCCTACGGCAACATCACCTGCCGCTCCATGCTCAGTCCCGGCCGCAACGACATCCGCCACGATGCGCTGGTGAGCGTGAGTTCCTCGCCTGAGCGCCATTATCCCGGTGAAAACTCCACCCCGGTGCCTGATGTGCCGACCGAAGTGCTGCGGTATATCCTGCCCAGCCGGTATTGCGATTCCGACAAATTATTCGATTTCGCCTGGAAAAACTTCGGCCATATCACAAACGGCTACGACCGTGTGCAGGCGATCTGCGACTGGGTGCATAATAACATCGAGTATCGCTACGGAGGGGGACGCCAGGATGCCTCCGCGTCCGATACCATCGAGAGACGCTACGGTGTGTGCCGCGATTTCGCCCATACAGTCATCTCATTGTGCCGCACTTTTAATCTTCCGGCGCGTTACGTCACCGGCCATCTCCCCGACATCGGCCACGACGAAACCACGGGCGACTTTCACGCCTATTGCGAAGTCTTCCTCGGCCAGAAGTGGCACGTATTCGACGCCCGCTTCAATACGCCGCGCATCGGACGCGTCAAGCTGGCCCACGGCCTGGATGCGGTGGATGGCGCATTTGCCACCATCTACGGTGAGGCGCGCCTTACCCACTTCGAGGTATGGGCCTACCAGGTCAACCCCAAGGAAGTCTCCGTGGGTGACCCGATCGACCTGTCTAAACGCCTCGACGGAACTGCAGAGATCCGCCTCACTTGAGTTGAAATCCGCCAGCTCCAAATTCAGGAGCTGGTAAAATTACTTTACCGGTGTGCCGGCGACGCGCTTTGCCGTGTCGGCGCGCATCGTCTTGAGCTGCAAAGTGAGCGCCTTCATCGCTGAAGCCACGCCTTCGTATTTCTTGCCGCTTTCGGTGATCGTCTTCTTTACAGCGCCCTGGCCGACCAGGTTCTGAAGTTTTTCATATGTTTTCAGACGCATCATTTCCTCACCGCCGCTTGCGGCATTGCGGGCGCGCAGATTTTCGTGGACCACGTCGAAAAGAGCTTTGAATTCATACGAGGCTTTCCGGGAAAGCACCCCTACAATCTCCTCAACAACAACATCCGGACCACGACGCGAAAACCCGCTGTAATTATTCTTCATCCAAGATTGTAGCACAGAATTGCGAAAAGTCGCTGAGAGAATTTAAGGATTACCCCTAACCATTTTTAGACGCACTGCCGTTCGCACCTTCGAACTACAGGTGAAAGCCCCGTTTTCTCTGTAGTTTACCCCAAGATACCCATGGATACCCCTCTGCAAAGGCTCTTATGGACCTGAGATCCGGCGAGACAGTCTGGATACTCAAACATGGCTGTCCCCCCGTTTATCCTCCACTCTCGGAGGATCTGGAGTGCGACGTCGCTATCGTCGGCGGTGGCATCACAGGAGCCCTCATCGCGCACGAACTCGGCGCGGCGGGATTCCAGTGCGTAATCATAGACAAGCGCGAACCCGGTGGAGGAAGCACCTCGGCCAGCACATCGCTCCTCTCGTTCGAGCTCGACACACCCCTTTGGCAACTCGCCACTCTCATCGGCGAGGAGGACGCTGTCGCCAGCTATCGGGCCTGCATTGAGTCCGTCCACAAAATTCAAAAAGTGGTGAACCAGCTCTCCATCCCCTGCGATTTCATCCGACGGAAAAGCTACTACTTCGCCGAGACCGACAAGGATGTTCCGGCCCTGGAAAAAGAAGTAGCCATGCGCCGGAAACACGATGTCCCGGTGGAGTTCCTGCACCAGCGGGAAATCGAGGACCTTTTCTCTTTCAGCCGCCCCGCCGCCCTCCTTTCACAGCCCGCTGCGGAAATCGATGTCGTGGAATTCGTAAGCGCCCTTTTCAAAGCCGCAAAAAATACCGGTCTGCGCGCCTACGGCCATACGATCATGACCAGCCATCAGTCCGCGAAAGATCGCGTCACCCTCACCACGGACAAAGGGCACACCATCACCGCACGCAAACTCGTCTTCGCCACCGGCTACGAATCCGAAAAATACCTCGGCTACAAGATCGGCTCCTTGAAAAGCACCTACGCCATCGCCACAGCACCCGTGCCCAATTTCCCTGGCTGGCACGACCGCTCGCTGATCTGGAACAGCGCCCGCCCCTATCTCTATCTCCGCACCACAGCGGACAACCGCGCGATCATCGGCGGCGAGGACATCGATTTTCAGGACGAAAAACATCGCGACATCTTGCTCCCTGAGAAAACTGCGAAACTCGAAAACGCACTCCGCGCGTTCTTCCCCGCCATGGAATTTGAGCTCGCCTGCGCCTGGGCCGGCACATTCGGCGAAACGGAGGACAGCCTCGCCTACATCGGCCACAAACCGGAACAGCCTGACATTTATTACGCCCTCGGCTACGGTGGAAACGGCATCACCTACAGCATGATCGCCGCCGAGATCATCCGCGACTCATGCCTCGGTGGCGAGCATCCCTCCGCCCGTCTCTTCCGGCTGGAGAGATGACGACTCAGCTCGGATTCGGCATCCGGAATTTTCCCACGCCCCACTCGCGCAGGCGCCGCTCGATTCCGAAATTCAGGTCGCTCCGCAAATGCTGCGGATGATAACTCATCTGCTCGCTCCACGCGATCAATTCGAAATTGATCAGGTTCTCGGCAAAGCCGTCCAGCACCACGCTCGGCGCGGGCGTCTTTAATACCGCCGGGTGCTCCGCCGCCGCTTCCAGCAGAGCCTGCTTTACCTTCTCCACATCGCTCCCGTAGGCCACCACCACGGGAAAATGCAGCCGCACCGCCGGGCTGCCGTAGCTCCAGTTCGTGACCGTGTTGCCGATGATCCGCGAGTTTGGGATGATCACGGCGATGTTGTCGTTGTTCACCACCGTGGTCGCGCGGACGCGGATTTCCTGCACCTGCCCCGTCATCCCATCCACGGTGATCCGGTCGCCGATCTTGATCGGCCGCTCGGCGAGAATGAGCAGCCCGCTGATGAAATTCGACGAGATCGTCTGCAAGCCCAATCCCAGCCCCACACCCGCCGCACCTGCGAAAACCGCGAGCGCCGAGAGATTGATGCCCGCATTCTGCACCGCAATGATCAACCCCAGCGCCAGCGCGACATAGCCGGTCACCTGCGAGAGCGTGTATTGCAGCGAGCGGTCCATCCCGCTCTGGCTCAGGAAATGTTTGAGGATGAAATTCTTGCTCGCCGAGGAAAGCCAGATGGCCACCACCACCCAGATCACGAGGCTGATGATCTGCTCCGAGCTCAGCCCCACGCCCGGCACCCGCGCACTCCACGGAATCGGGATGCCCGCAAACTCGATCCCCAGCACGAGCAGCCCCATGAACGCCGCCAGGCTCAGCAGCGACGTGACGATGTTCGCGAGATTCTTGTCGATCCGCAACCGCGCCAGCAGCCCCCTCGCAAATTTCCCCTGTAGTACCGACGAAATCGCCAGCCCGATCAGCAGGAACACGATGAATCCAATGATTCCCTCGATGGAAACATGATGTCCCAGCACATCGAACTTCGGCTCAAAAAGCCACGGCGAATCCTTGAAAAGCGTCTTCATCCAGCAACCTTCCCCCAACCCTTCCACGACTGCAATACCGCACTCAAACAAGCGTATCTCTCCATATTTTCCTCATATCGATCCCATACGACCCATCGGACTTATAAGTCCTGATCCTGCATCACCCGCCCGTAATCGCCTTGCGGATATTCACAAGCGGCGCGTTGTCATCGAATGTCACTACATCGCCCCGTTTCACCACCCCGAGTTGCTTCCAGAGCGCCGGCAGATCCACCCGCACAGGCGTCGCCTTCATCTCATCGTAAAGCTCGCGCAACACCGTCGTCCCCGTCGCACCATCCCCCACCGCAATCACACGATCGATCTCCCACGAATGCTCGACCATGCCCCCTGCGGCAAGGATCGCGCGCAACGCGTGCTCCAGTCCGAGCCGGTTCCCCGTGCGACGGCGGATCTCGACATCCGCGCGCAGGCAGAATAGCGCGCCGCCCCAGTAAGTCCGCGCCCATGTATGCGTGTTATCCAGCCCGCGATCGCCCGCCTCCGGCAGTCCTTGCGGCAACCCATCGACCATATCGCCCCACACCCGCGCCGGGGTAAGAAACCCCACGCGCGCCCGCGCCACCGGCTCGATGTAAGTCGCCAGCCCTTCCTCCAGCCAGTGATGGTTCTCGTTCAGGTTTGGAAAACGCAGATGGCACATCTCATGCGGCAGGATCCAATCCTCCGCCAGCGTCGCATCCGTCGCCAGAAGGCCCAGGTCGATCTTCATCACCGCCCCGTTCCACCCAAACGTCTTCCCTCCTCTTGCCATGCTCCCCGTCCGCAATGTGATCACCAGCGCCGCGTGTCCCAGCGGAATATCCCCGTAGTAACTCGAGATCGCATGCGCCGCGTTCCGGATCCATTTCTGTGCGATGCCATCCAGCGCCGTCCCGGGCGGACTGCTCCACTCCACATCCAACATCCCGCCGGCCACGGCAAGCTCCTCACCGTCAGCAGACGAAACTGCAACCAGCGCTGCGAAAAAAAACGCCGGTGCGAAACGTAAAAGCCACCGCAAGGAGTCAAAGATCCCCATCACGGCCCATACAATACACTCAATACAGTAGATGCAAAAAGGCCGCCGCCTTCACGCAAGCGGCATTTCCAGGTCCGTCCGCGTGGCTTTGTCGTGGTATTCCACGAGTTCAGCCAGCGCGGGATGAATTTCTGTGAGACCGAACTGGCCGATCAATTTGCAGGTGGCGAAATCTTTCGCGGCATTGAGATAGCGTTGCTCCCACTTCCGGAACGCCGCCTCGGCTTTCTCGTTTTCCCACGGCCAGCGCGCCGGGGGCCTCGGGATATTGCAGCGCCAGTGCTTCGGTGTCAGACGGGCGCGAAAACATTCCTGCTGTGAGCACAGCCCGCGATAAAGCGGATCGGCCTCGAACGCGGCAAAAGCCTCCCCGACAACCGGGGCCTGCGGCTCCAAGGGCTGGTGTGTCGCCAGCAGGCGGAACCCGGCCCGTGTACGGTAAACGCGCCAGCCCCATTGCGGATTCGCCGACAGCCACGCCTGGACTTTCGCCGTGATCCGGCTTTCTGCGGATTCGGTGGATTCCACGGCAGGCTGTGCTTTTTTCCGGCCAAACAGCGTTGCGAGCAACCCTCCTCCGCCGGACGGCTTCTCCGGAAGATCCACATCCACAAACAACATGTTTACAGTGTTTAACACCAGGCAGCCCTGGCTGTTGCGCGAGACGGCGGCGATCGCCCGCCCGCCCTCATCTTGGAACTCCCGGAGCACCTCCTCCCTCATCGGCCTGCCGGGATAACCGTAATGCTCCAGGCCGCTCGTGCGCTCCCCGGCGAGCCAGTCGCGGATGCGCTGCAATTGGGTGCCGGCCTTTGCCATGGCGTCCTCCACGCTCGCGTCGGACCATCCCCAGGCGCTCGTGTCCCCTTCGTTTGCCTTCGTCCAGAATTTTGGAAAATGCATGTCCTTGTTATATCCACATCCGTCTGTTTTGGCGAGACTGCTCGCGCTGTTACTACGCCTCTCGAAATCACCACCCCTCGATGAATCCATTGCGATCCTCTTGCATCACTAGTATTCATCCTGCATGTGGCAAAACCTTTTCAATCACCCGATATTCACCCGCATGAGCCTGAGAACGAAAATCATCCTCACGGCTGTCGCCGCCTTTCTTTTGGGGATGATGTCCTCCCGGAGCGGCGGCACCGTGGGCCGGTATCAATTCAATCCCACCGCTCCCATGGTGATCCTCGACACCGCCACCGGTGAGACTTTCCAGTATTCCTCCGAGGATCACGCCTTCAAACGCTTCGGCTCATTGCCCTGGCATTAACCCCCAAAATCAATCGGCCTGCATGAATGAAGATCCATTCAACCTGACCCGGTTCCTCACCGCCCAGGAACACACCTACGAGCCAGCACTGGCGGAGTTGAAGCGTGGCGAAAAAGAGAGCCATTGGATGTGGTTTATCTTCCCTCAGATCGACGGCCTCGGCCATAGCGACATGGCAATCCGCTACGCGATCAAATCCCGGCAGGAAGCGACCGCGTATTTGCAACATCCCGTGCTCGGCCCGCGGCTTCTCCAATGTTCCGGCGCACTGCTGCACATTCACGGCAAAACCGCCCTGGACATCATGGGTTACCCCGACGATCTCAAATTGCACTCCAGCATGACCCTCTTCGCCGCCGTATCAAACCCCGGCTCCGTATTCCACCAAGTCATCGACAAGTATTTCCAAGGCCAACCCGACCAGAACACGATCGACATCCTTGCCCGCGGATAAAAGCATCCTTTCCGTGAGCGGAGGCTTTGCGGAGCCGGATCGATCTCTAAGCCATATTTCTGGAAACGATGTTGCTCAGCCGCCCGCCGATTTCGTGCGCGAGCCGGCTCATTTCCCCGGCTTCTTCCGGTGGGAGATAGCAGCGGCAGTTAAAACCCCACAACTCCAGCCACACTGCAAAATGTTGAGGTTCCAGCCCCAAGGCCAGATGCTTGAGCGGCATCTGGCCGGAGTAATTTGAAGGATCGCCCGTGATGCGGGCCCAGAATTCACCGATCTTTGCGAGATGCCCGGGCCAATCCCCGATCTGGCGGTTGAATATCGGGCCTATCAAATGGTGCTGGCGCACATCGGCATAAAAATGTTTCAGCAATCTGGCCAGCCCCTGGTGGCCGCCGATCCGGTCATAAAGCGTTGCTATATTTTCTCCCATGTCCTGCTGTGTGCATGTTACACCTCCAAAATGTGCCCGGCAATCGATGAAATGAGTAAAACAACATCCATGAAAATTGCGGTAAAACGAGTCTATGAACCCGCTGATAAGCACGATGGCAAACGCGTGCTGGTGGATCGCCTATGGCCGCGGGGACTGAAAAAAGAAGATGCCGCGATCGACCTCTGGATGAAGGACGCAGCTCCCAGCACAAAATTGCGGAAGTGGTTTTCCCACGACGTGCTTAAATGGAAGGAATTCCAGCGGCGTTACCGCGCCGAACTGGACCAGAACCGCGAGGCACTGCAACCCCTCACGGAAGCCTCGCTCAAAGGCCCGGTCACGCTCCTATACGGCGCTCATGACACCGGGCACAATAACGCCGTGGTCCTCCAGTCCTACCTCAAAACCATGTAAAACACCGGTGGCTTCAGGGCACACGGGCCGGCATCCCTCTATCCGCCCACCTCAGCGCGCGCCTCGGCGGCAAGCGCAGTGGAAAGGTAGCGTTCGCCTGTCGAGCATGCGATGGTCACGATCAATTTGCCCCGGTTTTCCGGGCGCTTTGCGATCTCGATGGCAGCCCACACATTTGCGCCGGTGCTGATCCCCACAAGAATACCTTCCTCCTTGGCAATGCGTCGCGCCATGTTGATGGCATCGTCATTGGTGACCTTGATGCACTCCACGATCTGCGGGTTGCCTTTTGAATCCTTCAAATGCAGGTTCTTCGGGATGAAGCCGCCGCCAAGTCCCTGGATTTTGTGCGGGCCAGGCTTGAGTGGTTCACCCGCAAGCGTCTGCGAAATCACCGGGGAATCCACCGGCTCCACGGCAATCGCCTGGAAAGAAGATTTGCGCGGTTTGATCGTCTCGACACAACCGGTGATCGTACCGCCTGTTCCCACACCGGAAACCAGGATATCGATCTTCCCATCTGTATCATTCCAGAGTTCCTCCGCCGTGGTCGCCGCATGGATCGCGGGATTTGCAGGATTGTCGAACTGTTCGGGAATCCAGGAATCGGGGTTGTCTTTGCGGATCTCCTCGGCCCGTGCGATGGCGCCTTTCATCCCATCCTTCCCCGGAGTGAGTTCCAGTTTCGCGCCGAGCATTGCGAGCAGGGTCCGCCGTTCCGTGGACATCGTGTCAGGCATCGCGAGGATCAATTTGTAGCCCTTGGCAGCCGCGACGAAAGCCAGGGCGATGCCCGTGTTTCCGCTGGTGGCTTCCACGATCGTCGTATTCTTGTTGATCAGGCCCCTGCGTTCCGCATCCTCGATCATCGCCATTCCGATGCGGTCTTTTACGCTTCCGAGCGGATTAAAAAATTCACATTTCAACGCCAGGGTGGTGGAGCTGTCCACTCCAAGGCTTTGCGGGATCCTGTTCAGTTTCACAAGCGGGGTATGCCCGACAGTTTCAATGATGTTGTTATGGATTTTATTCACGGGATGATTTCTAGGATTTGGAATTTATGACATCCGGCATCGAAAAACATGGGATGTCTATTTGCAAAAACTTATATCGTAATACGATACACTGTCAACACCACACCCTTTGTTCGGGGCTGGATCACGTCGCCCCGGGGGGATGAAGAAAAACCTCACTACAATGAATTGAGGCCGCAAATACCCCGGAATACGAATCATCCAGCAATGGAAGAATCATGCCCAAAAACAAACCTGTGAAAGCTGCGCCTCCATCCACCAAGCACGCCATCGCCCCAACAGCCACGGGCATCCTGCGCCACCTTCCCGAAATCGGCCGCCTTATCAAGCTCACCTTCATCGAATGGTGGAAGGACAATACCTCCCGCTATGCCGCCGCGCTCGCCTTTTACACCCTCTTCTCCATGGCCCCGGTGCTCCTCGTTGCCGTCGGTGTGGCCAGTTTCTTTTATGTACCGGCACTCGCCACGCAGGATATCGTGATCCGCATTCAGGACATGGTCGGCAGCCAGGCCGCCCTCGCCGTGGGCGAAGTGCTCAAGGCCTCCATCAGCATGGGAAAAAGCGCAACCGCCATCGTGATCGGCATAGTCACTTTCATCTTCGGTGCCTCTGTGGTATTCGGCGAGTTGCAGGCCGCGCTGAATGCCATCTGGGATGTGCGCCCAAGCCGCCGCGACGACATCCTGAAAGTAGTGACCAACCGCATCCGCTCATTCGTGATCGCGCTGGCCGTCGGCGCACTCCTCGTCGTCTCCCTGCTCACGAGTTCCGTGATCAGACACTTGAAACACTACGCCGACCGCAGCGTGCCGGGCCTCGGCTGGTTCGGCCAGGGCGCCGAGGCTGTGGGCTCGTTCCTGGTGGTCGTCGTGTTGTTCGCAGTGATCTACAAATACCTCCCCGACGTCCGCCTCGGCTGGCACGACGTCTGGCTAGGCGCGATCGTCACTGCCATCCTTTTCATTATTGGAAAATACGGCATCGGCATCTACCTCCAGCACACCACCATCGCCACCACATTCGGCGCAGCCGGTTCCCTCGCCGTGCTGCTCGTCTGGATCTACTACTCCGCCATGATCAGCTTCTTCGGCGCCGAATTCACGCAAGTGTACGCCAGACAAAGGGGCAAAAAAATCGAACTCGAAGCCCGCGCCGTCCACGCCGGCAGAAAGACACCTAATTTCCCTCGCTCTTCACCACGGGCGGAACCACCCATTTAAAAACCCGGTAAGGCTCGGTCCGCGCATTCTTCCCATCATTGAAGCGCGGGGAATTTTCAATCTGCGACGCCGAGATATAGAGCGCGCCATCGGGCCCCCACGACATGCTGTCGGGCCATTGCAGTCGCTTGTCGGCGACCATCGTGGTAAGCGTCTTTAAAAAAGGCTCGACCCTCACCACCGCCCCATGTTCCAGGTCGGTGAGATAAACCCCGCCATCGGGTCCCATCAACATCCCATCGCAGGCTGGTGTCTCCACGACCTTCTCCACACGCTTTTCAAGATCCGTCTCGGACAGCGTGTAATTCTTCAAATCTTCGGTCTTTACCCGGTATAGCATATGCGCCGTGAGCGCGTGGAAATATAAATACCCCTGCGCCGTGTCCAGCGCGATGCCGTCCGCGTGGATCGTCGGCGGCAGGCCGGTCTTCGCCTCGATCAAGTCGCGCCCATCGACCTGGAGCTTGAACCCCTCTTCACCCTTGGTGAATACGCAGCCATCCAGCGCACGGCGCGCTTTACCCGCCTTCAAATCCACCACGATGATCGCACCCAATCCCGAGTCGGTGATATACGCCACCTGTTCCCCGGTCGCCACGCACACATCGTTCAGGTAACTCTTCTTCGGCGCGACGGTTTCATCGAAAGGAATGATCTGCTCCACCTGGTTGGTCTTCAAATTAATGCGCACCAGCTTCGGCCCGCCCGCGACCACTTCGCCGCTTTTTGGCGCAGCCGGATCGAGCACCCAGAGATAATCCTCCGCATCCACATAAACGCTCTGCACGCAGATGAAGTGCCTCAATGGCGCCCCCGCCTTGTTCCATTCCTCGTCGGGAAACAGCACCGGCTTCCCATTCACCACCTCGGCCACGGAGATCGTGTGGTTATCCGACCAGTAGGGGAAATTGACAAACATCCGCCCATGCTGCGACACCGCCACGCCCGTAGCCTGCATATCCCCAAAAGCCGCCACTTCCTGCAACTCAGCGCGCGCTTGCTCCCCGTTCCACAAAACCAGGACAGCCACCAAGGCAGGAACCACCCTTATCGCAAAATACAGATTCCGCATGCCCGTACTTCGCAGGCGCGAATCTCCGTGGCCTCATTTTTCCGGCCGGCGTACTTCTTATTCCTCTTCTGGCAAAGTCTGCGAAAGCCTCTGTTCCTCTTCCGTAGCGAGCCGGATCATCTCCGGCCGAAATTGCTTCCGGGAGCCGTCGAGGAAATTCACAGTGACCCACAAATTCGGCACCAGCGTCTCGACGGATTGGATATGGCAGAACGCATCCCGGCCTGGCGTCTCGCTTTTCAGGGTGGTGAGCACCATGAGCCGGTTGCGATGGGCAAATTTGTAGTCTGAAGCTGCGCGGGGATTGAGGGCTGTGATATCGAGGGAGGGTATAGGGGTTTCCATAAGAGTGCCGGAGGGGCCCGCTCCATTATGGAAAGAACACCACGTCCAAGACTCGCACGGTTTCGTGGAATCCACGCATCAAATCGGCAACTTCCGGCAGGGATGCGGGATAGCTGATGGTTGGCAAGGGTTGGCAAGGGTTGATTAGCCCTGCCAATGCAGGGCTCTCAGCGGTTGCCGAGATAGACTGCGGCTACTCCGCCGATGATCATGCAACCGCCGATGAGGGTCGGGAGGTTGACCTGGACTTCCCGGAAAAACAGCCACGCAAAAAGCGCGACGAAAAATGGGTAGGAGATTTCGATGAGCGATGCCAGCGTGGCGTTTTTTGCGCCGATGGCTACGAAGCTCAACAGGCCGGCGGCAGTGGCACATGCCATCACGACGAGGAGCATCGGCCAGTGGGGGCCGAGGCTGCGGATTTCGCCCGGGATGTTACGGGCCTTTCCCGTGGCCAAAATGATGCCGCCGATGGTGAGGATGCCAAAGACCAGATCGAGCAGGAAGAGCGTGAATGGAGAAAGGCCGCGCTCCAGCAGGCGCCCGCTTACCGAATAATTGACCCCCCAGAGGATTGCAGCGCCCAGTGCGTAGATAAGCCACATGGCTGGATGATAGCCGCCGCGCGAAAAATTTGCATGCGTAAAACAAAAGCGCGTCCACATCGTTACAACGTGGACGCGCTTCCGGAGGAAAAAACGGTCTTCCTTAGTCCGTGACCGCGATCTTGCGGGGTTTCACGCTCTCGGATTTTGGCAATGTGAGCGTCAGGACGCCGTGCTCGATTTTCGCGGAGATTTTCGAGGCATCGATCGAGGGATCGAGATCAAAAACACGCCGGTAATCGAGGTCGCGGGATTCGCGATAGACGACATCGGCCGCGAGCGCCGGGTCGGAACGGTGGCCCACGATGGTGAGTTCGTTATTCTCCACGGTGAGTTCGAGACCCTCCTTGTTCACGCCGGGCATTTCCGCCTCGAGGACATAACCGTCCTTCGTTTCGAAAATATTCGCCAATGGTGTGTAACTGGCCTTGCGCGGCGCGGCCTGGGTTGCGGGTTTTTCTTCAGTATTTGTAAGTGTGCTCATGATTTTATGGATATTGGGTTTTTAAGTGTGTTCAGGAAACATTGACCTGGATTTGTTTTGGTTTTGCCTCCTCGGCTTTTGGCAGGGTCACGGTCAGGATGCCGTCCTTGTAAGAGGCGGTGACTTTCGTGGAATCGACCGCCGTGGGAAGCGAGATGCCGCGATGGAACCGGCCAAAGTACCGCTCACTGCGGAAGCTTTCGCCCTTTTTGGTTTCTTCCTCGTGCTTGCGCTCGCCGGAGATGGAAAGGACGCCGTCCTCAAGCGAGATTGCGATGTCCTCTTTCTTCATGCCGGGCAACTCGGTCTTCACGAAGACGTTGTCTTTGTCCTGATAAACGTCGAGGGCAGGATTCCACCCGGTGAAAAGGCCACTGCCCTGGGCGGGAAATGTGCCTTCGAAAAGACGGTTTACCTCATCGCGCAGTGAGGCGAGACGATTGGTGGGAGCCCATGTTGAAAGTTCGGGATCGTGATATTGATATCTGATTATGCTCATAAATTTTACCTCCATGTTGTTGTTTGGTAAATTATGTGTAGCTTGAGATATGCCAGAATTATTTCGAGGGCATCATTTAACGCACAAGAATCTTATTATAAGCATCTTACAATCTAATATTAAAGTTAATAACTTGAGTTAGTATGCGACAATATAACTCACAAGTAATGCGTCATGACCCGCAAGAAATGAGACAATATGACCCTTCTCGACCGAGTCGGATAAGCCAAAGAAGCGCAGCAAAGCAGCAGACGCCACCGCGATGCCTTGGAAGAAAAAGCCCAAGAATTAATCAGCTACAGCAGTGCTTTGTGATTAGCACCTAGTTCCCTTGAAATTTTGGCCGCCGATACTATCTTGGCAAGCGTTGCGGCTGGCACAACAGGCGGGTTGGCTCGTTTTAGATAGCCGCTTTGAATACAACCGTCCAACTTTGCTACACTCCAAATCCTTGCTCTTGAAAACGCGACAGCCGTGGGGTGATTTACCTCAATCCACGCATAATCGCTGTTGTCTAGAATACACTCATCATCTGGGCATTCCTCGTCAAGAGTAGTAAGATTTACGCAAAGAACCTTACCAGAAGGATGCTGCGGGTCTGATACGACAATCCAAGGGTGTCCAACCCTGTAAAATGTAGCTCCAATTAAAACCACGAAGTTACGCCAGCATTTCGTCAAGCTCCATGAGTTCCTCAGATTGCTTAACTACGCGATGAATCGTTTCGGAGGTTTTTCCGCCCGCTCTGAGAATGTTTTCAACAACAATGTCTTTTCTCTTAAAGAATCCAACATGCTCATATTCGTTGCAAAATTGATGGCACCATTTCACAAGGTCGTCGGTGCTCTGTTCCAAGTGCTCGGCAACGACAGCATCAAGAATTTCCAATTCAGCGGGTGAAAGTGATGAGTATTCTGGAACCTTCAATAAATTGATGGTATTTCCAGAACGAGGCGTGATGTATTCCCTCCATCCTGGTGCGCTCATTTGGTTAACGAAACACATGACCTCTCCAATTACGGGACCTTTTCGCATCGAATAATATTTCCCGCCAACAATTGGAACCCCTCGTTTTATTATCGAATCGCGATCAGCCAAATAAATCAGTTTTATGATTCGAAGATAATCCGCCTTGCCTCCTGATTTTTCAATCAGGCGGGACAC
>JBAVPB010000434.1:0-19241 GCA_049692655.1 Chthoniobacteraceae bacterium | reverse complement strand
GGCGAAGCGGCACGTAATCCTGCCCGCTGGCTTCCGCCATGTAAACGGGTGTGAACGCGACCGCGCAGGGAAACGGGCCGGCCTCGGAATGGTGCGTGATCCACCCGCGATTGAACTGCCAGAAGTGATTCAGCGGATAGAGGTCGCGCGGCATCCAGCGGCTGTGGCCGTCCGCGCGGAATTTTCGCACGCCATTTTTTTGCGGGTTGCTGAATGCGGAATCGACGATCCACGCCCGCCCGGCGCAGAAGAATTGCAGGCTGCCTTCGTCGTTGTGGTGATGCGCCCATGAGTTGCCGCACCGGAGAACCATGAGCGATTCGCCCCGGGTATCGCAGGAGCGGAAGAAATAGCCGAGCCCCTGCACGTATTCGTTCCGCAGGAGGGCCGGCTCCGGTTTCACCGTGAGCGGTTTGCCGCCGTCCATTTCCAGGTAAGCCCATGCGAGTTGCGCTGCGAGATCGGGATTTGTAGTGCAGATATTTTCCGCGAGATAGCGGTAGAGCGGGCGGTATAAATCCTTCGGATCGACGCCGTGGTCCCCGAGCGCCACCACATGCCGCTTCCCGCCGAAACATGCATCGCGGGGTGTGAGCAGTTTGATGAGCGATCCCGCGAGATTTTGAAACGCGGGTTCGGCAAATCCATCCGGCAGACCGTCGTCGCGCCTGCGTTCAATGGTCGGAATCACCGTCTGCAGCACATGGTGGAAATAGGTATGACTCTCCTCCCAGACGCCGCTCTCCGGATAAACGTGATACTCCAACTGCCTGCGCCACATCGCCGTGAAACGATCGCGCCACGCCGCGGCATCGGGATGCGCGTGGAACACCTGTGCCGCCATGCCGGGCATGTTGAACACGTCCGTGAAAAAATTCTGATTCGCCATGCCCGCCATGGCCGGTTCCAGCGACAAATTGGAATCGCCGAGGTTCATCGAAGCCTCGCCGGGGTAGTAGTGGTCGGACGAAAACAAGCTCGCCAGAAAAACAAGCCGCGCGCGGATTTGCTGCGATTGCTCCGGTGCGAGATGGCCGTGACTCTCCAGCCACTCCCAATCGTTAAGATCGTGCGCGAGGCGGCGGCTCACCACGGCATTGGTGTACGCGGAACCAGAGCCTTCCCAGAAACCGAAGACACGCGCGGCGAGAAATTCCAGCATGTCATCCACGCGTTTCGAAATCTCCATCGCATGCTTGGGAATGCCGTAATTGCTCTCCCGATCATCCCACGGCTCGACTGCTTTCACGGCGCCAGCCGGAGGTTTCTCCACCGGCCACGACCAGCAGACCGCGAGTTGTTCCGCCAGCGGAAACATCCCGCGCTGCGTGTGGATGCGGCGCAGCAGACTTTGCTGCTGCCGGTAACGCGCGCGATCCGGCACCGCCTCGAAATGCCCGAGAGGCGGCGCGCTGTTCCACCCCGCATCGCGAAGCGCGTCCTTCGAAACCAGCACGAGCGCAAAGGAGCGCCGGCCCTTGTGCAGCCAGCCCTCGATGGAAAAATGAGGCTCGCAACGATTTGCAGGCCGCGCGGCCACCCGCTCGGGGGAGGGGGCGGCATCCGCCTTGGCATCGAACGGCACCCGCCTGCTCGCGGGATCCGCCGGGAACCAGCGGCGCGCCCATGCCTCGAGGAAATTATGCGAATTCCCGTTCCAGTTTCCGCCGCCGAGCGCGACATAGCCGACCACATCGTCGCTCAGCGGAAAAGTGAGTGCGTAGCCGTCCGAGAAATCGTGAAGCTGCGAGTATTGGTTCCAGCAGGCCAGCCTCGCGAGACGCCGGTCAAAGAAATAGTGGAGTGGCTTGCTGGCAAATCCCGCCGTGGAATCGAGCAGATGAATCTCCGCCGGCAAATCCTCCCCCACGAAATCCCACACGATCTGGTCCGCCGAGCCGCAATCAAAAGCCTCGTCGATCGCGATGAAATCCGTGCCCGCATCGAAAGTCAGCCGGGCGCTGTAGAATTGCGCCTCGCCGATGATGGCATGGAATTGCGTCACGACCCGCAGCGGCCCCGACTCGAGCACGGTGCTGGTGATTTTACGCACCGCCTGCCGCGTATCAAAAAATACGCCGCCGCGCCACTGCCCCTCTTTCACGCGGATGCGCTGGACCGGCGCGGGAGCATCGTACGAGGGCTCGACATCGTCCGCTTCCCATTCACCGAGGAAAACCTTCGCCGCCCATGCGCCATTGGAAATGATCACGTAACTTTGATCGTCGCGCTTGGAAACGCTCACGGCACCGGCAATTTCCGGCGCTCCTTCGTGAAACCCCAACTGGTATTCCTCATGCGCCCCGAGCCCGATCTGCACAAACGCCAGCCCTGCATCCTGCCGGGAGCGTTGCGCGGGGAATTCCCGTCCGCCCGCTGCATCGCGGCAGGAGAAGAGTTCCGCGCCACCGGCCGCATCCGGGCCACAGGCCACAGTGATAATCTGCCGTTCATGCGCCAGCCCGCAGGCTTCGTGGAGGAGGAGCGCGGCGGTTGCCGGGTCGGGTTGCAGAACTGATGAGGAGGGGAAGAGGTCGTTGCCCATGGGTTTTTAAAGTGTATAGAGTGGGAGGCAAACTTCGACCATATCAAACAGGAAGATGGATCGCCAGAATTGCGTATGCGACCCTAAGAGGGCCAATCTGTGCTTCCAAGCAGATTTTTTGAAATGCTTTACATTGGACCCTAAAGCACTCTTATAATCTCCATAAATCGGGGTGAAAATAGAGCGGAATAGTGCAATAAGTTCGTGACAACACCGTTTTTCGGTTTAAATTGCTTCGACTCAGATGAATTCCACCCCTAATCCCACTCGTTTGTCATTGGCGATTGTCGGCCTTTCTTTTGGACGGCATATCCTCAACGATCTTCACCGCAAACCCACCTCCGACCTGTTCCAGCTCGCGGCTGTCTGCGATCTGCAAAAAAAGGTCGCGGATGAACTGGCCGCTTCCCATGGGGTGAAGGCTTACTATTCCCTCGATGATGTGCTTGCGGATGATTCCATCGCGGTCGTGGGACTCTACACCCAGCCGCGCGGCAGGGCGGAGTTGCTGCGAAAAATCATCCGCGCCGGGAAGGACGTGATGACCACCAAGCCTTTTGAGCTCGATTCCGCCGAAGCCGAGTCCGTGCTGCGGGAAGCCCAGAAACTGGGTCGCGTGATCCACCTGAATTCCCCCGGCCCCAAGCTCTCCCCCGACCTTGAGCAGATCCAGACCTGGGTGGAGGAATTTGACCTCGGCCGTCTCGTTGCCGTGCGCGGCGATGTGTGGGCTAATTATTTTGAAAAAGCGGACGGCACCTGGATGGATGACGCAAAGCTTTGTCCCGGCGGCGCGATGATGCGCCTCGGCATCTACCTCATCAACGACATCGTCGATCTTGCCGGCTCCATCGACCGCATCGACCTCATCAGTTCCCGCGTCCGCACCGGCCGGCCCACGCCGGATAATGCGATACTCACCATGTCGTGCGCCGGGGGCTGCCTCGCGTCGGTTTACGCCTCATTCTGCGTGGAGGATGGCGACCATTATTCCAACGGACTGGTGCTCAATTACGAACGCGGCACCGTTTACAGGAATGTGGGAGGGTTTTCCCTCGCACCCAGGCAGCACGGCGCCGCCAATCTCTCCCTGGTAAAGCAGGAGGAGAGCGTGCGCCGCGTGGTGGCCGAGAAGGTTTTCCACGAATGCTCGGGCCTCTACCAATGGGAGAACCTCGTGGGCGCGATCACCAACCGCGAGTCCATCGACGACGGCTATGTCGAGCGAATCGTGCAGGGCGTGAAAATCCTCGAGACCATGGGCAAGATCTCGACCGTGCCGCAGATCACCGTAGTGCCGCCGATAACGGTTGTGAAATCGGCCTGACCACGACACCACTTTTTCCCGCATATCCCGTGAAACGCGGGACCGGGTCCTGGTATGCACGTCATTGATTGGATACTGCTCGCTGCGCCGCTGCTCATTGTATTGGGCATCGGCTGGTACACCAACCGGTATGTCAACAGCGTGGCGGATTTTCTTTCCGGCGGCCGTCTGGCCGGGCGGTATCTCCTCGCCGTGGCGCGTGGTGAAATGCAGGCGGGCGCGGTTACTTTTGTCGCCGCATTTGAGGTCATTTCAAAATCCGGCCTCACCCTTACCTGGTGGGGATGGATGAATAGTCCGTTCTGGGTGATCATCGGCATCTCGGGCTTTGTGATCTACCGCTATCGTGAGACGAAGGCGATGACGCTGGCGCAGTTTTTTGAGATCCGCTACAGCAAGTCGTTCCGGCTGGCGGCTGGCGTGCTCGGGTTTCTCTCGGGCATCGCAAATTTCGGAATCATCCCTGCGGTGGGCGCCCGGTTCTTTGTCTATTTCATCGGGCTGCCTGTCACCGTGAATATTTTTTCACACGCGGTGCCGACCTATGTCCTGCTCATGGCGGGGTTTTTGACGATAAGCCTGACCATGACGCTGCTGGGTGGTCTCGTGACCTTGATGATCACGAATTGCGTCGAGGGAATCATCTCCCAGATTTTTTACCTGGTGATCATATTCAGCCTGGTTTCGATTTTCAGTTGGTCGCAGATCAATGATATTCTTACCCATCACATCGTGGGACACACATTGGTCGCCCGCGACGCAGGGCAGTCGCTGATCAATCCCTTTAATTCCATGGGACTGAAGGATTTCAACCTTGCCTTTACCCTCATGGGCATGTTTTTGGGATTGTACGGCACCATGGCGTGGCAATACCAGAGCGCCTATAACTCAGCCTCGATCACAGCGCACGAATCCCGTATGGGCGGCATCCTTGCAAGCTGGCGCGGCGCGGGCAAAGGAGCCCTCGTGGTGCTGCTCGGTCTTTGCGCGATGACTTATCTGCAGCATCCCGCTTTTGCGGTGCAGGCGGCATCGGCCCATGCAGAGATCGCCGCAATCCCGGCGCACCAGATCCAGGAGCAAATGGAAATCCCGGTTGCGCTTTCCCACCTGCTGCCTGCGGGGGTGAAAGGGGTGTTGTGCGCCATCCTGTTGATGGGGCTTTTCAGCGGGGATTCCACGCACCTGCATTCCTGGGGCAGTATCTTCGTGCAGGATATCCTGGTGCCATTGCGCAAGAAGCCGTTTGGCTCGCGTCAGCACATTTTTATTCTGCGCCTTTCGATCATAGGAGTCGCAGTTTTTGCATTCCTCTTTGGGAGTCTCATCCGGCAGACCGATTATATCGTGATGTGGTGGGCTGTGAGCGCGGCGGTCTTTGTCGGCGGAGCGGGCGCGGCGATCATTGGCGGGCTTTATTGGAAAAAAGGGACGACAGCCGGGGCTTGGACAGCCCTGATTGTAGGCTCTTTGCTTTCGGGGGGCGGGATCGGGGCAAAGCAATTTGAGGGTTATCACATCGGTTCGCTGACAAAGGAGTTTTATCTTAACCATCTGGGGGCAATCCCCGGTGGTCTCGCCAGCATGGGCAATGCCGCGACGGTCTCTTACTCCCACCTCATCGGGTTGAACGGCACGCAGATTTCCTTCTACGCGAGTCTTATTGCCGTGGCGCTCTACATCGTGGTCTCCTTGCTGACGTGCAAGAAGGATTTCAACATGGACCGCATGCTCCATCGCGGGGAGTATGCCGATCCCACCACGCCTGAAGATGGAGTGGCCGCGCCGGCAAAACAAAAAGTCACATGGGGAAGGCTCATCGGCCTGGACGAGAATTTCACCAAGGGGGACAAGTGGGTTGCGGGGAGTCTCTTCGGTTGGAACATGCTCTGGTTCGTGGTGTTCGCGGTGGGGAGTCTCTGGAATCTCGTTTCTCCTTGGCCGGAATCGGCGTGGTCCATGTTCTGGCATATCTCGGCCATCGGGCTCCCTGTGGTCATCTCCGTGGTCACTGCGGTCTGGTTTACGTGGGGCGGTGTGCTTGATATCCGGGAACTTTTCCGCCGCCTGGGCCTGGAAAAAGTGAACCATCTGGACGATGGTACCGTGGTCGCCCACCGTAACCTTGGGGACAAAGTCTAGTGACTCATTTTCAAACAAAACTTAGCTGCTAACCAATAAACTATAACACTTATGTCTAACACCCGATCCATTCGTCTAAGTATTGCATTGTTATCCCTCTCGCTCGGCTGCGCCGCCCACGCGGACGTCAAGATGCCGGCGATCTTCGGCGATCACATGGTGCTGCAACGCGACTCCGGTGTGCCGTTGTGGGGAACTGCGGATGCAGGCGAGAAGGTGACTGTGACCGCAGGCGCCGACAAGGCGGAAACCACCGCCGGTGCCGATGGTGCCTGGACGGTGAAGCTGGAGAAGCTGCCCGCTTCCACGACGCCGATCGATGTCACCGTGGCCGGCAAAAACACGCTCACTTTTCACGATGTGCTGGTGGGGGATGTATGGGTTTGCTCCGGGCAGTCGAACATGGAATTTGGCATCCGGGCGTTCATGCAGAAGAAGGAGGATTTTGACAAGACCGGCAACCCGATGATCCGCCTTTTCTCAGTGCCGAAATTTGTCTCGCCCGGCCCCGCGAAGGAGATCGCACCGGCCCCGGCCAATTTTCCAGACTTGGGGCATTGGGAAGTATGCACGCCGGAGAGTCTCACCAAGACCGGCGAGTGGTCGGGATTTCCGGCCACGGGATATTATTTCGGGAGCGAGATCCAGGCGTTCACGCATCAGCCGGTGGGATTGATCGGCTCGTGCTGGGGCGGGACGCGCATCAACGCATGGATCAGTCTCAAAAAGATGGAGACCGTGCCCGCGCTGGCGAGCTATGCGAAAGGCGCGGCCGATTTTCAGAATAACTATGAGCAGATTGAGAAGACTTATCAAACGGTGGCGCTGCCGCAGTGGACCGCCGCCATGGCAAAATGGAAAGAGGACAACAAAGCCGCTCTCGATGCCTACGACGCTGAGGTAAAAGACTGGCAGCAGAAAGCAAAGGATGCGGCGGCTGCGAAACAACCAGCTCCGCCGCGGCCCGGCAAGGGGCCGAAGCCTCCGATGAAGACGCCAGTGGACCCGATGACGAACAACCAGAACTCCGCCGCGCTTTTCAACGGAATGATCATGCCGATCATTCCCTACGCAATCAAGGGCGTGATCTGGTACCAGGGCGAGTCAAACGGGGATCAGCCGGAGCTTTACAAGATCGCGCTGCCTGCATTGATCGAGGACTGGAGAGCGCACTGGGGACAGGGTGATTTTACTTTCATGGTGGTGCAGCTTCCCAACTTCATGCAGCGCAAGCCGGAGCCGAGCGAGAGCAACTGGGCCGGTGTGCGCGAGGCGCAGGCAAAGGCGATGTCCATTCCGGACACCGGTCTGGCGGTCACCATTGATATCGGTGATGGCGGAAATATCCATCCCTCGGACAAGTTCGATGTGGGGCATCGTCTCGCGCTTGCAGCCGAGCATGCGACTTATGGGTTGCAAACGACTTACACCGGGCCGGTTTACAAGAGCTTGAAGGTCGAGGGGAACAAGATCCGCGTCGCGTTTGATAACATCGGCAGCGGTCTCATCATCGGCACGCCGCCGGAGACTTATTTCGCCGCGCAGAAAGTCCGTCCGCCGGCTCCTGATACTTCCAAGCTCCTGGGCTTTGCCATTGCCGGTGCGGATAACAAGTATGTGTGGGCCGATGCCGTGATCGATGGTGACTCGGTGGTCCTCAGCAGCGCCACGGTGCCGCAGCCGGTGTCCGTGCGCTACGCGTGGGCGGATAATCCGGCGTGCAATCTTTACAACAAGGAGGGGCTGCCCGCCGCGCCTTTCCGCACGGATGATCTCCCGTTGCAAAAGTAAGGGCGTGATTTCTTAACACTAATAACTAATCGAAAGATAACTGCAGTTACCCATCTCATCCTATGACACCATCAAAACGCATCGCCATTGCCGTCAGTCTGCTCCTGTCATTGACTACGCTCACTTCCATGGGAGCGGAGGAAAATCTGTGGAATCTCGTATTCAGTGATTTGCCGGCAGGCCAGCCGCTCAAGGAGATTCCATTTGGAATAAATTGCCCGGGGCCGCAACGGGTGGTGACGGACGCGGACAACACCCTGGTGGGATCTGCCGCGATAGGCGCGCTCACCACGACTCCGTTGCGTTTCACGAAGAAAACGAAGACCAATTACACGCCGGCATTCACGCTCAAGGCGGATGCGCCGTATAACTCGGGCACGATTACCACGGAGTTCGACCTGATCATTACCGACATCACGGTGGATGCGGCTGCGCCGGTGGAGACGTTGATGAGCGTGCCGTTTATGAATGACAAGGGGGGATCGGATTATGTGCTCGTCGTGGTGAGCCATGGCGATTCCGAGTTGAGCATCAGCCTGGCGGGGGCAAAAAAATCGGGGACCTTCAAGGCCGGTGAAGTCGGGCATGTGAAGACGGTGCTCGACTTGAGCCAGCATACTTTCCAGGCGTTCCTCAACGGCGCGCCGCTGACGGATCTGCTGCAGGACGAGACGAAATACAGCACGTTCCTCGGGCTCACGATTCGCGACGGCACGGCGCTCGGGGGCAACCACGGCGCTACGTTCACGGCAGGCATCGCCAGTTTGTTCGTTAAACACAAATAAAGCGTAGAAATTATATTTATATCTATAAAAAGACGCTGTAATATTACACAAAACTCATATTCGCTTGACAAGTATTGCAAATTTTGCAATGATCAGTGCGATGAGGAATTACTGTGTTCTTTTCCTTCAAAAGGCATTTTTTTGCCTGATCAAACCCATTCACATCAGTCCGGGTAAGTCCGGCTTGATCCGGCTAAGTCCGACCTGATACCCCCCTATGAAAAAACAATTTTTGGCATTCATTCCTGTTCTCCTGATGTTCGCAAACCCGGCGTTCAGCCAGATGCGGTCCGGTGAGCACATGAAGAACTACGAGGAGGTCTTCGGGGTGAAAATCAACCAGCGTTCGTATCCCTATGACGTGACGTTGATCGACAGCAAACCGGCCGGAAACGTCCTCGCTCCCGGGGAGCAGCCTGAGTTTACTTTCCTGCTGAAGAATAATAGCGGCCAGCCTTTGCAGGCAGCAGGGCATCTCGAAGTGCTTTCCTATGGCACGCGCGGAATTCCCGGGGACATCTGGACGCCGGAGCTGTTCAAGATCGCGGAACTTCCGCAGATTCCCATCCAGGTGAACATGGCTGCTGGAGCCTCGCAGGTCGTCAAGGTCCAGGCCGATCTTCCCGCGACCTTCGGCGCTTATGCCTTCGTGATGGATCTCGGCGCAACGGGACGGCGTTTCGCGACCACTTGCGTGCGGACATTTGCCGTAGCGCCGGAAAAAATTCAGTACGCCAAGATGTCGCTGGATGATTCCGTGGGCCCCGATGTCCTCAAGGCGCTCGGCGTGCAATCGATCAGGATGCAATGCGCCTACGTGCCGACTACCGATCCATCTTACGCCTCCGAGATGGAAGCGCTGGATAAGAAGCTTCAGTCGTTTTCGTCGTGCAACATCACGGTGATGCTCATGTTCGTGGCCGGGCCTCACACGCCGGAGCCTTTCGGACGCGGTCGTCCCCATTTAAACGCGGATGGCGTGATGCTGAACACCAAGCAGGATCTGGCGTGGCCGCCGGAGTACGATCCCGATTTCCAAAAATTCGTGGCGACGATCTGCAAAAAGCACGGTTGGCCTGCCGGGCCGATCACCGCGACGGAATTCTGGAACGAGCCTTGGGACGGCATCTCCATCTCCGGCTGGGGCGCGGATTTGCTGCGTTTCCGCGAACTCTACACGGCCATGGCGAAGGGTGTTGAAGAGGCCCGGGCGACGGGCTCGCAAGTCCTGCTTGCCGGTTGCGATTCCTCCACGAAC
The DNA here is from genome assembly GCA_049692655.1 of Chthoniobacteraceae bacterium. Classification (GTDB taxonomy): domain Bacteria; phylum Verrucomicrobiota; class Verrucomicrobiia; order Chthoniobacterales; family Chthoniobacteraceae; genus DASZPK01. The sequence goes on along the minus strand of JBAVPB010000434.1, from coordinate 9,393 downwards.
ACGTTCGACAAACTGTTTCCCGACGGCAAGGACACGTTCCTGAAATGGTTCGATGTCTGCACGATCCACTATCAGGGCCTCACCGCTCCCGTGCTTTTCAGGGCTTGGCTCAATCGCCAGAGCCCGCTTGGGCGGGTAAAAGTCTGGGACACGGAAAGCTGGGTGGCGAATACGGATGATCGCGTCGCCACCGTGGTCGCCGCCGACCGCGCGGCGGGTTACGACCGCTCTATGGGGGTTTATTCCGGCAACATCTCCACCGAGGTTAAGAAAAATATCACGCTGCCCGATGGAACAAAAAAAGACGTGGATACTTTTCACGCATGGTCCACGGCTGCTGCTGTCGGAGCCGCGCAGCATTTCATCGGCGAGCGCAATTTTCACGAGTTTGTCTTTAAGAATGGCCTGCCATGGGTGATGAGCTTCGACGGATTGAAGAACAATCCTGATGACGGCACCGTGGTGATCACAGGCGATCTTACGGAAGCGTTCGGGGAATATCTCCCTTATCAAGGAGTGCGGGGCATGGCGGAACTCAAGGCGAAGGAAGCCCTGCGCAAGCAACTCGCCACGCTTCCTGCCGATTCTCCAGAGCGTGCTTCCCTGCAAGCCCAACTGGCCGCAAAGAGCATCCTGAGCGATGCCTCGCTCACGCTGAAGGATCCTGCAAACGAGTTTGTCCTCTACGATTTCTACGGCAATCCCATCGCTGCGAATAACGGCACGATCCAGGTGCCGCTCGACGGCCGCGGCTTTTTCTTGAGGACGAAAGGCGCTTCCGGATCATTTGGACATCTTATCAAGGCGATCGTGGATTCCCGCGTGGAAGGCTACGAGCCCCTCAACGTGATCGCCCACGACATGCTGGCGCCCGTCGATCAGAAATCATCCCTTCACCTGAGCCTGACCAATATGCTGAACCGCCCCATCCATGGCGCGTTGCAGGTTTCCCTGGGCACGCTCGCCCTTGATGTTCCCGGCTCGCTCGATTTCCAGGCAAATGAAACCAAGGAAGTCTCCATCCCCATCACCGGAGGCTCGCCCGCTTCGGACAATACATACCCGCTCTCTTTCCGGTTCGATGCGGGCGCGGATGGTTATGCGACCCACCAGGAAAATCTTCATGTGAATGTCATCGCGAAACGCACCATTAACGTGGATGGCAATCTCGATGACTGGAATGGCGTCCTGCCCCAGCCCGTTTATGCAACTGGCAATCAGGGGCCGAGCCTCATGGAATCCGCGTGGCTTCCTTTCGCCAAATTCAGCAACACGCAAAAGCCGGGGTTCGCCACCGGTTATCTCGCATACGACGACAAGAACCTCTATTTCGCCGCCAAGATCGCCGATAACACGATCGATCCCGGCACACTGCGCTACGAAAAGCGGAACGATGACGATTATTTCTACCCCGAAACTTCCTATGAATATAATCCCGACAAAACATTGTTGAAGTCCGAGGAGGTCTGGAAGCAATCCTTGCGCGAGCAGGCGGCATTGTTCATTCCGGGTTCCACCACGCAGCGCAGTTTCAAGGCGTGGAGCAGTGTCTCGTCCACCTTCGCGATCGACATGGATCTGCCGGCGGATTCCTACAAGCGCATTTCGTTTTATTTTGTGGATTGGGACGATTACAAAAACGGCAGGCGCATGGTTTCAGTGGAAGTGCATGACGCGGCGAGTGGCAGGATGCTGGCCAATACGCGCGTCTCGGAGTACGGCCCCGGCTGTTACGCAAATTTTCTCGTCTCGGGAAAAGTGAGGGTCATATTCCGCAGCTTGAGCAGCCTGGGCTGGTTGAGCGCCTCCGTGAGCGGAGTTTTCTTTGATGAGGCGGACGCCTCCAAACACCCCTCCGGCGTCGCCAGCGCTGAGTTTGAAGGCATGGACATTCACACCGGCGCCAACTGGCAGGCCAGGTATGGGCATGACGGTTACAACGTCATCGGCTCGGAGCCCAAGTATCCCACTTATGCAAAAGTGACCGTCCCGGAACTCGTGGAAAAAACCGCGCACCACTGGCCGGAAGGCGTCCGGCGTTACTCCTACCGCAGAAGGCCGGAACTTCCCTTCGGAAGCAACCCCAATAAATTCGATAACGTCCAGCTCGCGTTCAATGTCATCCCCATGGATCAAAAAGCGGACATGGTTCCCTTTGCGCCAGGCACCATGCCCGGCTTCGTCCCCCATAGCGACACCGACTACGAGTATGCCTTGAACAAAGTGTCCGATGCCTGCGGTGGCGGAACGGAAATCTGGCGCTCACTGGTCCCGGGCATGCCACGCAAAAGCTTTTTCCCCCGTCAACCGGCAAGCCCGTTCGACGGCCCGGTGAAGGATGGAAAACTGGTCGTCAAATACGAGGACAACACCCGCATCGTCGAAGCCGCGTTGCCATGGACGGAAATCCCGCTGGTGAAACAAGCCATGGAAGCCGGTCGCCCCATCAAATTTTCATTCCGCGTCAATGACAACGACGGCCCCTCCATGGAACTCGCGGAGGGTCGCAGCGTTTCCAAGAAAAACTCGTTCACATTCCATCCGGACTGGACGGAGCACTGGGCCAATGAAATCGAATTCGCGTTCGGGAAATGAATTATACAACCACGGGATTCAGGGGCGAATTGATGACCTCACCGACGGCTGCTCCCGGGCACCATGTGTCCCAATCCGCGCGTTGATTTTTGTTCTTCGGCTCGGCCAGGCGCATCTCGCTATCCATGTAAATGATCGTCATCACCTCGCGGGGGCGGTCGGTTGTATTGGCCCCGGCGCGGTGGAAAGTCCACCCGGCGTGAAAGCTTACTTCGCCCAGGTCAAACTTGCTTTCCTCCTGGCCAAATTTCTTGAGGGCTTCCGAGAGTTTCAGTTCGCTCTCGTCGCTGATCTCCAGATCGCGGCCATAAGTGAAGGTCTGGCTCTTCGGGCAGAATGCCAGCGGTCCTAGCTCCATGGGCGTCTCCTGCAGCGGAATCCACGCCGTGGTCGTCTTGTTGGAAGCCACGGGCCAGTAGTATTGGTCGGCGTGCCATGGGGTGATGCCACCGCCCGGTTCCTTGTAAAGCGCCTGGTCGTGATAAATGCGCACCCCGTGGGTTTCCATTAATGCCGCGGCAATTCCGCCCAGTCTTTTTCCCATTACAAATTCCTTCACCACTTCGCTGTGCGTCCAGAGGTTCGAGATTTGCAGGAACGCCTTTCCGTAGGTCGTGCGTTTTTCGAGCGGCACATTCTGTTTGTTCAGTTCGGCCACCTTTTTGGTGATCTCGTTTCCGTAGTGCCGGAGGGTTTCGGCGGGCAGGACGTTCTTCAGTTTGATGAAGCCGTTCTCTTTGTAAAAGGCGATCTGCTCGGGCGTGATCGTGTATGGGGAGTCAATGTCGGTAGGGTTCATAAGGTGTCCCTATCATTCCCCGGTCGGCACATGTGCGCTCCGTTTTATTTGCCCGATATTGATACTTTTTTAACATCTGCTACCGTTTTTGCTTCCCATGCGCGCACACTACGAAAAAATCCAGACCCCGGAAGACCGCTCACTTGTGTGCCTGAGTTACAGTTCAAAACGCTTCATGGCGCCATGGCATTTTCATCCGGAATGCGAGCTCACGCTCATCGTCAGCAGCAGCGGGCTGAGGCATGTGGGAGACAGCATCGAGCCGTTTTACGAGGGGGACCTCGTCCTGCTTGGTTCGAACGTCCCCCACTTTTGGAAAAACGACGGGCCTTCCGTCAGCAGGAGTTGCAAATCATCGTCGATCGTCATCCAGTTCCGCGAAGATTTCCTTGGGGGCGATTTTTGGAAAAAGCCCGAGTTCGCAAAAATTGCGCGCATGCTCCAGGTGTCGGGTCGGGGGTTGAACTTCACCGGCGCCACCCAGCGCAAGGTGGCCGCGCTCATGCAGAAGATGCCGCAGCAGCAGGGGGCGGGGCGTCTCATCAACATGCTCACCATTCTGGACACGCTTGCGCAGTGCGCGCAGGCGCGGGCGCTCTCCAGCCTGGGGTTCATGCCGGTGCTCAACACTTTCGACGCGGAACGCATCAACAGGATCCACAGCCATGTCTATGCCAGCATAGCCGATCCGATTTATCAGCCGCAGGTCGCGGAGCTTGTACATATGAGCCCGGCGGCGTTCAGCCGTTTTTTCCGGCAGAAGACGGGACGCACTTTCTCGGCGTTTGTGAACGAAGTCCGCATCGGTCGCGCCGCGAGATTACTCACCGAGGGCAGCATGAACATCACCGAGGTTTGCTACGCCTGCGGGTTCGAGAACCTGTCGAACTTCAACAGGCGGTTCCGGGAGATCAAACAAATGACACCGCGGGAATTCATTGCACATTTCAACGCCGGGGAGTCGCCGGGCAAGGCAGGGATGCTGCATACCTGACGGTTGGTAAGGGTTGGCAAGGGTTGATTAGCCCTGACATTAATTTGGAATTGGGCGTGATTTTTTCAGCGGGAGGGATGCTGGTTTTCCGGGGCGGCAGGTGATGTTCACGGTGAGGGCGGTGTTTGGGGCTAAAACGATGCGGTTCAGGGCTAGGTGGCCTTCCAGTATCGCGATATTAAGCGAGTTTTTACCCAGGGTGATGGTGCCGTAACCTGTGGCGGATGAGAAGAATGTGGTGAATGGGCGGCGGTCGAGTTTCGGGGCGAACCAGAGCGTTTTTTCGACTGCGGAGTAGCGGAAGCCGGAGAGGGCGCCGAGGAGGGCGTAGCTGGCCATGGCGCGGGCGTAGTAGTTGCCGCACTCGTATTCGTTCCATGGATTGCGCGTGCGGCCTTCGTAGCGGCTGCGGACGGCTTTCACCATTTCCAGGCCTTCCTTTACCAGACCCTCTGCAATCATGTGCGAGGCGACTTGATACTCGATGCCTGTCCAGACCTCGTCGCTGTAAACGAAGGGGAGCGTCGGCTTGCCACCGCGCGGCCAGGAGCAAAGGAGCAGCCCGGGCTCGTGCTCCAGGGCGTAGCCGGGACGCTGGCAATTTGCGTGACCGGTGAGATTGCGCCGGAAGTTGTGCTTGTGGATCGCGCGGAGATTTTTGCGCACCTTGTTTTTGTCCAGCGGGGTATCGATGCCGTAGATGCGGGCCATCCACTCGCCGATGACGCCGTCCGAGATGCAGCCTTTTCCGTACTGATATTTCGGCCCCTCTTTTTTCAGTAACGGGAGCATCCCTTTGCCTTCGCCGCCGGCTTTGCGGCCTTCGACCAGGTCGAGGAATGAGGTGTCGCGCTGACCGCGGTACTGCACTTTTTGCTCGAAGTATTCGCCGTTAAAGAGCGTCTTCTCCATGAACTTCGCAGCGCGGCCGGCCAGCGAGTTGTATTCCATAAAATCGTCTTTTTTGCCGAGCGCCGCGGCCATTTCAGCCATGGCGCATAGCGCGCCGAGGTAGATGCTGCCGCACATGCCATCCGGTCCCCAGAATTCGATGTCGTAGGTGTTGTGATGAGGCTCGAAGAGGCCGCCCTTGCGGTCCGGATCCCATTTTTCAATGCAGTAGTCCAGGCTGCGTTTCACGAGCGGGTAGAGTTCCTTCATCCATTCCGTGTCGCCGGAGATATGCCAGTCGCGGAAGACTTTCATGATGCCGCCGAGCTGGCCATCCGCCGCGGCATGAAAACCGTGTGCCGTCGGTCCGTCCGGCAATGCGGCGCGAAAGTCAATGTGTCCGGTTTCGTTCATGGACCGCTTGAGTTCCTGCTCGCGCAGGGTGCGCTCAAGCCGGGGGAACAAATGGGGAAACGCCTGCGCATAGTTCCAGACATGGGTGCAGCTTCCGGGGCAGCAGCCGGCATCGGCAAAGCAACCCTCCCAACCCCACAGGTTGCCGTTCTCCTGGCGCAGGACGGTGGGGGATTTCAGAATGGCGAGATTTGCTGTCACGGCATCGAGCACTTCAGCAGGGAGGGTGGAGCTGAGCAGCGCCCGCTGGAATGCCACCGTGCGACTGCGAAGACTGTCGAAATTTCCGTGGACGTAGCCAGCCACGTCGCGCGCATCGCGCCATTGCGATGCATAAAAGGGCCGCCAGAGGGGAGCGTCGCAACACGCGCCTCCGGGCTCACATGCAGGGGAGGCGGCTTGTCCCTCGCCCAGGTTGCTGTTTGGAAAATGCCATGCAATGACGACGGGGAGGGTGATTTCCTTCCCGGGGGCCAGCGTGTCCTTTACCAGCAGGGAGCCGCCGTTGCGTCCTCCCCGGCCGGCATCGGCGCTGCCGTCATTCGGCAGGAATTTGCCTGAATCCACCTCGCGCCAGAGCGCGGAGATCGCATCGAACCACCCGCCGCGCGGCCACATTGCCTTGATTTTCGGCCGGGCGCCGACCACGGTGAGGCTGGCGCTGCCATAGCTCCCGGCGCCCGAGGGTTCAGTATTGGAATGTAAAACCCCCTTGCCGGGAATGATGGCGTTGCGCGTCCCTTCCCATTTTCCGCTGCTTCCCCTGGCGAGGTGGGAAAGGTGATAGGAGAACTCGAATTCCACCGGCTTTCGCGACGTGTTCCGCAACGTGTATTCCATGATCGCGCACGGGATGCCGGAAGCGACGTCATCCAGCGGCACGAAAGGATTCCAGCCGGTGATTTCCACCTCCAAAGGAACCAGGGGATCCGAAAGCGCGATCCGGCCAAACGGGTAGCCGCTCTCAAAACGGCTGCGCTTGAAGCGGGGCAACCCCTCATGTCCACCATGCCGGTATCCCTGTCCCTGCAATCCCTGGTCATAGGCTTTTTCAGGCGGCAGGGGACCCTCGACCAGCCGTGTGACCGGCCTGCCGCCCTTGATGTGAAGCAGCGCAAAAGCGGCATCCCGGAAATCATGGCCATCCTGCACGGCAGTCAGGGAGGGGCGGTTCCGAAGGGAAAAATCCTGCAAGCCGCCGTAGCCGTTCAAGCAGACGCAGCCCGCCCCGATGCCGCCCAGCGGCATGGCGGTCTGCAAAATTTCCTTGTGCTTGAACGGGAAGAGAGGGGAGTCGGTTTTCATAAAAAGAGTAGGAAGACGGCAGTCATATTGATCGAAATCCCGGCGGATGAACATAGGGACTCTTTGGAAAAACATGTCGTATCTTCATCGCTGGATTCCGGGCATGCCCTTAAAATCAATGCCGACTCATCTTTTACATGGCTTTTTTCACGCGAAAGGGGAGACTCCGGGGAAATCGGATTCACCATGCAGCACCGCGATCCCCTCCTGCCCACCGCCACAGGGTTCAAGCGATTTTTCACCCCGCGCCCGCTCGATTCCCAGGAATTGAGCATCAAGGGGATCGGCATCCGGGAATTGATGCCGCCCTCGATGATCGAGCGTCCGCACGGCACGGGGGATTATCTTTTTATGCTGTTTCATGATCCGGCGGTCATGGATATTTCCCCCTCCAGCGAACCCGCGGGCGGGCCCGACATGATGATATTGTGGCCGCCCGGGAAGCCGCAATATTACGGCAATCGCGAGCGGCGGTTCACCCACACATGGATCCATTGCGAGGGGAACCGTGTGAGGCGTATCCTGCGGCAGACGCGCCTGCCGTTGCTGAAGCCGTTTCCCGTGGCCGATCCGTCGCGCTTTCAGCAGTGCCTGCTCGACATCCACAGCGAGCTGGTTTCCTACGCACCGCCGGATGAGATCATCATCGGCAACCTGCTGGAAAATTCGATGCGCGAGCTTTCCCGGTTGAACGACGGCGCGGGGAAGACCGTGCGGATTCCCGAGAATCTGCTGGCCGTCCACCGGCTCATCAGCTCCAGTCCCGCGCAATCGGTCACGCTGGACGGGATGGCGCGGATGGCCGGCACGTCGGTGCCGTATTTTTGCGCGCGGTTCAAAAAGACGTTCGGGCTCTCGCCGATGCAATATCTCATCCAGCACCGGATGCACCATGCGGCGCATTTGTTAAACAACCGTAACCTGACGGTCTCGGAGATCGCGGCCAAGGTGGGGTATGATGATCTGTTTCATTTCTCCCGGATGTTTAAGAAGCATTTCGGGGTGAGCCCGCGGACGATGCGGCAGACGTCTTCGTTTCCGAAGCTGGTCGGTGGGGCGTGAGGAGTTTTAAGCTTTAAGTATTAAGTTTTAAGCAGGGGAGTAATCAGTAATCAGTAATCAGTAGTGTGGCGTTGGATGCAGAGGGGAATGATCGTTCAGGTAGTTTATAGATTGCTGCGGGAAGGATAGGAAAATGCATCTTTTTTAGAATTTTGCCTATGTTCCATCATGGGGATTTTGGGCAGGATGGGCGAAACCTCATTCCATAACAAAACACAAATTCTCTTACGATGAATCCTCCTCAAGATTTCTCCTCCTTTGCCGGGCTTTCCATGTCGCTGGGCAATCTTCATTTCCTGAGCAAAGCCAAAACGCGCTCGTACAGCGGTGAAAACCGGACGGGCGAAAAAGGGAAGGGGGGCATGGCTGAGATCACGAATCCCAAAAGTCATGCCCGCGAACTGGGACGCGGCTGGAAAGTTTCGCCGTGCCATACGATCCAGGCCGGAGAGACATTCATCCTGGCGGATATCGAGGGGCCGGGTGTGATCCAGCAAATCTGGATGACGCCGACCGGGTCATGGCGCAATTCCATCCTGCGCATTTACTATGACGGCGCGGAGCATCCTTCCGTGGAGTGTCCGGTGGGCGATTTTTTTGCGTGCGGGTGGGGGAAATTTGCGCCGGTAGTTTCGCTGGCGGTGTGTGTGAATCCCGGGAGCGCGTTCAATTGCTACTGGCCGATGCCGTTCCGTAAGCGCTGCCGCATCACCATGGAAAACATCGGCGAGCCGATGGTGCTTTTTTACCAGATCAACTATGCCTTGCAGGAGGTGCCGGAAGAGGCGGCTTATTTCCACGCACAATTCCGCCGGGTGAATCCGCTGCCTTACAAGGAGGTCTATACGATCCTCGACGGGGTGGAAGGCTGGGGGCATTACGTCGGCACTTACATGTGCTGGGGTGTGAATAATACCGGCTGGTGGGGCGAGGGGGAGATCAAGTTTTACATGGATGGGGACAAGGAATTTCCAACGATCTGCGGGACCGGCACGGAGGATTATTTCTGCGGGTCGTATAATTTTGAAAACCAGGAGACGAAGCAGTACCAGGAGTTCAACACGCCGTATGCGGGGATGCCGCAGGTGATCCGGCCAAACGGGGTCTATCAATCCCAGACGCGGTTCGGGCTTTACCGGTGGCACATCATGGACCCGGTGCGGTTTGAGAAGGATCTGCGGGTTACGATCCAGGCGCTGGGGTGGAGATCGGAGGGGCGTTACCTGCCGTTGCAGGATGATATTTCGTCGGTGGCCTTCTGGTATCAGACGCATCCGGGGAAGGTGTTTCCGAAACTGCCTTCGAAGGATGAGCTGGAGATTATTTAAGGCGG
>JBAVPB010000433.1:0-9077 GCA_049692655.1 Chthoniobacteraceae bacterium | reverse complement strand
GCCGGTGATCTTCCGGTGGTCGTCAAACCTGTTTCAATGCCCGGTGGTTACGTAATGAACCTGCGCTCAGTTGCCCTGGTTCCGGTCGGGATGTCAACCGAAGCCATCGACATCAGCGACAAACCCGTAGCTGAGGGGAAAGACGGCGTTCTAAAACTCAGTGCCACTAATGCGGAAATCGACGGGCAAGCCTGCAGAATGGAGGGCGGCGAGCAAAAGTACCTCGCCTGGCGGAACAGTCCGGACCGGTTCATCACATGGCCGATCAGAGTGAGCAAGTCCGGTAATTTTGGCATTCAATTGACCTATTCGCTGGCAAAAAGCAGCTATAGCACGCAAATCGAGGTTTCCGAAGACAAGGAGAAATTTACAACTGGTCCAGAGACGGTCATCAGCGATAGCAGCGATATCACCGTGCATATAAACCACCGAAGTATCGCAGCCACGTTGAAAGCCGGTCGCGATCTGGACGACTTCAAGACCGAGAAACTCGGCGAGATTACCCTAGACGCGGGCGACGATCTTAATCTAACCCTGACCTCGACCAAGGAGTCCGGGGGATTGGTGATGCACCTCCGCTCCATTTCATTGGTCCCTCTTTCACCCGAAAAATGAGAGGGAAGGAACTGGCACAAACGTAGCCGGGATAACGGTGATTGCGGACTTATTGGCCGTCCGATCGCGTTATCACGCTGCCGTTACTTTTTCCGTAGGCTCGATTTCGGAAAGAATCTCAAAAAATGAAACTCTCGATTTTTATTCGTAACTTTTTTTTGGAGGGTCGTCGAACTGTTCCAGCGCTCTGCCTTATACTGGGACTCACGCAGGCATCTGCGGCGGAAAGTGAACTGAAAGTGAAAACGTTTCCGCTCTCCGATGTCCGCCTTCTTGAAAGCCCTTTCAAACAGGCAATGGAGCGTAACGCGGCTTTTTTGCTTTCACTGGATGCGGACCGGTTTTTGCACAACACGCGCAAATACGCAGGACTCCAGCCCAAGGGCGAACTTTACGGCGGCTGGGAGTCACAAGGTCTCGCGGGACATTCCCTGGGCCATTATCTGACGGCGCTTTCACAACAGTTCGCAGCAACCGGAGACAAGCGGTTCCGGGACCGCATCGACTACATAGTCAGCGAAATGGCGGAGTGTCAGAAGGCCTATGGAGATGGTTACATAGGGGCATTGCCGCCGCTGGAACTGGCGACTTTACGCGCATTGAAAGACGGGAAGGTTGAGCTGGCAGGAGGTTTTAATTTCAAAGGGGGCGCATGGGCGCCGTGGTACACCGAGCATAAGATCCTTGCCGGGTTGAAAGACGCATGGATCCTTGGCGGGAGCGAACAGGCAAAAGAGGTCACGCTGAAACTGGCCGACTGGGTGGATGTGGTGACCTCGGGGCTTACGCCCTCTCAGCAACAAATCATGCTCCAGGTGGAATTCGGCGGCATGAGCGAGACGCTGGTGGAACTCTATGCGCTCACCGGGAACGGGCGTTATCTTGCCGCTTCGCGGCGCTTCTATCACCACGCCGTGCTCGATCCCATGCTTGTAGGACGCGACGAGCTTCCCGGCAAGCACGCAAACACCCAGATCCCAAAAATCATTGGCGAGGCGAGGCGCTATGAAGTTACCGGCGAAACTGAGGGCCGGAAAATCGCGGAATTTTTCTGGAACCGTGTTGTAGAGGATTACTCATTCGCGATCGGGGGTAACAGCGACAGGGAACATTTTTTTCCGCCGGACAAAGCGTCGGAGCATCTCGGTCCGCAAACAGCCGAGACATGCAATACCTACAACATGCTCAAACTGACGGAGCATCTTTTCGAGTGGGAGCCGAAGGTTGAATATGCTGACTTTTACGAGCGGGCGCTTTACAATCATATACTGGCCTCGCAAGAGCCAATGCACGGGATGTTTACCTATTTCATCTCGCTCGAGCCGGGGCACTTCAGGACCTACAGCACGGAGACAAATTCGTTTTGGTGCTGCATGGGAACGGGGATGGAAAACCATACGAAATACGGGGAGGCAATTTATTTTCACGGTGACGATGAACTTTACGTGAATCTTTTCATTCCCTCCGAACTTTCTTGGAAGGAAAAAGGATTTACCCTTGATCAGGAGACAAATTACCCGGAAAAACCTAATACTGCATTCACGATAAAATCTGCTCCATCCACGCCGATTTCCCTGAAAGTGCGATGCCCGGCATGGGCGACCGGTAATCTTGCGTTTCAACTCAACGACAAACCGATTCCGGTTGAAGCCAGCCCCGGACAATTCGCCGAAATTCGCCGCGTTTGGAGTGCCGGTGACCGGTTGGAAGTTACCATTCCCATGGGGCTGCGAACCGAAATGCTGCACGGCGCCCCCGACAAGGTCGCGTTTCTTTACGGTCCGCTGGTGCTGGCAGGCGATTTTGGACGTGCGCCGGAAAGCGCGACTTTTCCAAACAGCGCCGTGCAAACGGCTAATGATCATGCGCGCAATGTGGATGTGCCGGTTCTGGTTGCAAATGACACCCAGGCTCTTGTCCAGCACCTGAGTCGCGAGCCCGGCGATGCATTGGAATTCCACACCCGGAACCTTGCACAACCTAAAGACGTCACGCTCCGTCCGTTCAAAGATATTCCCTACGATTATTACAACGTTTACTGGACCGTTTATTCTTTGGAAGATTGGGCGAAACACAAGGAGCAGTTGGAGGTGGAGAATGCCGGGCGTTTGAAAGAGCAGGCCCGCGTGGTGGATGAACTGCAACCCGGTGAGCAGCAGTCGGAGGTGGACCACGGGCTGGTTTCGGATCACTCATTCACGGGAGACATCCGCGACAAAAAATGGCGTGACGCGCGGGATGGCGGTTATTTTGAATTTCAAATGAACGTGCTTGCCGAACCGGGCCAAATCCTGCGCTGCACCTATTGGGGCGATGATGCGGGGGCGAGGACATTTGACATACTGGTTGATGGCAAACTCCTCGCCACCCAGAGTCTGAATCATGACTCGCCCGGTAAATTCCTTGATGTGGATTATCCGCTCCCTGCTGACCTGATCACAGGGAAGGGCAAGATCACCATTCGTTTCCAATCCCGCCAGAAAAACACCGCCGGTGGTCTTATCCATTGCGCCGTCCTGAAAGCTTTGCCGTTTAACACTCGGGAGCAACACTAATCATGAAACTCAAATTTCCCGCCGTTAACGCTTTTTTGATTGGCATGCTCTGGACGCGGATTGTCATGGCCTCGGAATGGCAATGGTCGGCGCCCATCGAGTCGGTTACTTCGTCTGAAACCAAGGACCATCCGCGAGCCTTTCTTTGGATTCCACCAAACTGCAAGCAGGTCCGTGGCGTTGTGATCGGTCAGCACAACATGGAGGAAGAGCCCATCCTTGAGCATCCGGGATTTCGCGCGATGTTGAGTCAGTTGGATTTCGCGGAAATTTGGGTGACGCCGGGCTTCGATTTGTTCTTCCGGTTCGATCAAGGTGCAGGCGAACACTTTGAAGAAATGATGAAAGCTCTCGCCGCCGGGTCCGGCTATGGCGAGTTGCAATTCGTGCCGGTGGCGCTGCTCGGGCATTCGGCCGCGGCATCATCTCCATGGAATTTCGCGGCATGGAATCCGGGGCGCACGCTCGCGGTGTTGTCCGTCAGCGGGCAGTGGCCTTACTACAAGGATGCGAACACGCCCGACTGGGGAACGCGGACCGTGGATGGTGTGCCTGGCCTCGTCTCGATGGGTGAATATGAAGATGCAGCCGGACGGGCGAGTACAGGTCTAAGTCAGCGTCAGGAGCATCCGATGACGCCTTTAACGATGCTCGCGAATCCTGGAGCCGGCCACTTCGATGTGAGTGACGCCAAAGTCGGATATCTTGCTTTATATTTGAAAAAGGTTGCGCAGTACCGGCTGCCGGCCGATGTGCCGATGGATCGTCCGGCGCAGCTTAAACCCATAGATCCAACCAGGACAGGCTGGCTTGCTGATCGCTGGCGCAAGAATGATCCGCCAAAAACTCCGGCAGCTCCGGTTGGAAAATACACCGGCGATGCAAAGGATGCATTCTGGTTCTTTGATGAGGAACTAGCCAGGGCGACTGAAACCTTGGAGGCCACTTATCGTGGAAAGAAGGCGGATTTGCTCGGCTATGTGCAGAATGGAAATATCGTCGAACAAAATTCCAGGACGCACCAGCAGGTCACACTGAAGTTTTTGCCGCTTGAAGATGGACTGAGTTTCAAACTAACGGGTGCCTTTCTCGATACGGTTCCGGAAGGCAGACCCGAAGGCTGGACAGGGCAGCCGAAAGGTTCTCCGATTACGCACGCAACGGGCGGCGGTCCGGTTGTTATCAGTCGCATCTGTGGCCCGGTCGTGCAAACTGCTCCGGATACATGGGCAGTCCGCTTTTATCGCATGGGCATGATTAACACCAAGCGCTCGAATGAAATCTGGCTGCTGGCCAGCCATCCCGGCGATGCGGAATACAGGCGCGCAGTGCAACAATCGGTGATGCATTTCCCGCTGCGAAACGACGCGGGCGCGGATCAGCACATTACTTTTGCCGCGATTCCCGATCAACGGCTCGGGACGGAGTCGCTAAAACTGGATGCAAAATCCGACGCAAACGTGCCTGTCTATTTTTACGTGCGCGAAGGTCCGGCGGAACTGCAAGGCGACACGCTGAAGTTTACGGCGATTCCCCCACGCAGCAAGTTCCCGGTGAAAGTCACAGTCGTAGCCTGGCAATGGGGGCGTTCTATCGATCCCAAGCTTAAAACGGCCGAGCCGGTCGAGCGGACGTTTTCAATATTCAAATAGGCCAGGCCATTTCAATTCGGAGGTTATACATTTACACTAGGCAAAATAACTGCATGTGGCTTCGTTCATTGTGTCGTGTTCGATCACTCTGTTAAAATTAAAATGAAAAAACTGTCGCTCCATTTCGTTATCATGAGTGTATGCACGATGTGCGCTCTTGGCGTGTCGCCGGATTTTCAAAAGGACGCGCTGGGCATCGCGCTTACGCATGACGGGATTGTAACAAGGGTTGACGTCTGGGGTGAACGGATCATTCGTGTGACACACAAGCCTGTCTCGTCCGGAAATATTGCCGCCAGTCTTACTGTCGTGTCCAAACCTGAACGCGTTTCATGGACACTGGCGGAGGAGGGGGATGACGTCGTGCTCGCGACGCCGGCGCTGAAAGTTCATGTCACAAAATCTTCCGGTGCCGTGCGTTTTTTGAATGACCGGGGAGAGCCGGTTTTATGCGAAATAGCAAATGGCACTCAGTTTCAATCGGCGACTGTCGGCGGTGCGCCGCCGCTGGCTGTAAGGCAGCAGTTCACGCTCGATCCCGCAGAGGCAATCTACGGTCTCGGCCAGCATCAGGATGGAGTCATGAACTACGTAGGGACAAGCGTCCATCTCCAGCAACGAAACACCATGGTCGCGATTCCGGTGCTGCTTTCTTCAAAGGGCTATGCCGTATTGTGGGACAATCCTGCCGTGACGGATGTCGATGCCGGCAAGACCGACGGGGGAGTGCTGGCGTGGTCCTCGGAGGCAGGCACGGCTGTGGATTACTATTTCTCCTATGGCCCGGAGCCTGACCGGGCGATTGCAGGTTACCGCACGCTGACCGGGGCAGCCCCGTTGTTCGGCAAATGGGCGTGGGGCCTCTGGCAGAGCCGCGAACGCTACGCGAGCCAGCAGGAGTTGCTCGACATCGCCTCCGAGTACAGGAAACGCCAGGTGCCATTCGACGGGTTGGTGCAGGACTGGCAATACTGGGCACCTTTGAACCAGGAAACAGGGGAAGGGGGCTGGGGTTCGCATGCGTTTGAAAAGTCCCGCTACCCCGATCCTGCCGGGATGTTGAAAACTCTCCACGATGAGCACGTGCACCTGATTATCTCCGTGTGGGCGAAGTTTGAAGTGATGAAATCCGGTACCAGTATTCCAAATCTCCGGCATTTGGAAGCGGTTGACGGAGCGTACAATCCGGCCATCCCGTTTGCGTTCCCGAAAGGCCTTGGAAAATGGTACGATCCCTTCAACGGGAAGGCGCGCAGTGTTTACTGGAAAGACATTTCCCGTCAGTTGTTCAGCCTTGGCGTGGATGGCTGGTGGCTGGACGCAAGCGAGCCGGAGTTGAGCGGAAAATGGGGTGAGTTTCGCAACTTCAACACGGCAAAAGGCCCCGGCGCGAGCGTCTTCAACGCATATCCTCTTGAACACACGAGGGCGGTCTATGAAGGCCAGCGCGGAGAGAATTCCGGTAAGCGCGTTTTTATTCTTACACGATCAGCCTACGCCGGGCAGCAGCGCAATGCCGCCGTAACGTGGTCAGGTGACATCAAGGGAACATGGGACGTTTTCAAAAAGCAGATTTCGGCAGGCCTTAATTTTTGCGCAAGTGGCATTCCGTATTGGAATACCGACATCGGAGGGTTCTTTGGCGGCGATCCGGCTGATCCGAAATATGCCGAGCTGTTCACACGGTGGTTCGAATTCGGCGCATTCAATCCCATGTTTCGCATTCACGGCACCGGCAAGCCCAAGGAAATCTGGCGCTGGGACGAGGCCACGCAGGCAGCGATGAAGGATGCCATCAATCTCCGCTACCACCTTATGCCTTACATCTATTCGATTTCGTGGATGGTGACGCACGAGGGTTACACCATGATGCGACCGCTGGTAATGGATTTTCCAAATGATGCAAAGGTGTACGGAATAGCCGACCAGTTTACGTTCGGCCCCGCATTCCTTGTGAACCCTGTCACGCAGGCCGGGGCCAAAGCGCGCCAGGTCTATCTTCCATCCGGAACGACGTGGACGGATTTCTGGACGGGGGACATGCTTGGTGGCGGACAAACCGTGGAAGCAGCAGCCCCGGTCGGACGTATGCCGCTTTATGTGCGGGCTGGCTCCATCATTCCCTACGGTCCGGACATACAATTCGCCGGTGCAAAAGCTGATCCAATCGAATTGAGAGTTTATCCTGGTGCGAACGGGACTTTCACTCTCTATGAAGACGAGGGCGACAATTACAATTACGAGAAGGGTATTTATGCCACCATTCCTTTTACATGGGATGACAAGGCAGGCGTCCTGACGATCGGCAAGCGTACCGGCTCATTTCCCGGGATGCTTAAAACCCGGACGTTCCGGGTTGTCTGGGTCGCACCGGGACACGGAGTGGGGCTTGATTCGACACCGAAAGCCGATGCAAAGGTTGTGTACGACGGTCGTGAGGATGCTGTCCACGGGCCGTAAAAATAGTGTAACCGATCGGTTTATTCCTCCTGGGCGCGAAGGAGAGTTGCCCTTTTGTGCTCCGTCCAATCAATGCACCAGTGTAACTATAAAGTGGTGTGATTGTTATGGATGCATGAGTGGCAATCAGAAAGTATGTTGAAGCTAATTTTTTTCTGTTTCTTCAATGAAACAACACTCCCTATGAACACGATTCTTCCTTCCTGTCTGCGCCCCGCACGGTTTCCGGCCCTCTTCGCAGCCCTGTTGGGCGCTGCTGTGGCCGCCTCAGCGGTGGAACCAGGCGTCCCCCCGCAACCGGAGGCACGGGTGCCGCAAACGGACCAGGGCGTCACGCAGCTTCCCAACGAAAAGCTCGACTGGTACCTTGATGCAAAATTCGGGATGTTCATCCACTGGGGATTGTATTCCGGGATCGGGAAAGGGGAATGGGTGATGGAGAACCAGGGCATTCCCCCCGAAAAATATCGCAAAACTGCATATCCCGAAAGCGGTGATGCATACTTTGACGCCGCCAGCTATCACCCGGAAAAGTGGGCCAAACTTGCAAAAGAAGCGGGGATGAAATGGATGTGCCTCACCACGCGGCACCACGAAGGATTCAGCCTTTTCGACAGCCCGCACCCGGATGCCTTCACCAGCGTGCAGACGTTAAAGCGCGATCTGGTGGCGGAATATGTGAAGGCCTGCCGCGACGCGGGCCTCAAGGTTGGCATCTACTATTCGCCATTGAGCTGGCGTTATCCCGGTTACTATGATGTGAGCGGCACAAACTGCCTGCCGAATAAATTCGGCTACAAGACCAACCCCTCCCACAAGGAAAACGCGCGCCTGATGAAGGAGGAGAACTACGTGAACGTGAAAAAACTGATGACCGGTTACGGAAAAATAGACCTCATTTATTGGGACGGCGGCTGGCTGGGCCAGAAAGGCACTGATGCCGCAGCCTCGTTTTTTCACGAGCCGGGCCAGTATCTCGATCCCGCAAACCAGTGGCCCATTCCCAAGGAGTACCAGGATATCGAGGAGAGCACCGGCAAGCCGCTCGGCATCATGGGCATGGTGCGGAAATACCAGCCCGATGCGATCACAAATCTGCGTTATGGCTGGATGGGCGACATCATCGAGGAGGAAGGCCCGCGCGAGACGAAAGGGCCGATCCGCAATGCCGTGGTCTGCGACAAATGCATGACAATCCAGAACGGCGGCGGCTGGGGCTACAACGCGAAGTCAATCTCGGCAGGCAATGTCTTTAGGACCGAGGCGCTCATCCAATACCTTGCGAACAGCGCTGTGCGCAACATGACCTATCTGCTGAACGTCACTCCCGACCGGCACGGCGAAATTCCCGAGATCGAGCAGCAGCGCCTGAGGGAGATGGGCGCTTGGCTCGCGAAAACGGGCGACGCAATCTACGGCACGCGCGGCGGCCCGTGGGAACCGGTGGACGGGCAATACGGCTATACTTACAAAGGCTCCACGGTCTTCGTGCATCTCTTGAAAGCCTACCCCGGTGACACCTTCAAGATGCCGCCGCTCGGCAAAATACGCGTCAAGAAAGTTTACGACGTCTTTACCGGCAAAGAGCTTGAGTTCGACGGCGACAGCGCGGGCACGATCAGCGGTATCGACCGCAAATCCTCGCCCGCGGACTCCATCGTAGCCGTCTTCTATGACCAGAATGTCCGGGACGTCTGGAAAAAATAATTCGATACTTCCAGTGGTGATGACATCAAAATCACCGATTTGACCGGTTTCTCGATTATGAAAATGCCCTTACACCGTAGCGTTTTTG
>JBAVPB010000432.1:0-1555 GCA_049692655.1 Chthoniobacteraceae bacterium | reverse complement strand
GAAAAAGCTGCTGGCTCTACCTGCCTCCCCTGCCCCTCCCGCAAAGGAAGTTACCCAATAGTTGCATCCACAGCGAAAGTGGCTGTTTATGTCTTGATTAGCACGGTGCTATCACTCCTCAGTCGCCTCGTCATCGTCTTTGGGGATGAAGACCATTTTCGAATTCGCATTGTAATCCATTAACCCCGCGTAACGTCCCCATGCAATCATGGTCTCGAGAATTTTTTCCGGGTTGTCGTAAGGTAGTGCTGCTGCAATATCCTTGAGGATGCGTTCCGAATCCACTTCGTCCTGGACCTTCAGGTATTCGAGGATGATGTGGAAAAGGCGCAGCTTGTGGACTTGCTCCGAAAAGATCGTCTTCTGTTCTTCAGCGTTACCGTCAAGAAAGCGGCGACCGAGATCAGTCAGATACACCTCGTTTTTCGGTGTATCCACCAATTCCAGGATTTCAGCGGCTTTCACGAGCGAAATGGTCGCACCGAACTCCTTCCCGATCTCATTGGAGATATCGTAAATATTCGTAAGGTCAGGCGTATCGTGGATAATGCTGAGGAGACCGAGAATCTGACTGACCGGCACACACGGAATGGATTCCATGCGGCTGCGGGCGCGTGAAATTGGCCGGCCTGAAACAGGTGGCGGCTCCGGCGGATGGTCGGGCAATGCCAGCGTGGTGATCGCATCGTGAATCGTCTTGACCAGGCTTTGAAATTCCGTGCTCTTTGGGTCGCGCGGATATGGAAGATCGTTCTTGAGGACAAGCCCCAGGCGGCCGGGTCTTGGAAATAGCACGCAGATGCGTGTCGCCATTTCCACAGCTTCCTCAATATTGTGCGTGACCATGAAGATGCTCTTCAACCCTGTGTTTTTATTTTGCCAGAGCGCAATCATTTCCTGGCGCAGGTTTTCGGCAGTGAGAACGTCGAGAGCGCTGAACGCTTCGTCAAGACAGAGTATTTTCGGCTCTGAGACAAGGGCGCGCGCGATACCCACGCGCTGCCGCATGCCGCCGGAAAGTTCACGTGGGTAAGCGGAATGATAGTTGGAAAGCCCGATAAGCTCGATGGAGTGTTCGATGGCCTCCTCCTTGGCAGCACGCGTCATGTGTTTTGCCATCAGGCCGACATTCACGTTCTGCTCCACGGTAAGCCATGGATAAAGTGCAAACGTCTGGAAAACGATGGATGCATGCGTATTGATCCCCTCCAGGGGTTTTCCGTAGCATTGCACCTGCCCCGTCGTGGGTTGCGCGAGCCCGGTCAGGCAGCGCAGGATCGTGGATTTGCCCGAGCCGGACTGCCCGAGCAATGCCAGCAGTTCGCCTTCATGCACAGCAAGATCGATCTGGTCGAGCACCTTCAACTCCCGCCCGCCGCCGATGGTGAAGGATTTCGAGACGTTCTTCAATTCCGCTATGACAGGAGTTTCGAGCATCGCGGGCGCAGGGACTTGGTCAATCGTTTGTGACATAGTATTTAATCCAGTCGGTATCGTTTTTCAGCCAGGGCGTACAGCCTTCTCCACAGCAATTTATTGATCACAATGACAAACA
>JBAVPB010000431.1:0-2012 GCA_049692655.1 Chthoniobacteraceae bacterium | reverse complement strand
TTTATTGACGGTTTTTCACGGTTTCCCGCGCGCCGGTGCCCAAGCAAATCAATGACTTGGCGGTCGCGACGGTTTTTCGACGGTTTGGAAACCGCAAAGACCATCCGGCCTAGACCATCGAGCTCGGCCGGTAGAACGGCACGTGCTTGGAAGTGTCGATGTAGTCGGAATAGAACTTCCGGGCGTGCGGCAGCAGCGCCTTGGAGAGATTGCGGCGCTCGACCTCGTCGTCCGACAGCGCCTTGGCGAGATCGTCATGCAGCGCCTTCAGCGCCACCGTCTTGTCGACCTTGGTGAACGTGCCGTCCTGGTAGATCACCTCGCCGTCGCACATCGTCATGGTGACGGCCTGCTGCTTGGCGCGCTGGACCACCGCGTCGAGCGTCGGCGTCAGCTCGTCGAGATAAGGATAGGCGATGGCGTCCCAGTCGAGCAGCACCATGTCGGCCGCCTTGCCGACTTCCAGCGTGCCGATGCTCGATCCGTACGGCGTCGTCTTCGCACCACCGACCGTCGCCATGCGCAGCACCTGCGCCATGGTCGGCACGTCGGCCTCGACCATGCCCGGCACGCGGTGCGCGCGCAGCACCAGCTTCAGCTCCTGCAGCATGTCGCGGTCGTCGTTGATGCCGGCTTCGTCGAGGCCGATCGCGGTGTTGATGCCCTTCTTCTCGAAATGATTGAGGGCGGCCACGCCCGAGCGCAGGCGGAAGTTGGACGAGCAGTTGTGGCAGACGCATCCCTTGGCCTCGGCCAGGCGGTCGATGTCCTTCTCGTTCAGCCACACGCCGTGGCCCAGGGTCAGGCGCTCGTTCACCATGCCGAAACGGTCGATGTACTCCAGCGCCGTGCACTCGCCGCGCCGCCAGGCATATTCCTTCTGGTAGGCGGTCTCGAGCAGATGCATGTGCATCGGCACGTTGTACTTCGACGACGCGTCCGACAAAGCCGTCAGCGCCTTGTCCGAGCACCAGTGCAGGTTGGCGGGTGCCAGCTGGATCTTCACGCGGCGCTTGTTGTGATGCATCGAGTGGAAGGACTTGAACATGTCCATCGCATCGTCGAGGCCCATCTTGAAGCGGTCGAACCACTTCTTCATCGGGCCCTGCAGCTCCTTGGGCAGGCCGGCCACGAACTCCTCGTCGGCCTGGTAGACGAGCCGGTTCTGGTCGCGCACCGCGTAGCAATAGGAGACACGCATGCCGACGTCTTCGTAGGCGCGGATGACCTCGCCCGAGCGCTTCTCGACCTCGCCCAGGGTGCCCGGCATCCAGCCGTGGATGTGCTGCACGGTCGTGATGCCCGAGCCAATCATCTCGAAGGCCGAATAGAGCGTGTCGAGATAGAGGTTGAGATTGCGGATCACCATGCGGGTGATGAACCACAGCTCGAGCGGCATGTCGGGCGAGCCGAGTTGCACGGGCGTCAGGCCGACGTGATGGTGGCCGTTGACGAAGCCCGGCAGCAGGATCTCCTTGCCGGTGCCAATCACCGGCGCGGTCGGATACTTCCGGTGCAGCTCGTCGTAGGTGCCGACCGCGACGATCACGCCGTCTTCCTGCAGGACGGCGCCGTCCTTGATCTCGTTCCAGGTGAAACGGTCGTTCACGCCCGTGATGGTGGCGCGGCTTCGGATCAGGCTGGTGGCCATTCTGGCTTCTCCTTGCAAGGGCTGGATGAAAAACTAGGCGGCGGTGAGAGCTTCCTGTTCGGCGAAGGCACGGTCAACTTCGTCCCGCAGGAGATCGGTGAGCTGGATGCGGAGCGCTTCGGCTTCGCGCGAGAAGAGATTGCGCGGCCGCGGCATGTCGATCGGCACGATGGTCTTGATGCGGCCCGGCCGCGAGGTGAAGACCACGACCCGGTCGGCGAGCGCCACGGCCTCGTCGATGTGATGGGTGACGAACAGCACCGACGCACCCGAATCGCGCCAGACGTCGAGCAGGAAATCCTGCATGCGGGCGCGGGTCTGCACGTCGAGCGCGGCGAACGGCTCGTCCATCAACAGCACC
>JBAVPB010000430.1:0-5794 GCA_049692655.1 Chthoniobacteraceae bacterium | reverse complement strand
TTGCTAACGGTGTTGGCATACCCTCCGCCCCGGCGGTCCCACGCCCGCCTGACCTCGATATATCCCTTCAATGTGCGCTGGACCCATTCCGGGACCTTCGCCTCGACAAGCGCTGCGGCGAGAGCATCGTAGTTGTTGACGAAATGATTCCACCCCCACGGCGAGGCCATCGTGTGGTGCATGAACAGGTAGATATCATCGCCGGGGTAATCCCCGGCCAGCGCCGTGTCTTTCGTCAACTCGATCACCCGTTGATCGATCTCCGGCGATCGCGACGAGGTCTTCACCTGTATTACGTTGTTTGCGAGCAGACCGCCGATGCGCAGGACGGCCGGGGAATAGTATTTTTCCTGGTCCAGCCGCTTGAAGGCATCCTTGGCCATGTCGGCGACGTCGGCATTATCCGCCGTGTAGCAGCGGAAATAGTGTGTAAAAACGGCGATGAGCGGGTCGTCGCACCCAAGTGCGATGAGCTTTTTGCCGTTATCGGCTGCGGCAACGAATCCCCGTTGCGCCTGGAATGCAGAAATTGCTTGTTTGATATATCCCTGCGCGGCGACTTTCCACGGTTTGTCATCCGTGACCCGCTTGAGAAATGGTTGTGTGAAGGTGCGGTCAAACCACGCATCCGCCTGTTTCTGGAGATCGCTGCTGGTGTAGGGGGACGCTTGTAGCGCGATCGGCTGGCTCCAGGGATCGGTCTGCACTCCCTCGGAAGGAGCTGCATCCGGGGTAGAAATGGAAATGACCGGGTTTTCGGTCATCGGTTTCTGAACTTGTGGCGGTGGTTTACTGCCAGGCACCACGGTTGGCACTGGAGAACCCGGGGGATACTGCACATCCTGCATCACGGCTTGCGATACAGTGAGTAACCCAAACCCTGCTACCAATGCTGTGGTCAGACACCTGCAGTACTGCCTTTTCGCTCGGTTCGTGAAGACTGTCATGGGGGAGGCTGGATGATGCGTCACCGCTGACCTCGCTGGCAAGAATTCAATTTTCAGAAAACGGCAGTAATCCCTCACCAGTTAAAAGCAACGGATTTTAACGATCTAACTTTTTTAACTATTTAACTTTTTGCAATAAGCGCAGCATTACATTTACAAGTTCTAGCCTTACCCCCTCCATTTATGCTACGGTTCCCAGCAATGAAAGCCACCTCCCTCGGCCAGCGGCAGACACGTCAGCGCGATGCCATCCTGCAAGTGATGGCGGAAGCCAACGGTCCGCTCTCCACACCGGAAATTTTCGTGCTCGCTAAAAAAGTGATCCCGGTCGGCATTGCCACTGTTTATCGCACGATCAATCTCCTGCTTGCCGCGAAGGAAATCCAGAGCGTGATCCTGCCCAGCGGCGAGACACGCTACGAATCGGCCAATCTGGGGCATCACGACCATTTCCAATGCAAGAAATGTTCGCATGTTTACGATTTAAGCGTTTGTCCACTCCATCTGGCGAGCGGCACCATCATTCCCGGTGGATTCGTCGTGGAAAGCCATGAAATGACCCTCTACGGCCTCTGCCCTGATTGCACGAAAGGTGGTGCAAAATCGGCGACCGCAAAAAAGCCGCGTGAAAAACACGCGCATCGCCATTGATCTTCCGGCACCAAAAGTTTTATCATCGGTAAATGAAGTGGTTCGTCGGATTTTTAATATGCATTGTCGGGGCTGTGGGGTTCGTATTGACCCAGGGGTCTGCCAGGATTGAGCGGGTCCAGCCAGTAGCTGCTGCAATGGCGGCAACGCCGGTCCCCGCGTCCAGTCCTCTTGCACACGAGACACCGGCGGTGCCTCAGGCCACCCCTGAAAAACAATTACAACCAATGCCGGAAGGGGTTTACTGTCTGATCGAACGCGTTTCCCTGACGACGGAGTCCGGTATTATGGCAATTCCAGCCGGCGCCACCGTGCATGCGTTGAAGGCTGATGCTTCCGGGCTTACCGTGACGGATGGCAGAGCCACTCTTCATGTGAAACTCTCGCAAGTCACCAATGATCCTGAAGTCGCCGCCCACATCAGCCAGACTGCGGCGCAAAAGCCGCTGCCCTGAACCGCACGTCAACAGTATGAAAAACAAGGGCGTCATTCTTATCATCCGGGCTGCCATTGTTTTTACAGCGATTTTCATTTCCGGCATGCAGGCGATTGCCGGGGATTTGACCGCGGATTTGGCCGGCACCAAATGGACATGGCCGGAAAACGGATGGTTTGTTCTCAATGCTGACGGTACAGTGACTGTCAGTTGGGATAATCAGCAAAAGCGTTTGTGGAAGGTTCTGGACGCGGCGCGGATCGAAATAGTGATGCCGCTCGACGCTAACAATAAATTCATCCGATTCAATCCCGATCGCACCGAAGGAGTGAACGAAAAAACGCTGGTCTTTTATAAGCGCATTGTGAACGAGCCGAAGCCGGAGGAAAAAATCGCCAAGGCAACGCCTTCACCCATGGAGTCCGCAACGCCTGCGCCGATTTCCGCCGAGGTACAGCAGAGCGCATCCGAACTCGTTAAGCTTCATCATGGCAGCCTCGTGTTTGTCACTGGCAAGGAGGGCGCGGGCAGTGGCTTTATTGCGAGCATGGGAGGCACGAATTATCTGGTGACAAATGCCCACGTTTCCGCAGGCATCAACGGTCCGGCCTTCAAGACGCTGGATGGCGCTGTGGTGCAGGGGGGCTTGCCTTCCATCGCCGTGGGCGAGGATATTTTCCGCATGCAACTCCCGGCAGGAGGCGTTCCCCTTGAGATCATGCAGGGGGTGGATGAAAATGCGGCGATCGGTGACAATGTTGTGGTGCTCGGCAACGCCGAGGGCGAGGGGGTGATTAACACGATCATCGGTAAGATTGTTGGCGTTGGGCCGAATCTCGTGGAGGTCGATGCGCCATTCGTGCCGGGAAACAGTGGCAGCCCGATTGTTCATCTTAAGACCGGGAAAGTCATTGGCGTGGCAACATATACTGTCACTAGAAAATACAACGTGACAACCAAGGAAAAAATGAAGGACCCGGTCGTCCGGCGTTTCGGTTACCGCATCGACAGCGTGAAGCAGTGGCAACCGGTGAACTGGCAGACCTACTATGCCCAGGCTGCCATGATGAAGAGCGTCAGCGCGCTCACCGGGGATCTCTACGATTTCTTTCGTGATCTCGAGGAAAACAAAAACCACGTCACTCCGGGCCGCCATTCCAACCCGGTGCTCAAGACCCGCATTGATCAATGGATGGCGGATAAAGGCCGCCATCTTAGTGAAAGTGATGTGAAATGGGCGGATGCGAACTTTATATCATTCCTCAAAGTCGCTTGCAGGCAGGACACGGCAGCCACCCAGCGGTATCTCACGTATGATTATTTCCAGCGGGATCTTGCCGATGAACAGCAGGAACGCGAACAAATGGCCAAGGCGTTCGAGGAGATCATCCAGGGCATTGAGGAATGACTGGGGGGGGTACAGCTATAGGGCGTCCATCCTGTTTGCTTTTTCGGCGGGACTTTCCGGGCCTTTAATTCGGGATAACGCATCCTCCGGCAAGGTGCGTTTCGCGGTTTGGCGGCCGCTGCTGAAAATAATGAGGACGCTTTTCCAGTCCTTGGTAGTCACTTCCTCTGAAATCGCGAAATAAACAGTGGCCGTCTTTCCCTTCATAAACGTCTCGGGGAAGCGGACAGCTTCAAAGCCGTGATGGGTGTTGGTCCAGATTTCGTTGGGTTTGGGGTACGAAACGATGAGTTTGTCGTCCTTATCATAAAAACTGGCGCTGATCGAAACGGCGGTGCCTGGGGTATCCTCTGAGATACGCAAGCTCACAGCCAGGCGCTCGGGCAGGTCTTTTCTCCATGCCTGTTTCACGCCGATCAGATCCTGGGAACTCATTCTCCGGATGGACGTAATTTCAAACGGGTACTGGGCCGTTGCCGTGCCGGGAAGGCCTGAAAACAGGACAGCAAAAAGAAATCCCCATCGCAAAAATCGATTGGTCATACGCGTTTCGTCTTAGCTACCCCATTAGGGAGATGTCGAGAGGAAAAAATAGGTTCGAGGTGCCTCATAAATTGGCCATACCAACGGTTTCTGGGACAAAAGATGGCAATGCTTAACGCGCTTTATTTTATATAATCATTAAGAATAAGCGGAAATCTAACGTATTACTTGACATTGATGCCCTGTAAATGCGATACTCAAGGCGAATGAACGCTTCTATTTAACGAATCAAACGAAGCATTCAGAAAGAAATTTTTTCGAAGTCGATCAGGCCGTTTTGATTCCAGCAACATCATCAGGACAATCCAACTTCATCCAAATAATCCATGTGCAGTGGAACAAGCCTGCGCTCAAAGCCATGACACAGAGGAAATTAAACTAAATCAGGCTAAATCAAACCAGATTCAGGTTATTTTTTAAAAAATCAAACCCACAATGTTGCTTCAATCCAAGCGAGACTCATAGAGGGAATCCAAGGCAATCCAACCAAATCCAAGGTAAAAAATTCAAACACCCGACAGTCTTGGTAATTCTCATCAAAGAAATAACTTGATTATAATGATAAATGATTATCATTAATGGGTATCATATGAAAACTTCCTTCATTACTTTGCTTGCCGCAATGTCCGTTACCGCCCGTCTGTTCGCAGACGCTCCGGTTCAGGTCGTAAGTTTTTCAACCATTACCACGGAAATCGCTCAAAAAGTGGGCGGTGACCGGGTGAAGGTAACCGGTGTGGTGAAGCCTGGCATCGACCCCCACGATTACGAGCCAAAGCCGGATGATTTGAAGCAGGTGGGAAGTGCAGCTTTGATCCTGGCCTCTGGAAAACACATGGAGAACTACACGGCCAAGCTCCAGGAATCCGCCGCGCCAAATGCAGTATTGCTCCAAGTGGGCGATGCTTTTCCTTCCCTGAAGATGAAAGAGGAGGGCGAGGCTGAAAAAACTATTGAGGACCCTCACTGGTGGCATAGCGTGGCCAATATGAAAAAAGCGGTGCGTGTGGTGCAGGATGCGCTCACAAAAATCAGTCCCGGTGACAAGGAAAGCTTCGCCAAAAATGCGGACGCCTACGAAGCGAAGCTCGACGAACTAAACAAATGGGTCGGGGCGAAGATTGCCGAGTTGCCGCGCGACAGGCGCAAGCTCGTGACTTCACATGATGCTTTTCAATATTTCGCGAGGGATTACGGCTTTACGATTTATCCCGTGCAGGGTGTCAGTACCCAGGACGCAATTTCATCAACCGGGGTGGCTGCCTTGGTCCAGACAATCAAGGATCAACATGTGAAGGCCGTCTTTTTCGAAAACATCGAAAACCCGAAGGTGCTGACGGAAATTACCGCTGAGACTGGCGCAAAGATCGGCGGGGAACTTTATGCGGATGGATTGGGCGAGGGGAGCGAGGGAACTTACGAGGGGATGATGCATCACAATGTGACCACGATCGTGGAGGCGCTGAAATAACTGATGCGCGGCTCACCCCTTTTCCGGGCATTTTTCATCATATTGGTGTTGCTGTTGATGGCGATTCCCCTTTGGCGTCTTACGCACAAGGCGGAAGCGGTGATGAATGTTTCCACGGCTCCAACCGCAATAAAGGCCCCTGTCCATATTCAGCTCACTTTTGCCCACGAGGCGACCGGCTTTCAGGTATTGTATCTAGGCAAGGTGATCTGGGAGGGAAAAGAGCCGGGTTTGACGGAGCAGAAGGATTTCGCCCTGGAATTTCCCAAGGAAGGCATCGACCTCGAGATCAAGGCAGAATGGACACCTGCAACCCCGGAGACTGCAGTGCGTGTGA
>JBAVPB010000429.1:0-10882 GCA_049692655.1 Chthoniobacteraceae bacterium | reverse complement strand
GCCATGTTCTCAGGGTGGAGCATATCAGTATATACGACGATTTTTTCGAATTGGGCGGCCATTCACTCATGGCAGTGAGTTTATTCACCGAAATCGAGCAAAAGCTTGGCCGGAAGCTGCCGCTTGCCACTCTTTTTCAGGCTACGACGCTTGAGCAAATTGCGAGTGTAATCCAGCAGAAAGGGTGGACTGCTCCCTGGTCTCCTCTGGTCCCGATACAGCCGCTAGGGACGAAAGAGCCTTTCTTTTGCATTCACGGAGCGGATGGCGCGGTATTATTTTACAATAAACTGGCTTCCCTGTTCGCTCCGGATCAGCCTGTGTATGGCCTGCAGGCACAAGGGCTGGATGGTGGTCATATTGTTCATTCATCCATGGAGGCGATGGCGGCGCTTTACATCAAGGAAATCCGCGCAGTTCAGGGAAAGGGGCCCTATTTTCTGGGTGGTTATTCGTTTGGTGGACTGCTGGCACTGGAAATGGCCATACAATTGCGTGCGCAAGGCGAGCCGGTTGCGATGGTCGCCCTGCTCGATGCAAACAACCCAGCCATGCCAGCACGCAGGTACACGCTGCAGGAGAGGATTGTATTGCGCACGCGCGTGATTGCCGGCCTGAGTTTAAAGCAAAAAATTGCCTTTGTGCTGGATCGCGGCTGGAGAAAACTCAAGGTGATTATCCTTCTCAAAAAGGAAGCACTCAAGATTCGTGTTTATAAATCCAAATCAAAACACAAGGAAATCATTCCTGTAAATTACCGCATTCTACACGTCCGTGAGGCGAATATTGCAGCTGCGCATAATTACAAGCCACGCATTTACAACGGCGCACTGACATTGATCCGTGCGGAAAATCCTAATGATGGTTTTGAATTCGATTCCAAACTCGGCTGGGGAGGACTCGCAGCGGAAGGGATCGAAATTCATGATGTCCCCGGGCAGCATGAAACGATGTTCCATGAGCCCCACGTCTATGCGCTTGCCAAGACACTGAGAGACTGCATCGAAAAAGCACGTCGCCGCTTTGGGCTGTAGATGATGCAAAGTGGGATTGCTGAAACTGGCGACGGGCATTGGCTGCCTCATGAGAGTGGGGTGGCGGCGCTTCCGTTGCATAAAAATGAAATCCACCTTTGGCGTGCTCATTTGGATGTCCCTCTGAATAAACTTCGGGCGCTTGAAGCCACTCTTTCGCCTGACGAATGCAAACGTGCAAACCGTTTCCGGTTTACCGAACATCGGGCGCGTTTTGTCGCGGCTCGTGGTATTTTGAGAAGCATTCTGGGCATCCATCTCAGGTGTGACCCCGGAAGTATTGCCTTCGATTACAGCGAGTATGGGAAACCATTTCTCACGGCACCGATTGGTACTGGTGTGGAATTTAATGTGTCCCATTCGTCAGACCTTGCAGTTTATGCGGTTGCGTCGGGGCGCCAGGTTGGCGTGGATGTAGAGTTTATCAAACCTGATGGCTCGTGGTTGCGGATTGCGGAACACTATTTTGCCGCCGGGGAGTTCGAACGACTTTCAAAGTTGCCCAAGGAACAAATGAGCAGGGAATTCTTCGAACTCTGGTCGGAGAAGGAAGCCCGCCTGAAAGCTCTCGGCGTTGGCTTGCGATATCCGCTGGGAGATGCAGGCGATGATTCCCGGTGGTCATTGCTCAAGCTCCGGTCGATGGATGGGTATGCTGCGGCACTTGCATTTGCAGTCCAAGAGACATCGCCAGTTATTTTAAGGCATCACTTTGCGGTATAGTCTTCGCATTTCTTGTTTCGCAGTGGGAGGTTTTTGTTTGCACCGTAAGGGCGGGTAATGTTCTATTCCACGGAATGAAAGTGGTAATTTTATGCGGTGGACTTGGCACTCGCTTGCGTGAAGAAACGGAATTCCGCCCGAAACCGATGGTTCCCATCGGGGGGCGACCCATTCTCTGGCATATCATGAAGACCTATGCATCCCACGGGCACAAGGAATTCATCTTGTGCCTGGGATACAAGGGCGAGGTCATCAAGGAATACTTCCGCAATTACCACTGGAACATCAGCGATGTCACGCTCACGCTGGGACCCGTCCCTAAAATCAAATATCATGGCAGTCACGATGAGGAAGACTGGACGGTTACCCTTGTCGATACCGGACAGGAAACGCTCACGGGTGGTCGCATCAAGCGTGTGTTGCCTTACGTCGGGGAGGGGGATTTTCTTTTGTCCTATGGTGATGGTCTCACTGATAGCAATATCAATGCGTCCATCGATTTTCATAAGAAACACGGTGCCCTTGCCACTGTAACGGCTATCACGCCCGAGAGCCGTTTTGGTGAATTGAGTCTCGACGGGGATACAGTGACATCATTCCGCGAAAAACAAGCGGATGAAGTCTCGCTCATCAACGGCGGTTACTTCGTTTTGAATAGCCGGATAAGCGAGTATATTCCTGACAAAGAGTGTTACTTCGAGCAAGAACCCCTGCGTGGCCTTTCCAGCCAACACCAATTAAAAGCATGGGTTCACTGCGGCTTTTGGCAGTGCATGGACACCTTTCGAGAGCAGCAGATACTAGAGCAAATGTGGCAGTCCGGTCGTGCGCCGTGGAAGATATGGTGATGTTTTCCGGCGCGTACGAGGGCAAGATTGTCTGGCTCTCGGGCCATACTGGTTTTAAAGGAGGTTGGCTGGCCACATGGCTGTTGCGGCTCGGGGCAAATGTGCATGGTTTCTCCCTTTCGCCTGAAGATCATTCTTTTTTTGAAGAGACCAATCTTGCTCCCAGGCTGGAACACGAGATCGGCGATGTGCGCGATCTCGCTGCTGTGAAGCGTTCCATTGATCGCGCGCAACCCGATTTTGTATTCCATCTTGCGGCGCAACCCCTGGTCTGCCTCTCCTATGAGCAGCCACTGGAAACATATTCAACCAATGTCATGGGCACGGCAAATGTGCTGGAGGCTCTTCGTTCGTTAAAAAAAACCTGCGCGGCTGTGTTTGTCACTACCGACAAATGCTACGAAAACTGCGAGTCCGATTCCCTCGCTTATTCGGAGGGGGATCTCCTGGGAGGGCACGATCCCTACAGTTCAAGCAAAGCTGCGGCGGAAATTGTCATCAGTGCATACCGACGCTCATTTTTCGGCAAATCACCGGTGCATATCGCCAGCGCACGCGCGGGAAATGTGATCGGCGGAGGCGATTGGGCTCTGGATCGCATTGTGCCCGATGCAATTCGCTCCCTGCAGCGTGGAGACACGATCCCGGTAAGAAACCCCGCAGCTACGCGACCATGGCAACATGTGTTGGAGCCATTGAGCGGGTATCTTTGGTTGGCGACAATGCTCGCGGGCACTGACGGTAATGATACCGCGCCTGAAAAGATCACCACAGCATTTAATTTTGGCCCCGACAAGGAGGCAAACCGAACGGTGGCCGATCTCGTGAATGAAATCCTGAAAAGCTGGCCCGGCCGATGGGAGGACAGAAGCGATCCCAGTGCGGTGCATGAGGCCCGGTTGCTGATGTTATCTACAGCTAAAGCAAAACGCGTCTTGAATTGGAATCCGGCTTGGAATTTTGAGACAGCAATTGAACGAACGGTCGGCTGGTATCGGGAAGTCAGCGCAAATCGTGCTTCTGCTTCTGATATCACAATCGCACAAATCGAGGAATACGAACAAATTGCTCATGGCCATGGAATAAAGTGGGCGACCTGAAAAATATGTCCATGACTCCTTCCGAACTCAAAGCCGAAATTCTCCGCCTGACACGCGAGTATTCCTCGCTCACGCATGTTGCAAACCGTCCCGTGGGTGTCAACAGTCCCGATGCCTGCAAATTCGTTCCCGGTGAAACTACTGTCCCCTATGCGGGGCGTGTATTCGATGCGGATGAGGTCGAGGCCGCAGTTTCATCGACGCTTGATTTCTGGCTCACTCTGGGAAATGAAGGCGAGGCGTTCGAGCATGAGCTTGCCAGATTTATGGGGGTGAAGAGATCGATCCTGGTGAACTCGGGATCCTCGGCTAATTTAATGGCCGTTTCAGCCCTTACCAGCCATAAGCTGCCTGATGAAAGGCGTGTAAAACCCGGCGATGAAATCATCACCGTGGCCGCAGGATTCCCCACCACCGTGGCGCCCATCATCCAGAACGGCGCGGTGCCTGTATTCATTGACGCCGATCCTCGCACGCTAAATGGCCGGCTGGAAATGCTTGAGACCGCATTCGTGCCGGGAAAAACGAAAGCCGTGATGATGGCGCACACACTCGGCAATCCCTTCGACCTCTCCACGGCCATGGAATTTTGTCGGAGACACAGTCTCTGGCTGGTAGAGGATAATTGCGACGCCCTCGGTTCGCTTTACACCCGCCTTGGCGAAACCGCCCGGTACACAGGCACGTTTGGCGACCTCTCCACGCAATCCTTCTATCCGCCGCATCATCTCACGCTGGGCGAGGGGGGGGCTGTGAATATCGTGAGGGACATGAAATTCAAGGTGTTGGTGGAAAGCTTCCGGGATTGGGGGCGCGACTGCTGGTGTGCGAGCGGCAAGGATAATACCTGCGGCAAACGCTTTGGCTGGCAGCTTGGAGACTTGCCGGAAGGCTACGACCACAAATATATTTACAGCCATCTCGGCTATAACTTGAAGCCGCTGGATATCCAAGCCGCGATAGGTCGTGCCCAGATCAAAAAGCTGCCTTCATTCATCGAAGCGCGCCGTCAGAACTGGCAGACTCTTCGCCACCTTTCC
Source organism: Chthoniobacteraceae bacterium (assembly GCA_049692655.1). GTDB lineage: Bacteria > Verrucomicrobiota > Verrucomicrobiia > Chthoniobacterales > Chthoniobacteraceae > DASZPK01. Next base: position 6,137 of record JBAVPB010000429.1, on the reverse strand, counting down.
GCTGGCCTTGAGGAATTTTTTGACTTCCAGCTTCCCACCCATGCCACTGCATGGACGCCGCAGGGATTCTCATGGGATAATACCGGCGCTCGTTCCGATCCAAGTTGGTTCGGTTTCATGCTCATGGTGAAAAAGGGCGCCCCATTCACCCGCACGGATCTGAGCCGTTATCTCGATGAAAAAAAGATCGGTAATCGAACATTATTCGGGGGAAATCTCGTGCGCCAGCCGGCGTTCACCCAGTTGCAGAAGGATGACCCTCAGGCTTTTCGCGTGGTAGGCGATCTCGATGGTTCGGACGCCATCATGAATCGCGCGTTATTCATCGGTGTGTATCCGGGGTTGTCGGAATCGATGCTGGAATACATGGCTGGCACGATCCACGATTTTGCGCGTAGTAAATGACCCTATGAACAAAAATCTTCCCCCAGAGGATTTGCAGCACATCCTGGATCACACCCGCGAGCTTTGGGAAGAAATGCGGGGGCAGAGGATTTTTGTGACCGGTGGCACAGGTTTTTTTGGCTGCTGGCTGCTGGAGTCTTTCGCGTATGCAAATGATCAATTTGGCCTTGGAGCGAAACTTGTCGTCCTCACGCGCGATGCCCGTGCCTTTAATCGCAAGGCACCTCACCTCGCTGGGCATAAGGCGGTTACCTTGCATGAAGGCGATGTTCGGGATTTTACATTTCCTTCAGGTAATTTTTCCCATGTGATTCACGGGGCTGCTACATCAAGTTCGCCTATTCCACCGCTCGAAATGCTCGAAACCATTACTGCGGGCACGCGTCACGTTCTCGATTTTGCGAGCGCTTGCAGGGCACGAAAATTTTTACTCATTAGTTCCGGCGCGATCTACGGGAAGCGACCACCCGATATGATCCACATTCCCGAGTCTTATCTCGGTGAACTCGATCCCGATGATCCTAATTTTACTTACGGCGAGGGCAAACGCATTTCAGAGCAACTCTGCGTGAGTTATCAGGGGAAATTCGCTTTCGAGGCAAAAATTGCACGCTGCTTTGCATTTGTCGGCCCGCATATGCCGTTGGATGCGCATTTTGCCATAGGCAATTTCATTCGGGATGCGCTTATCGGCGGTCCGATCCGTGTCAAAGGCGACGGCGCACCGATGCGCTCCTATCTTTATGCCGCCGATCTCGCAATCTGGTTATGGAAGATCCTGTTTCGAGGCGTCGCCGGTCGCACTTATAATGTTGGTTCGGGTGAAGCGATTTCCATTGCGGAACTCGCGTGTCTTGTTGCAACCACCCTCGCTTCTGGGGCGACCGTTGAAATTGCTGAAAAAACACCCATTAACCGCCCTCCTGCCCGTTATGTGCCGGATGTGAAAAGAGCCGCCATCGAACTCGACTTGCGACCACTGATTTCGTTGAATGAGGCCCTAAAACGGACTGCGCTCTGGCACAGCCGGCCCCACTTTCCTGAATTCCTCGTATGAACCTGAAAACGTTTTTTCGCAACTGTCCAATTTGTAATTGTGCGAGGGGCGAAGTGTTGCATACACAAAAATTCATTTTATCCCATAATCACCCGCTTAAGGACGGTTACGCTGTTGTGCATTGTGACCAATGCGGATTTTGTTTTGCCGACACAAGCGCCACACAGAGCGACTACGACGAATTTTATGCAAATTTTTCAAAATATTCCGATAATAAGACATCAACTGGCGGCGGGGCAAATCCCACGGATCTTGAACGTATTTGCGAAATGGCCGCGCAAATTGGCCGGGTCTGGGATCGCTCTGCGCGTATTCTGGATATAGGCTGTGCAAATGGTGGCCTGCTGCGCGAATTGCGCACGCTCGGTTTCGTTCGCCTCTGCGGTATCGATCCATCTTCCACCTGTGTAGAACAGACGCGGATAGCGAGTGGAGCAGAGGCATTTAAGGGCACACTTTTTAATATGCCGGCGGAAGCGGGAACATTCGACGGGGTGGTCCTTTCTCATGTGCTCGAACATATTCGTGATTTAAAACCTGCATTGACTGGTTTGCAGCGGTTTATGAATCCCGGAGCATGGCTCTATATTGAAACGCCGGATGCCACCCGTTACAAAGATTGCCTTACATCACCCTTTCAGGATTTTAATACGGAACACATTAATCATTTTTCACCGGCCAACATGTTGAATCTCTTGTCCCAGTGTGGATTTATCCCTTCATTACAGGCGCAGAAGACCATTTTTTCCGCGCCCGGCATGCCCTATCCTGCGCTTTTCGTTTTCGCAGCACTCGGGCTCGATCACGCCCCGGCGCTGGCGATTGAAAAAGACGGAAAACTCAAGGCTGCTCTCCTCGATTACATTGTTGCTTCACGCCGTATCATGGATGGAATCGAGAAACAATTGCAGGCGGTTATCAGCCGGCACCCGGAGTTGATTGTATGGGGGACAGGACAACTCACTATGAAATTATTGGGCGAAACATCGCTGTCTCGCGCAAATATCGTGGCCTTTGTAGATTCAAATCCGGCTAATCAAGGCAAGTTCCTGCGCGGTGTTCCAGTCGTGGCGCCGCAGTCGCTTGTCGCGGATGATGTCCCGATCCTTGTTGCATCCACCATTAATGCGGGTTCGATTCTCGCTAGCATTCAGCAATTGAATCTCACCAATCCAACCATCAGACTCGTCGTCAATTAATCATCCATGGAAATTCGTCTTGCAGATTACATCGTCCAGCGCCTCGCCGATTATGGCGTCCGCCATATCTTCATGGTGACAGGGGGGGGCGCAATGCATTTGAACGACGCCATTGGTCGCGAGCCACGCATACAATACATCTGCAGTCATCACGAGCAGGCATCTGCGATGGGAGCGGAAGGTTATGCCCGCGTGAGTAACAAGATCGGGGTCGTCAACGTGACCGCAGGGCCCGGGGGAGTAAATGCGCTCAATGGGGTTTTCGGGGCGTTTACCGACTCCATCCCAATGCTCGTTCTTTCGGGCCAGGTTAAGCGAGAGACAAACTTGTCTACCCACGGTCTGCTCGGCAAGCTTCGCCAGTTCGGCGATCAGGAGATCGATATTGTCGGCATGGTGAAAAATATCACTAAATACGCGGTCACGATCAATGACCCAAACTCGATCCGCTATCACCTGGAGCGCGCGTTGCATCTCGCCACTTCGGGTCGTCCTGGCCCATGCTGGCTGGATGTGCCGGTGGATGTGCAGGGCTCAAAAATTGATCCTGGCAAACTCGCTCCGTATGATCCCGCCGAGGATGTCGTCGATTCCGACGAGTCGAGGCTTGCAACAATCTGTCGCGAGATCGTGGAAAAAATAGCATCTGCCAAGCGTCCCGTCATCATGGCGGGAAGCGGTGTGCGCATTGCGGGCGCTGTCGATCTCTTCCAGCGTGTGACAGCAAAGTTGGGCATACCCGTCACCACCGCATGGACCCATGACACCATTGCCACTGACAACCCACTTTTTTGCGGACGTCCAGGCAGCATCGGGGACCGCCCCGGCAATTTTACGGTGCAAAACAGCGATCTTTTGCTGGTCATAGGTTCGCGGCTGAATATCCGTCAAGTCAGCTACAACTGGGATTTCTTTGCAAGGCATGCCTACAAAATCCAGGTTGATGTGGATCGCGAGGAATTAAAAAAGCCAATGGTCACGATTGACTTGCCGGTGTGTAGTGACGCACATGTCTTTCTTGAGGAGCTTGAGCGTCAGTTGGATGGTTACAAACAAGCCGTTGAACATGCCTCGTGGCTGGCATGGTGCCGGGAACGAAAGCAACGCTATCCTGTTTTCCAGCCGGAAAAACAGATTTCCAAGGGAGACAGTATAAATCCCTACCATTTTGCAAAAATCCTTTTCGAGGAACTGGCTGCGGATGATGTGATCGCGTGCGGCGATGCGACCGCGTGCATCGTCACGTTCCAGTCAGCAGACATTCAACTCGGCCAGCGCCTCTTCTCAAATTCGGGCGCAGCCTCCATGGGGCACGACCTTCCTGCGGCGATCGGTGCGGCCGTGGCACGTGAGGGGAGGCGGGTGATTTGCCTGGCGGGCGACGGCAGCCTGCAAATGAACATACAGGAATTGCAGACTGTCGCGAAGCACCGTTGGCCCGTTAAAATTTTCGTGCTCAGTAATGGCGGCTACCTGTCAATCCGCCAGACACAGGCGAATTTTTTCGGTCTGCAAGTTGGAGCCACACCGGAAAGCGGAGTCTCGTTTCCCGATCATGTTAAACTTGCGCAAGCTTATGGCTTGAATGCCACCAGGCTGGATCGGGCTGACTTCGTGGAAGAACTGCGCCGCGTGCTGGCTTCTCCCGATCCCGAGGTTTGCGAGGTTGTCCTGGATCGAGACCAATCATTTGAGCCAAAACTAACCTCACGCAGGCTGCCCGACGGTCGCATGGTTTCATCGCCGCTTGAAGACATGGCACCGTTCCTCAGCCGGGAGGAACTTGCTGAAAATATGATCGTTCCCATTTTGCAATCCTGATTCATGCAAGATTTCAACAGCGAACTCGATCAACTCCTGCTCACGGAGCTTGCGCCACTTGAGCCAATGCCCACGGGAAAATATGTGGTTTACGGCGCTGGTAATATAGGGAAGGAAGTAGCTGTAAAGCTTGCCAGGAGCGGAAGAACCGTTTCTGCTTTTCTTGATGTGAGAGCCACGGGTTTAATCGATGGTATCCCCATTTATTCTCCCGGCAGCACTTCTGCTCTCCAACTTGCGGGGGAGGGAATGCCCGTGGTGATCGGTATTTTTAATAGCGCGGTTGACCCGATGCCAGTCCAAATATTACTGGATAAACTTGGCTTTCGGCGGATCATTAACTTTCTGGAATTCCAGGAGCACTTTGACTTGAAATCACATTTCTGGCTGACTTTGCGCCGGCATGTGCTGGATAGTAAGGCGCAGGTCAGGGCCGCGTTCAAACTGCTGTCTGATGATAAGAGCCGCCGCGTTTTTCTAGATGCAATAAGACTCCGGCTTGCCCATGATTCCGCCTTGTTGAGGAATCCAGACTTGGAGCAACAATATCTGCCGGATGATCTGCCGCGCCCTGAAATGCCGCTTCGTTTGATTGATGGCGGTGCCTTTACCGGCGATACTCTCGAATTTTTTCTCCATAAAGGAGCAACTTTCGAGGCCGTGGCCGCATTCGAGCCGGATCCGGAAAATTTCCGCAAATTGTGCGCCACAGTGCATACCAACGCTTTGGGTGATGTGGTATTGTGGCCGTGTGGTATTAGTGACACCACGCAAGTTGCCAGCTTTCATGCAGGGCGGGGATTGGGCAGTGTTGTGGTGGCAGATGGCAATATGCATATTCAACTCGTTGCACTTGATGAAATCATGCCGTCTTTTCGTCCCAATTATATAAAACTCGATATTGAGGGTTCCGAACTTGCCGCGCTACAGGGTGGCGCGGAGATGATTCAAAAACACCAGCCTGCACTTGCGGTGTGCGTATATCACCACCCGGATCATCTTTGGACGATTCCGCTATATTTGCGTGAATTGCTTCCTTTACACAGGATTTCGCTGCGTTACTACGCTTTCAATGCATTCGAGTTGGTGGTTTATGCCATGCCTGTTATCTCTGCTTGATAGGCAAGGTGTATCGGATTTTTGGGCATCTTCTAATATCGATTTAATACGCTAAAACCATGAGGAATATCATCTTCGATCTCGACGGGACACTGGTCCATTCGCTCCCGGGAATCGAGGAGTCTGCGCGTATGGCCATTACTCGCGTGATGCCCGATGTCACGATGCCGGATCTGCGGCCACTCATTGGCCCGCCGATTGCCGTGATGTTTGCCAAGCTCTGGCCGGAGCTAGAAGCAGGGCGCATGGTGAGCCTGCTGGCGGAGTTCCGGGCGCATTATGATGAAACGGGATGCCTTCTTTCCGAGTCTTACCCCCGGGTCCTGGAAATTCTTGGCAGGCTTCGGGGAGCGGGAGTGAGGTTGTTTGTGCTGACCAACAAGCCCATCAGGCCGGCAAGAAAAATTCTTTCTTATCTTGGTTTTTTGGATTTTTTCGCGGAGGTTGTGGCGCTAAATTCCACGCAACCGCCGTTTGTTTCGAAGACTGAAGGCGCTCGATTTTTAAAGGAAAATTTCAATCTTTCGCCTGGTTCA
>JBAVPB010000428.1:0-2372 GCA_049692655.1 Chthoniobacteraceae bacterium | reverse complement strand
CCGGAAAGTCCATATTGAATGCAGTTGCAGGGATATTAGCCACACCTCACAGCACATTAAACAACTTGCGTTTTACCCTGCCTGGTGGCGCTGTCGGCCCTACTCCTACCCCGACACCGAGGCCGGTTGCTCCTACGCCGCCGCCTCAGGTTACGCCAGTTGCACCGATATAATCTGCTATCCAATTATTTGATCAGCATGGCGCTCGCCGCCGAGCTTGCTTTCATCAAATCAGGTATGGTGTCTTGAACTATCTTTTCGTAACGCTCCTGTCTGTCGCATTCCTCGTTATCGAGTGTTTGGCGGGCGGTACCAGGTTGATTTATAGCCTGCCGGTTTACGGGCTTTTGGGAATCGCCTCATTACTCACGGTTTTTTCGCCGCGAGGCGCCAGGACCCCGGCGAGGCCCGCCTGTCTGATTTCAAGCGCCGTTTTTTTCGGCTACATCCTTGCCCGTTGTTATTTGTCTCCCGTGGAATATTTGTCACGGCAGGATTTTTTCATGGTACTGGGATCGCTGGCTGTTTATCTCCTCACTGCACTTCACATTGTCAAATCCAGGCATCGGATGATTCTGCTCGGCGTGCTCATGGTGATCGCACTGGGGCAGGTCGCTGTGGGGCTTATTCAGTTCAGTCGGGGAAATGATTTCATGCTTTTCGGTTATGGAAGGTATCCCAACGGCAACAGGGCGAGCGGACAGTACATTTCTCCGAATCATCTTGCGGGTTATCTGGAAGTGGTGGCGATCATGGGTATCAGTCTCGTTTTTTGGAGTATGTCAAAACCGTGGGTAAAAATTTTGATGGCCTATACATCGATGGTGGCGTTTGGCGGAATACTCATCACAGGCAGCCGGGGAGGATACGCTAGCACGGTATTCTGCGTCGTCTCCTTCTGCATAATAAGCATTGTGGTGGTAAAAATTGCGTTTCCTGAGCGTTTCTTTCGTATTACGGCCATCATCGTGGCTTTTATGGTTCTGCTGTCGGTTTTGTTGCCGTTGGTTGTCACCAGTCAACTGGTGAAGTCGAGAGCATCCACGATTTTTGAAAAAAACATGCGCCTTCAGCTATGGCAGGCGGCTATTTCTGAAATAAAACTGGAGCCGCTCTTCGGAACGGGAAGCGGGACTTACCTGTATTACGGGCGGAAATTCCGGGATCCTGAAGTGCAACGCGATCCTGTACGCGTGCATAATGATTACCTGGATCTCATCGCGGAATACGGAATTTTGGGTGGCGTCGGATTTCTGATTTTTTTTGGAGTTCACGTATGGAACGGAATTCACACCTTCCGTTGGCTTGTGGTGAAGCGAATGCAATTTTCATTGGATTGGCGGAGTAATTCCCTGGCGCTCAATATCGGTTGCATGTGCGCAATCGCCGCTTACGTGGTGCATTCCGTGGTTGATTTTAACCTTCACATACCGGCTAATTCGATGCTGATGGCTTTTGTATTTGGCATTATTGCAAATCCGGGATTGGAAACTTTCCAAGCAAGGCGTCCCAGTCTCATTCTAAACCGCATTTTTCAATTTTCGCTTCCCATCCTTGGGGTAGCGATCCTATATGCAGGGGTACCAAAGATCTCCGGCGAATATTATGCTGAGAAGGCCCGTGTAGCCTTGCGGGATAAAGACTTCGCGCTCTCGGTGCTGGATGCAAAGGCGGGGATCGCGCGGGAGCAGAAGAACCCCGATCTTTACTACTATCTGGGCGAAGCGAGACGCAATCTGGGCGATGCTTTTCCTGCGCCGATGGATGCGACATTTTACCGGCTCGCCTCGGAAGCATTTAAACAGGGGTTGCAACTTTTTCCTGAGGATGAGCGGTTGCTATTGATCGAGGGATGGACCTTGGACGCCTTGGGGGAAAGCAGCGATGCCGAAACATATTACGAGCAGGCATTGAAATGGGATCCGAAGTCCGAACAGGTTCAGGAAACCTACAAGACCCACCTGAAATTCCTGATCGACTCCGGAAAAATCCAGCAATTTCGCTGAGGCTGGATGAGAAAAGTGAAAGCCTGGAAGAATCTGTATGAGCACGTCTTCCCTAATGGGGCAAATTTTACACTGACGCGATCCAGATTATCCAAGTAAAAAAGCCCGGCGAAAGGGGATGTGGTAGGCGATGCATTTTTATGCACTAAATCGCCAACAGAAGGTGCCGCCACGGATGGGAATGACTGCAAAAACATATTGATCATGACAACATTTATGGTAAACATAGGCGCCTTTTGATGACGGTTAAAAATTGGCTGCGCGTCTCCGAAATAAATGGGTCGCGGTGTTTTGATCGTCTTCACCCAATTGTCCTACCCATGAAAAAGAGTTTTTATAAAAAAGCAGGCTATCTGTCCGGTTTTC
>JBAVPB010000427.1:0-2375 GCA_049692655.1 Chthoniobacteraceae bacterium | reverse complement strand
GGGACCTGACAGAGCAGGTCCCTCCAAGGGCGCGAGCTGCTTTGCTCTCTATTGGGGGGCGGTTTTGGTGTTTAGGACTCCTATGATGCGGAGGCCCTCCAATGTGAGATGCGGATAGACTTTCTGGATCTGGGGGAGCTTGGCGGCGATCAGTTCGGCGTAGCCTCCGGTGGCGACCACCTTGAGGTCCTCGGTGGAGGCGATTTCCTGGAAGATTTCGGCGAGGATCTCTTTGACTAGGCCGCGGTAGCCGAAGATGGCTCCGGCCATCATGGCGGCACGGGTGGATTTGCCGATGGCGGTGACGGGCTCGCCGAGGTCGATCTTGGGCAATAACGCGGTGCGCTGGTAGAGGTAGTCGGTCATGACGGCGAGGCCGGGGGCGATGACGCCGCCGATGTATTTGCGGTCGGCGGAGATGATGTCGAAGGTGACGGCGGTGCCGAAATCGACGACGACGGCGGGGGCGCCGACGAGGGCGACTGCGCTGGAGGCATTGGCAAGGCGATCGGCGCCGATGCGCTTGGGGTTGGGGTAATCAATGCCGACTCCGAGGTTGAGATGGGGGCCGACGCGGAGGATTTTTTTGTCCTTGAGGTATTTGTCGAGGATTTTGGCGGTCTTGGGGACCACGGAGGAGATGACTGCGGTGTCGAAGTCCCACGCGCCGATGGTTTTGCGCAATAATTTTGCGCTGAGGTCGCGGGTGGGGATTTTTTTGATGGAGGCGAGCTTGGTGCGGCTGGCGAGGGCGAGCTTGGTGAAGGAGTTGCTGACGTCGATGAGCAGGAAGGGCCGGCGCATTTTCTTCGGGTTGGGTGGGGTTTTCACAGGAGCGGGGACAATTGGGGACAATTCGGTGTTGAGTTCAAAGGAAAATCGCTCAAGTATCAATTGCGAACTCACGCAAACCCATGGCCAGGCAATCCTCTCCGCTCACGCAACGCATCCTGAAACGTCCGCGCCGGCTTCGCTCCAGCGAGGCGATCCGCAGCCTGGTGCGGGAGACGGTGGTGCGGGTGGATGACCTGATCCTGCCGATGTTTGTGAGCGAGAAGATCGTGGCGCGGACGCCGGTGGCGAGCATGCCGGGGGTGTTTCAATTTACGATCGAGGAGGCGGCTGCCGAGGCGGCGCTGGCGGCCGGGGAGGGTATCCGGAGCATTCTGCTGTTCGGCATCCCGGCGGACAAGGATGAGCGGGCGTCGCAGGCCTACGCGCCGGAGGGGATCGTGCAGCGGGCGGTGCGGGCGATCAAGAAGGCGGCGCCGGGGCTGGTGGTGATCACCGATGTGTGTCTGTGCGAATACATGAGCCACGGGCATTGCGGCATCGCGGAGCTGGAGGGCGGGAGCGTGCATGTGCTGAATGACGAGTCGCTGGAGCTGCTGGCGAAGACGGCGGTGTCCCACGCGGAGGCGGGGGCGGATATCGTGGCGCCGAGCGATATGATGGATGGGCGCGTGGGGGCGATCCGCGCGGCGCTGGATGAGGCGGGGCACCAGGGGACGATCATCATGAGCTACGCGGCGAAATTTGCATCGGCGTTCTACGGGCCGTTCCGGGATGCGGCGGAGAGCGCGCCGCAGGCGGGTGACCGGAAATCCTACCAGATGGATGGCGCGAACGCGCTGGAGGCGCTGCGGGAGGTGGCGCTGGACATCGAGGAATCGGCGGACATCGTGATGGTGAAGCCGGGTCTGCCGTATCTGGATGTGCTGTGGCGGGTGAAGGAGAAATTTGGAATGACGACGGCCGTTTATAACGTGAGCGGCGAGTATGCGATGGTCAAGGCCGCCGCACAAAACGGCTGGCTGGATGAGCGGGCGACAGTGCTGGAGATGATGACGTCGTTCAAGCGGGCCGGGGCGGATTTGATTGCGACGTATTGGGCGCGGGAGATTGCGGGGTGGGTGGGGGATTTACCAGCAAGGCACCAAGACACCAAGGGGTGAGGAGGGGCAATTCGGATGTGCTGTGGATAAATCCAAGAGTTTGGAACTATCTTCTCCAGACCCGTTCTAGTTTTGTTTTCTCGCGAGTATCTGTTTCCAAAAAAATTTGGCTTCTTCCATGAACTCTACAAAAAACATGTCGTCGTTTCATGAGAACCTGATTACAAAGGATAACTTTAGCACACTGATTACTGGTCATAAATTGTAATATGCTTATGATAAGCATGTTGCGATATTGATATTACAATATATACTGATGAAAATGGATTCTACTTTCAAATTTATATACATATTTGAATACTTTGATGATGTCGCATCCAGATTTGATGATTCAGTCACATTAAAATTATCTGTATTTTCGAATTTTATCCTAAGTGAACGTGCGGATTTTGAAATTATATTGACCGTACTATTCTTCAG
>JBAVPB010000426.1:0-17484 GCA_049692655.1 Chthoniobacteraceae bacterium | reverse complement strand
ATCCACAGTTTCACGCAGATTTTCCCCGGCGGTTCTTTTCTTAATCTGTGAAAATCTGTGAAATCTGTGGACAATAATCTCCCCGCTAATCCGGATCAGCCCGCAACGCCCGCGGAGCAGGGGACACCGCCGCACGCTGCGCCTTCACGAAATCCGCAATCGTAGTCGTGCAGACAAAAGCCGTCCCCTTTTTCTGGTCTTGCTGCCAGTCATGGTAACCTGCCTCAAAGCTCTCCGGGTAGAGCCCAAGCCGCTTTAGCGGACGAATCAGACTGCGCTCCAATGCTTCCCTGGTAATCGCGAGGTGATGGCAGACCCATAGTGCATCCGAGCGGGGATTCTTCCCCCTGAGATAAACGCTCACATGAAAGATCCCCGTAGTCTGCGTATCATCGGTCTGGTGAATCTCCACCCAAGTCACCGTCTTCGCCGTCTCATCCACCACCCACATCGCGTGCAACGAAAAATCCCGTTCCAACCCCGGCTTAACAACCGGAGCTGGAGTAGCCGGATTAACAGGCAGGCTCGAGTCCGGCGCCGCCCAACCCGTGCAAGCCAGCGATACCAGACAAAAGCTAACGAGGAATCGTTTCATGGTAATCATGTCGAATGAATTACATCCAAGTGAAGTCTTTCTTATTTCGGCTCTACTTGAAATCGGTCTCAAACTCCGCCTTCGCCTTATTATAGGAGTCCGTATATCTGCTCGTGGATGCCTTATCGCGAACTGCGTCATAAACGCAGCGCCACCCTCCATCCAGGGACCATTTTTTAGCACCGGGATCTGGAAAAAAGTGATTGCCTTGCAAATCCACAACAAAATGTGAGTTATCCAGCCATTCGCAAAAGTAAGTGGAACGGTGATCGTATAATATTTTGCCAGAAATCTTGTGCTGCGACCAAAACAATTTCCAGCAAACCTCATCGATTTTATGGGCGTTCACGAAAAAGGGTGGTTTGTCACTTCTGCTCAAGACCACGCATTCCCGCGAATCGCTTCCATTGCGATTATCGATAATGAGATACCGCTCATCCGGTGAGAAATAGACCTCTGCAAAACGCGGGTAAGTAAAAATGTCATGAAACTTTTCCGGCTGGTCCCTCTGGGCAATCGAGACTCTCCCTCCATCCGCAGGATTGCCCGTGTCGGCCACGAGATAAGTCCCTTTGGGGGACCTCCCATTCACAGGTGACCCATCCGGCAATTCCGCTGTCGCTGCGTTGACTCCGAAAAGCACGTAACAAAGAGACAGGCCCGCAGTTATCCGATGGAGGATAATGGATAAAAACTGTTCTTCGGAATATCGTAAAATCGAAGTCTTCATATCATTCCTTTCGCTCCGTCGCCCAGCACCCTTCCTCGACCCGGTACTGAAGTTCTCCCTTGTTGAAAGTGGAAATCACAAACGGCCAGGGGCGAAGATCCTTCCACTTTGGATCGCTTGTTTCACTATAGTAATACGCGTAAAGGCCGTCATCTACCCACCAGTGGCCCTTGCATCTCACAATATAAGGTTGCCCTCCCGTGTCGGACTGCCGGCGATCAATCACTGTTGTGAAAGTTCCATCGGATTTTCGATTGATGATATAGGTGATCCCCCAACTCTCCTTGCCATGCCATATCCCGGTCATGTCTTCAATTTTTACCGGCGCTTTTTGCAGCGATTCAAGAGATTCCTGCACAGTATGTTCATGAGGAGAGTCATCATACGCATGCCAGAGCAACAACATCGCACACAGCGTAAGAGCTACGGCACAGCCCAACAAAAAATAGATGACTCTTTGCAACATGGGTGGCCGTATCACGCTGCCGTTCTTTGCGCCCCGCGAACAATATCATACACCTCCTTGGCCCGCTCGATCAGTTCGAAAGCGGGAGGCGAATAACGCCTGCTCCCAGGCCACCCGCCGCTCCCTCCAAACGTGTTAAAGCCGTTCACGATCGGAGCCGGCCCAAAGGTGATCGTCCCACTTCCATCCCCGCGCTGCGTCAGCGAAACATCGCTCAGCGTGCGAATCTGCAAGCTCTTCGTCTGCTGCCCAAAGGCCCCGCCTCGGATAATGATGACCCGCTCATTCGTCACCCCGTAGAACGTCCGCGCCCTCGAGTAAGCATCGAAAAAGAAACGCCCGAAAATGATGTAAAGCCCGATCAGCACAAACGGAATGCCAAACAACGGGAACACGCCCGCCGCAGGATGATGGGCCTTGGAAACACTCTTGAGCGCCATGCACTCCCAAAAAATCGCAAACCCGCCCCACATAAGGCTGAACGGGATCATCACCGCATCCTGTCCCCGCAACCGGATCCCACCACGCGGCTGCCCCGACCAAAGCAACCGCTCCCCCGGATCAAGCTGTGCGCTCAGGATGGCTTCGGAAGATTGCGACATGCCACTCATCGTAATCAGGAAATTCCCCTGCCTACAAGATGCGAGATTGAGGGAAATCTGCTATTGCCACCCCCAGCGCCCGGAGGGTGCGACGGAATTAAAGCCCGGAGTACAGCGCAGCGAAACTCCGGGAATCCTCATCCCAACATAACTAAAAACCCCCGAAGCGGGGTGACGGAATAAACCGCTTCTAATTGCAAATCCCAAAGCGATATCCATGTAGTTGAAATGCACATGTGGGAATACCAAAACAAATCCTGCCGTATCAGCGACGCTCCGGAAAAATCTGTGTAAATCCGTGCAATCTGTGGATGAATATCATCGCCGTTTTTCAGAACGGCTTCCTTTGTTTTACTTGAATGTGACGACCTTGTGCGGTTAGTTTCCAGCATGAGCGCAGCGGAAATCATCGAGCAAATCAAAGCTCTTCCTGCAAGCGAGCGCGCGGCAGTCGCCAAATTCGTCGTCGAAAACGATGACTCATGGATTCCGGAATCCTTCAAGCAAGGAATGGCGGATGCGAAAGCAGGGTTGTTTGCGGATATGGACACTGTCTTGGATGGAGTCAAACCGCCCCGCCCCGGCGTAGTGGAATGAAATACAGCTTCAAGCCCACCCAGCGTTTCTGGGAAAGCTTTTATGCACTGCCATCCGCGAAAAAGAATTCCACGCGGCAGGCATGGAAAATTTTCAAAGAAAATCCATTCGATCCGCGACTTCGCCCGCATAAGATTCATAAACTCTCAGCCCACTATGGCCGCACAATCCATTCGGTTGAAATCGAAGGCGATTTGCGCGTCGTCTTTTACGTCGATGCAGGCACAGTGGTGACTGTGGATATTGGTTCGCACAGCATCTATCGCGGCTGACTTCCCGCCGAATACTGCGTTTGTGTGGTATGTGGTGAAATACAACCCTTGATAAGAAGGTCTTCATTGGCTTTCCGGGTTAGCCCATAGCCCATCCACTTTCCACCGCCTTTGGAGAAGCCTCCAATGTGACAATTGTGTGAACATTGGAATCAGGAAAACCGCAAGCCACACAGGGTAAGTATTTACCCCTAAATGACTTAGGGATAATCCTGACATTATCGTTTTAAAATTGCATTCTGGGATCAAAGATCACAAGATGGCAGACCGTGACGTCAGAGGCCCACAGTTATCCAGGAAAGTTGATTGCAGTCGAAGGATTGGATGGTTCCGGCAAGTCCACGCAAATCTATCTCGTCAAACGCTGGCTCGAGCTTCAAGGCTCCCGCGTCTATTTTACAGAGTGGAATTCCTCGCTGCTCGTCAAAAAAGCGACCTCCAAGGGCAAAAAACGCCAGCTCCTTACCCCGACGACTTTTTCCCTCATCCACGCCACCGATTTTGCCGACCGCTATGAGCGCCAGATCCTGCCGCTCCTCCGCGCCGGCTTCATCGTGCTGGCCGATCGCTATATCTACACCGCCCTGGCGCGTGACGCGGTGAGGGGAGTGGACCGTGAGTGGGTCACGAAGCTCTACGACTTCGCCGTGAAGCCCGACATCACGTTTTATTTCGAAGTGCCGCTTGAGGTCTCGCTCAACCGCATCCTCGAGGGCCGTCCCTCGCTGAAATACCACGAGGCGGGCCTCGACATGGGCTGGTCCACCGATCCCTACGAGAGTTTCCGCATCTTCCAGGGCAAAATCCTCAAGGAATACGCCGACCTGCGCCCAAAGGCCGGCTTTACCACCATCGACGCGACGAAGGAAATCCACATGCAGCAATCCGAGGTGCGCAAAATCATTTCCAAGAAGATCGACCTCGCAAAATTCAGGGGGTGCTCGCGCAAATGAAAGAGAAGGCATTTTTTGGGCGTCCGCTGCCGGAATTGAAGAAAACGAAATTCCCCGGCAAACTCTTCGTCATCGAGGGCGCCGATGGCTCGGGCCGTTCCACGCAGATCGCCATGCTCAGCCAGTGGCTGGAATCGAACGGTTTTGCCGTGCGCCTCATAGGCCTGCGCCGTTCGAACCTCGTGAGCGAGGAATTGGAAGCGGCAAAGCAGGGGAACGTCCTCACGCGCACCACGCTCAGCCTTTTCTACGCGACCGATTTCTTCGACCAGCTCATCAACGCGATCATCCCCGCCCTCCGTGCCGGCCTGATCGTGATCGCCGACCGCTATATCTATACGCTCATGACCCGCGACACCGTCCGCGGCGCCGATCGCGAATGGCTGCGGAACCTCTACAGCCCAGCCCTCGTGCCCGACGCGGTATTCTATTTCCAGGTCAGCGCCGCAAAGCTCATCGAACGCAATTTCCAGAAGAAAGCGACCCTCGACTATTGGGAATCCGGCATGGACCTCGGCCTGTCGCGCGACATGTTCGACAGCTTTGTAAAATACCAGCGCATCCTGCAGACGGAATTCAAGCACCTGCAAAAGGAGTACAAATTTGAAGTATTGAACGGTAACCGCTCCGTCGGCGCCGTGCAAAACGACCTCCGCCGCAAAATCGCCCGCCTCCTCGACATCGGCGCCGAGCCCGTCCCCGAAACCCCCGCCGCCATCCCGCCCCCCGCCGAGGAAACCGAGACGCTGTAGTGTCTTGGTCAGAACAGTAGCCGTTTCCCCAATTCAACATTCAATGTTGGAAGTTCACACCTCCGTCCGGGCAAATCAACCCTTGCCAACCCTTACCAACCGTCAGCTATCCCGCATCCCTGCCATCAACGGCTCCGGTTCTGAAAAATACTTTTGCCTCCCCTTCGGATTGCGAATACATTCAAATCCTGACCGGGGATCGATTCTCCACCAACGCAACTCAACATCTCTTTTACTATGAGCACCACCGCCGAGGCATCATCCACTTCATCCAAGACCAGCCAGCTTGATCAACTCAAGAAATTCACCAAGGTCGTCGCCGACACCGGCGACTTCGAATCGATCCGCGACTTCAAGCCGCAGGACGCCACCACCAACCCCAGCCTCATCTACGCCGCGACCCAGAAAAAAGAATACGAGCACATCCTCGACAAAGTCATCGCCGACCGCAAGAGCTCCGGCCTTACCGGCCCCGCGCAGATCGAGGATATCATCGACCACGTCCTCGTCGCATTCGGCATGGAAATTTTGAAGATCGTCCCCGGCCGCGTCTCCACCGAGACCGATGCCCGCCTCTCCTTCAACACGCAAGGCTCCATCGACAAGGCGCACCAGCTCATCGCCCTCTATGAAAACGCCGGCATCTCCCGCGAGCGCATCCTCATCAAGGTCGCCTCCACATGGGAAGGCATCAAGGCCGCCGAGGTCCTCAGCAAGGAAGGCATCCACTGCAACCTCACGCTCCTCTTCTCGCTCCCGCAGGCCATCGCATGTGCCGAGGCGAAAGTGCAGCTCATCTCCCCCTTCGTCGGCCGCATTTACGATTGGTTCAAGGCCGCCAACAAGCGCGACTACACCGGCGCCGAGGATCCCGGCGTGCAGTCCGTCACCACTGTTTACAACTACTACAAAAAATTCGGCTACAACACCGAGGTCATGGGCGCCAGCTTCCGCAACATCAGCCAGATCATCGAGCTCGCCGGCTGCGACCTGCTCACCATCAGCCCCGATCTCCTCGCGAAACTCGCGGCGAGCGACGAGCCCATCACCCGCAAGCTCGACGCCGAGGCCTCCAAGCTCAGCGCCATCGAGCGCCAGTCGCTCGATGAAAAAACATTCCGCTACCAGTTGAACGACGACGCCATGGCCACGGAAAAAACCGCCGAGGGCATCCGCAAATTCGCCGCCGACATCGTGAAGCTGGAAAAATTCATCGCCGCGCGATTGTAAAACACATCGGCTGGTTTTAAAACTTGTGTGCTATCTGGGTGGCCCGAAAATCACGCCGGCGACCAGCAATGCTGTCAGGATAAACACAAAAATTACGAGGTACAAAACTGTGCGGTTCGTCTTGTGTTTAATATTAGGCGTCGCTTCGATCACCTCGCTGTATTCGGAGGAAAATACCATTTTGCTTTGTTCGGAAAGCAGGAGATAGAGGAAATAGCCATTGATCAATGTCCCCAGCGGGAAACCCAGCAGCCCGATGACAGCCAGGATGATTGCAGGGGTTGTTCCATTCGGATCAAGTCTCCGCATGGCGTTTCCCAGCCAGAAATAGAATCCCGCCAATAACCCGAAAAACACCGCCAGGAAAATCGGCGGCACCGGCCCCAGCGCGTGAGTGTTTACCGATCCGTCCGGCGAACTTGCAGTAATCACCGTGATGGTCAGGAACGACAGCGCACCCAGACTGACAATGCCGCCCGCGATGTAATAAAGAAACCCCATCGACTTTATCGCGGTTTCATGGCCGAGATAAGTTTCACGAATTTCCGCGGCAGTCTTTAAAACGAACGGAGGAGCCGGTGCCGAATCCGTGGCATTGTCCGCAGGCAGAATCTTCGATAACGGAGCCCACGAACTCAGTCCCGAATGCCATCCTTCATCGTTGATCGATGCAACTCCTGTATCGACCATTTCTCTAATGTCTTGAATGGAGAACGGCCCGGTCTGGGCATTATTCTTCATGACATAGATTTCCATAAATTGGATTTCTGTTAATGAAATTCAGGAGGGAGAACCAACTTGGAGACTTGCTACCCGCGGGTCAGTGTTTTCCGGCTCCTGTAAGCGCGGCGAACACGCCCAGCGCTATTAAGCCAAGCAGCAGGATCACAAAAATCCAGACCACGATGCTCGTCTTGTATTTTATGTGCGGCGTCGCTTCGATCACAGCCTTGTATTCGGGGGAAAACACCATCTTGCCTTTTTCAGAAAGCAACAGGTAGAGGATGTACGCGTTGATCAATGTCCCCAGCGGGAAACCCAGCAAGCCAATGACTGCCAGCACGACAGCAGGGCCTTTTGCCTTGGGATTGAGACTCCGCATGCCTGCTCCCAGCCAGAAATACAGCCACGCAAACAACGCAATCGCAACAGTCACCCCGATCTGGAATGGCAGCGGTTGGTTCATGTTGGAGTGATTAGGCGCCGCGTGTCCCTTGAATGCCGACACCGCCACAAATCCGAATCCCAGCACCGCCAGGGTCATCACAATCGCCGCTATATAATAAAGTAAACCGATCGATTTTACGGAAGCCTCGTGGTTAAGGTAAGTCTTGCGAGTCTCCTCCGCATTCCGCGTCGAGAGAGGTCTTGGTACAGCCGGGATCAGGGGATTTTTGCCCGGCAGGATGTTCGATAATGGCACCCAGTCAGTCAGCGCCGCATGCCAGCCGAGATCATTTATCGAAGCTTCACCGGCGTTGACCAGCCTCTGCACTTCCGCCATGGGAAAAGGTCCGGTCTGTGCGCCGCCTTTTACAATGTAGATATCCATAAAATTAAGTCCTCAACTATCCGCCGCTCTTTTTTTTCTTCTTCGCGGCGGGTTTGTCAGACTTCGGCGTCGGACTTGGCGCCGCATCCAGCGGCGGGATCGTCAGTTTTTTGAACGTGCAGAATTTTTCGCCAAAGAGAACTTCCGGGTCCGATTTGCCCACGAAAGCCGCGAGATGTTCCGTGCTGGCCGTGATACTCACTTCGCGCGTATCGACTTTGCTCGCGGGATCTTTTTTCCCGACCTTGCCGGAAATTTTTTCACTCTCGATCGCCTTGATCGCCGGCTTCTCCGACATCAGCCAGATCGTCAGCGTCCCGCTACTGGTCACCTGGTAGCGGGCGAGGTGATACGATTTGTCCGTGCCCTTCTTATCCTGCACGTTCAAGTAATGCACACCATCGATCACTGTAGGGAAAACTGTGTAGGTATGCGTGTTCGTATCGCCATCTTTTGGGTGATCCACTTCCACGGCATCCATCATCGCCGTTTTTCCCTGCACGAAATGCAGGAAGACAAGGTCATCCCCCGATTTGCCAGCCCACACCCCGGCGAGACGTGCATCCGCGACCGCAGTATCTGGAGACGAGAGGGGATTTTGCGAAACGGGCAGACAACCGCTTAATCCCAGGAGCGCGGCAACCACAAGCAGGAGCAGGGCAGGTTTCATGGGCACATCTTTTCGCAAGCGGGTGGAAGGGTGTAAAGCAAAAGCGGAATCGCGAGCCTCGTGTCCCAGGCGCTTGAAATCATAGCCTCAGAGGCTTTGCCTGGCCCACGCTGTCCCGAGTTCCTCCACCGCCTCACGAAGTTCCGCGAGGTCAAACGGCTTGGATATCAACCTGTCCACCCCGAGGCTGTGATAGGAGAGCTTCAGGTCGTAGGTCAGATGCGCGGAGAGCACCATCACCTTCCCGCGGAAAGCCGTGGCACGGAGCGCGGTGAGCAGTTCCAGCCCAGACACCTTCTCCATCGAGTGATCGGTGATGATGATCTGGTAACGGTGCAGATCATCTTTGAGCCGGATTAAAGCGTCCTCCCCGTCCGCCACTCCTTCAACGACGTGTCCGCGAGCTTTCAAGACAACTGCAACAGAAACCACGGTGGATGGCTCATCGTCAACGACCAGAATATTCAAATTTTTTAAAGAGCCTTCAGTCATAATGTAAAATCCCGGAAGAACACGGGTCGGTCACTCAAACGGAAACCTCCACACTTGTAAATAGGTTGAAACACCTATGCCACCTTGTGGTAACAAACTGCGGCAGGCTTCGTGGCACCGGACATCTTTTCAAAAAACATCGTGCCCATCTCCTTCATTTTTCAGCATTTAAAAACTTTCCCTATACTCGAATTGAATCAGGAATATTTCTGGAACGTCTTCAAAACCACGACTACCGTTCCCACGAAATCATGCGACTTGCGCTTGCGTACCTGATGTTAATGGCGATCCCCATGGCAATTTGCTACTGGGTCATGGTCCATGCATTGGTCTCGTTCTGGCGCAGACTCGGTCTCTCTTTCTCGTACCCCGTCATTGTCCTGGTATTGTTCACGCTCGTCCTTGGGATTTTTACATCGCGCAACAGATTGCTGGTGGGGGACTACGGGCCCAATCAATTTTTGATCCTGCTGGCGGGGCTGCTTATCCTCACCGACGTCTGGCTCTTCATCCTGGTGAAAAGACAAATTACTCCCGGCACATTCATCGGCCTGCCGGAGCTCGATCCCGAAGGACACCCTGTAAAACTGATCACAGCAGGCATCTACTCCAGGATGCGCCATCCCCGGTACGCCCAGGTGCTGCTGATGATTTTTTCGTGCTCCCTGCTCGTAAATTGCCTGAGCATCTATTACCTCTGTCTCGTCAGCTTTCCCGCGTTCTTTTTTGTCGCATGGCTGGAGGAGCGCGAATTGGTCAACCGCTTCGGCCAGGAATATCTGGAATACCGCAAACATGTTTCCATGTTTATTCCGGGCCTGTAAACCGCACGGCCACTTGCAAATGGCCCGTTAATTGCTGATTGTCGAGGCGTGGCTACCCCTATTGATACATTCACCGCGCAGGTCTGCGAAGTCATCGTAGGCAAACCCGAAGCTGTGAGGCTCGCGGTGGCCTGCCTGCTTGCACGGGGCCATTTGCTCATCGAGGACATGCCCGGTGTCGGCAAGACGACCCTCTCCCACACACTCGCCCGCTCGCTAGGCCTTGGTTTCAAGCGCATCCAGTTCACGAGCGATCTGTTGCCTGCGGACATCATCGGCAATTCCATTTTCGACCGCGACCAGCAGCGGTTCGTTTTCCACCATGGCCCGCTCTTTTCGCAAATGGTCCTCATCGATGAGATCAACCGCGCCACGCCCAAGACCCAGAGCGCGCTCCTCGAAGCCATGGAGGAGCACCACATTTCCGTCGATGGCGTCACGCACGAGCTGCCCGATCCCTTCTTCGTCATCGCCACGCAAAATCCGCAGCATCAAGTCGGCACGTTTCCGCTGCCGGAGTCGCAGCTCGACCGCTTCCTCATGCGCATCGAGCTCGGCGTCCCCGACCGCGCCAGCGAGCGGGCGATGCTTCTCGGCATGGATCGCCGGGAAATGCTCAAGGAGCTGAAGCCCGTCTTCACCCCCGAGGTCTTGCAGGAAACCCAGGCTGCCGTGAAAAAAGTCCACACTTCCCCGGCGCTCCTCGATTATTTGCAGGACTTGATCGACGCTTCGCGCCAGCGCCACAGCTCCGGCCTTTCCCCGCGTGCAGGCATCGCCCTTTTGCGAGCCTCACAATCGTGGGCGCTCATGCACGGACGCGACATGGTCTTGCCGGAGGATGTCCAGGCAGTCGGCGTCGCAGTCATGGGCCATCGCCTCGGGCACGATATCGAGCAGCCCGGCGAGAGTGGTCGCAGCCTCGCCCAGAATCTTCTTCACAGCGTCCCTGTGCCATGATCGGTCGCCGGTCTTCGTCGCCCGTCCTGCTTCCCACCGGGAATATCACCGGCCTCCTCTTGATCTTTATCGCCATGTGGTATGCGGGCGCGAGCCAGGGGAATGGCGCCGCGTATCTCCTCTTTTTCCTGCTCATGAGCGTGAT
Source organism: Chthoniobacteraceae bacterium (assembly GCA_049692655.1). Taxonomy (GTDB): domain Bacteria; phylum Verrucomicrobiota; class Verrucomicrobiia; order Chthoniobacterales; family Chthoniobacteraceae; genus DASZPK01. Next base: position 6,644 of record JBAVPB010000426.1, on the reverse strand, counting down.
CATCGTTTCCGCTCCGAAAACGCTCGTAAATCTCAAGTCACTCCAGGTCACCGTGGAATCCGCAAAATCCGCCTTCGCCGGCCAGGAGATCACGCTGCCTGTCGAGGTCGGGAATCTCTCCCGCAATTCCCGCCACGCCATCACCGTGAGCCTGCCGGACGGTTCGGGCGAAGCCGCCACCCTGGATGAAATCCCGGCTGCGCAGGCGGCGAGGGGCATGATCCATTTCACTGTCGTCAAGCGCGGCGAGCACGCCATTTCGCAGATCGTCCTCACGAGCGATTTTCCGCTTGGTTTTTTGCGGGCACGCAGCCGCGTGGCGGTCAGCCAGCGCTACATCGTCTATCCGAAACCGGAGGGCGATCCGAACCTGCCACCCGCCGCCTCGCGTCCCGCCAGCCACAATGCGAAATCGCCCATAGGCGGCGACGATTTCACCGGCGTGCGCGCCTACGTCCCCGGCGAATCCCAGCGCCACATCGATTGGAAAGCCGTTGCGCGCGGCCTGCCCATGATGACCAAGCAATTCACCGCTGAAAACGACGGCGAATTGCATTTCGATTTCTCCACGCTGCCGCAGGCCGGCGTCGAGGCCCGCCTTTCCCAGCTCGCGCTCTGGGTCATCGAGGCCGAGCGGCTCCGCCGCCGTTACAGCCTGCGCCTTCCGTTCCAGGAAATACCCGTCTCGCTCGGCGAAGCCCACTACCACAGGTGTCTCCGGGCGCTTGCCCTCCACGCATGAGAGCGGCAATCAAAAAACAGGCGATCCCGCGCAAGCCACTGCTCTGGTATGCCGCTGCGCTTCTTTTCAGCGTGCCGCCCATGTTTGGAAATCTCGCATGGTGGGTGCCGGTCACTTTTCTCGTGGTGCTCATCGCAAAGTTCCTCATGGAGCAGCGCGGGGTCAGGCTGCGGTCCACGCCGTGGAAGCTCGCGGCTGCCGCCGCCATGCTCGGCGCGATCCATCTCCAATACCATGTGTTCACCGGCCTGGAGCCCGGCCTCTCCATATCCATCCTGCTCATCTCGATCAAAATCCTCGAGGCCCATACCGCGCGGGATTTTCACATCCTCGCACTCCTCGGCTGGTTCCTCAGTCTCGCGGGCCTCTTCATTTCGCAAGGCATCGGCGCCGGGCTTTATGCCGCCATCACATTCTGGCTCATCCTCACCGCCGTGGCGCAATTCCACGGCGGCGCCTCCCAGGGGGGGATCATCGCCCCGTTGCGGTCGAGCTTCCGCCTCATGCTGGTGGCCGTGCCGCTCATCGCCGTCATGTTTTTTCTTTTTCCGCGCGGCAGCGGCCCCTTCCGGTTTGAGTTGAATCACGCCATGTTCAATCGCACCGGCATGTCCGATCAACTCTCCCCCGGCAGCGTCGCCTCCCTCGCATTGTCAAACGAAGTCGCATTCCGCGCGCAGTTCCCGGATGGCAATGTCCCACGCTCCTCAAACCTCTACTGGCGCGGTGCCATCCTTATGAAGGACGACGGGCTCGCATGGTCGCCCATCCGGGATACCATGGGCCCCAGCCGCCCGGAGGATATCAAGGGCGTCCCCGTCCATCAGATCATCGTGGTTCAGCCGAATAACGGACAATGGCTTTTCGCGCTCGACTGGCCGACGAGACCCTCCAGCAGGGACATGGTCTTGCAGGCAGGTTATATTCTGCACTCCACCAAGGCCCTTTACAGTCCGCGCAAGTACGAAATAAACTCGTTCCCTTACAATCGCCAGACCAAGCTCCGCTTCATCGAGCGCAAAGCCTGCCTGCAACTCCCCGCGGTCGTCCCAGCTCGCGCCAGCAGGCTCGTGCAATCATGGATGGCGGATGGCGCCGCCCCGCGCGCCATTATGGCCCGCGCGCTCGATTTTTTCCGCAAGGAAAATTTCACCTACTCCATCTCCCCGGGGCCTTATGGGGACAATGGGCTCGACGATTTCCTCTTCAACCGCCGCATCGGTTTCTGCGAGCATTACGCAGCCGCATTCGGCACGCTCATGCGCATGGCCGGTATTCCCACCCGCGTGGTGGTCGGCTACCAGGGCGGCCAGTTTAATTCCCTCGGCGACTACCTCGTCGTCCACCAGTCCGATGCCCACGCGTGGTGCGAAGTCTGGTTTGCCGATACCGGCTGGGAACGCGCCGACCCCACCGCCGCCGTCGCTCCCGGCCGGCTCGATATGGGGCTCGCCGGCTACATGGATATGAGCGCCGCCGCCGCTCACGCTGAAGCCGGCGCCGTCGGCGATCTCCAGGCAGTAGGGGCATGGGGGAAGCAGCCCATCTTCCGTCAGATGCAGCTTGCATGGGACACCATCGGCTACGAATGGGATGCCCACGTGCTCAATTTCGACGAGGAAACACAGCAGACATTCTTTGTGAATCTCGGCATGGTCGATACCCGCGCGCTCCACCTCCTCGGCTGGCTCACGCTCGTTGTCATTTTCCTCCTCTGCCTGCAATCCATCTGGCTCTGGTGGCGCGCCCGCGTCCCCGTCGATCCCGCAAAAGCCCTCTACGACCGCTTCTCGCGCCGCGTCGCAGTCCTCGGCGTCGAGCGCGCACCATGGGAAGGCCCCGTGCATTTTTCCGAGCGCGCATCGGAACAGCTCCCCTCCCGCGCCTCTGAAATCCAGAGCATCACCCGCATCTACACCACCCTCCGCTACTCGCAATCAAGCGGCGAAGCCACCGCCCGCGACCTCAAACAAAAAATCAAAGCCTTCTGCAGCCAGACCCATCCCCGCCAATAAAACAAAAACCTCCGCGCGCAGCGCCATCCCTCTTTTCTTCACTTTAGCCTTCAGCCTTTATACTTCATCCTTTCTTTAATCATCTTCCGATCCGCAACGGCGTCCCGCTCTGGTAAAGCCTGATATGACTCTGGATCGTTTCGCTTAATCCCTGGCCATTCGCCAGTTGCAACGCCCTCTGCGCCGTCTCCACCGCCTTCGGAAACCGCCCCGCCTCCGCATAAGCCGCCGCAAGCGTCACCAGGATCACCGGCTGCCTCCCCCCCGCAATCCGGTTCATCCGCTCCGCCAGGTCCACCGCTTTCCCGCCATTGCGGATCGCCCCATTCGTCGAAGTCGCCAGCAACAGCGCCATGTTATTCCCCGCCTGGATATTTTGCGGTTGCAGCTCCAGCACACGCTGGAAATGAGCCAGCGCTTCCCCCTCCTCGCCCCGTTGCAAAAAAGCATTCGCCAGGTCGTAATGCGCCTCCGCAAACTCAGGCTTCAGTCCCACTGCCTTTTGATAATGCGCAATCCCCTGGTCAATCTCCCCCTTCTGCACAAACGCAGTCCCGAGATTCGTCTCCGCCTCCACAAACCCCGGCCTCATTTCGATCGCCCGTTGATAATGCGCGATCGCCTGCTCCGTCCGCCCTCCGCGTAAAAACACATCACCCAGCTTGCACTCCGCCTCCGCATAGCCGGGCTCGAGTTCGATCGCCTTTTGGTAACTCGCCACCGCATCATCCGTCGCCCCTTTTTGCATCAGCGCCCCGCCGAGATTATACTGCACCTCCGCGAGCCCCGGCTTGATCTCCGCGGCCCGCCGGTAGTGCGAGATCGCCTCATCGACCGCACCCTTCTGCATCAGCGCATTGCCCAGATTGTTTTCCGGATCGGCGTAATCCGCATCCTTGGCAATCGCCTTTTCATAGTTGGCGATCGCATCATCCACATCCCCCTTTTGAAAAAGCGCGAGCCCCATGTTGTAGTAAGGCACCGCATATTCGGGATTGATCTCCATCGCCTTCCTGTAAGTAGCCATCGCCTCATCCGCCTGCCCATTTTTCAAAAGCGCATTCCCAAGATTGCTCGTTGCCATGTAGTTATCCGCCGTGCATGCGATCGCGTGCCGCCACAGCGTTTCATCATCGTGCCAGTAGGAAGCCTGGACCCGCGCGCACATCACCATCGCCACGATCGCCGCCGCCGACACCCCGCCGAGTAATATGCGCCGGTAACTCAGCCCCGCACACATCTCCGCCACGCCCCACGCCACGATCACACCCAGCCCAATCTGCGGCAGATCCGTGTAACGGTCCGCATGCGAGTAATAGGAAATCTGCACGATCCCGGTCACCGGCGCCAGCATCCCCACATACCACAGCCACCCCACCGCCAGCCACGGCCTCATCCTCCGGAGATACCAGGCCGCATACGAAATGCCCGCCAGCACCAACAGCGCCAGTCCAGCCTGCGCGTAGGACACCCCGTGCACCGGCGTGATATAAGGAATCGCCAGCCCCGCCGGGTACACCATCTGCCGCAAATAAATCGCGTACGAAATCAAAGCATTGCAAACACGCTGCAGGATCGAATCATTTTCAATCCCGTCCACATGCACGCCGCGCGTCGCCAGCACAGTCGCCACACACGACATCACCGCCAGCACAAACAGCGGGATCTTCTCCACCACCAGCCTCCTCCCGGCGCGCAAAAAATCCTCCTGCTTCGCCCCCTTCGGAAAGCGATTCAGCGGCCAGTAATCCAGCAGCAGCAACACAAACGGCAGCGTCACGATCATCGACTTCGCCATCAGCCCCAGCGCGAACACCAGCGCCACCGCCCAGTAACGAACGCGCGATTGCGGCCTGCGCACATAGCCGAGGTACGCCCCCAGCGTCAGCACAAAGAAGAACGCATCCAGCACATCCCCCCGCGCCGAGATCCAGCAGATCGCCTCCACCCGCAGCGGATGGATCGCAAACACCGCCGCCACAAAAGCACCCCGCCACAGCGCCCCCGTCATCCGCCACAACACCAGGAACAGCACGATCGCCGTCACCCCATGCAGTAACACATTCGTTAAAACATGACCGCCCGCCCACAGCCCGTAAATCTGGCAGTCCAGCATGTGCGACATCACAGTCACCGGCGCCCACCGCCCCACCACCGTATGCGTAAATGCCCACGCGATCCCCTTCCAGCCCAGCCCCGCAATCACCGCGGCATTCCGCGAAACATTCTCCGGGTCATCGTAATTGATGAACCCAAACCCGAGGGCCTGCCCAAAAACCACCCATACAATTACAGCCAAAAAAACCACCACCCCCGCAGCCATCCAGCGATCATTGGGATTAACATGGAAACGCGCCGGTTCCACAGCAGCCGGCATTGATCTCGCGGCAACAACTCCGCCCAAAGACCCGCCATGCGGATTTTTTCGGGGACTCTTTTTAGATTTCCGGCTCATGAAATGGGGGAGGGAACACCACGCCCATATTTCGAAATTTACCCCAATAAGCAAGCCTCCGCCCTCCTAAAATCTCCACCCCTCCTCGTTACCGGGCTCCAGCCCGGTAACGCAATTGTCTTCGAGGCTCCAGCCTCACAAGCGCCCGCAGCACGCAACGCCCATTTAAAAGAAAGCACTCAACTCCAAGTCGGAGCAACGTGGAGGGACCTGCTCTGTCAGGTCCCAGTCCCAACGCCGCAATATCACACAAGCTGCATAAGTAACATAGGCTCTATGGAAAGGTGTTAGCCTCCTCGTTACCGGGCTCCAGCGAATACCCCGGGATTCGTCCCGGAGGGCCGCTGGAATACGCCATCACATGCCGATGTTGGCCTGACCCCTTCATCTGCTGGCGCACCGGGGTCAGCCCTTGACTATTGACACTTTTTCCCATGCCCGATCGGCTGGCTTAACTTGTTCTTTAGCTGGCACCCTCAGTAACTATTTTACAAAAATCAGGCAGCCATCGTCCTCATTATTCAAAAGAACCGCTAAAGCATACTGCTTTCTTTCTGGCGTACGATCGGCGATACCCAGGAATATCAGTGGAGGCTCATGCCCCTTGAAGTTACCATTCGAATTGAAAGCAGAGTCAGCAGAGAATTTCAATATTGTCAGGATAATAAAATAGCGATCTGACAGGCCTTCCGGCTTCCATGTGCCACTACAATTGTCATACCCGTGTTTTGACGAAACATCATCGATCCAATCGCCGGGCATCGAAGAAGCCTCAAACGTACCGTCTCCCTTGATCGTGATTTTGGCGTTAAATTGGGAGTAACCCATTTCTTGGAGGCGTGTAACTGAGTCCGGCACGAGAACATAGGTTCCGGGAAGCGCCCATTGGTCCGGCGGATTATACAAATATGGAAATTCGTTTTTGGAACATGACGTCAGCATGCATGCCGATATAGCCGCTATCATGCAAATTCGAAAACTCATCCGGCGGTTACCCTATGGATCGCATTACACCACCACCCATTCACTTCCCCGCCCGCACCATATCCACGAGCCACACCCCGTCCTTCAGCACCATCTGCACGCTGACGTTGTCGGTATCGTTGTCAAACTTTGCGGAGAGGCTCACCGTCGCCTTGTTCTCTTTGATCACAACCTTGCCCGCTTTGAACGGCGACGTAGGCACATCCTGCGCCTGCAGCACGGGATCGCTTTCAACCGGATCGCCATTCTTGGGCGACATTTCCTTCGCGTAATATTTCTTGAAGGCCGCGGTCACGAGCTTCGACTTCGCGATCCAGGGCGTGGTCGCCTTGTTCGCATTCACCAGGACCAGATACTCCGCATAGAATTTCTCAGCCGCCTTGCCCGGCCCCTCGGGCGGTTCGCCGGCAACGGCAAGACAGTGGACAAAGAGCGTGGCAATGACAGC
>JBAVPB010000425.1:0-11283 GCA_049692655.1 Chthoniobacteraceae bacterium | reverse complement strand
AGTTTGAGTTTCGCATCGTACTGGCCGTCACCCGTCTTGTTTTTATACCGGAAGCAAAAACCTATGAGGGCTCCCGGTTCGTCGGTGTATCGCTCCAGAATCTTGGAATACCAATTGAACGCCTCGGGATAATTGCCCGTGACTTCGAAATATTCCCCCTTTGCCAGCAACCCGGTTGCAGAATAGACTTTTCCCGCCGCATCGGCCACGGCCCGTGCTTTTTCCTGCTGGCCCTTGTTTAAATAGTAGTGAACCATCCAGTCCGCATAGCTGGAGGACTGGACTACATCCGGGCCCTCCTTGCTGCCGCGTTCAAAATAATCCGCCGCCTTGTCATCCTCTCCTCTGGCCCGGAAGTAGTCCCCCATTGTAAAATAATTGGCTGGATCAAGCCCCGCGATTTTGGCCATGAATTCCTCGTAGCGCGCCGGCTGGCCCCGCAGTGTCATGGCCACGGCTTCCATGTCGCGCACATTAAACGGCAGCGTATTCCGGAGCAACGCTTCCGCTTGTTCGTAAGTGGGCTTGTCTTTGTAATCAACATTCTTGATATACCACGCGATCTCCCGGTCGTAAGGGGCGAGTTCGTGCAGTCCCATCATCACTTTGCCGGAATCGGGGCGGTTGGTCAGGCTCGGATGCACCAGCCGCGAATAGGCGTCGTACGCGGTGCCGGGGGGCGGGTTGTGCTTGTGCCATTCGTTGACATGGGGATTTGGGTTCGGCTTGTAATGTTCGTCGTTCGGCCCGCTGTAGCAGAGGTGATTCCAACATTCGGCAGGGACGAGTTGCGGGGTCTCGACAGTCACCTTGAAACCATCATCGACGGCACTGTGATACGCCGCCTGGTCCGTGCAGTTAAGCCGCCTCACAAATGGGTAAAGGCGCATACCTTCAAAAAATTTGTCGTTCTGCGCGGAAAATTTTGCCGCCTGGTCCGGCACGCCCCACAGCTTTTGCATGTAATAAAAATTGGATTTCATCGCATGCCCGAGTTGCCGCTGGAAAAACATGGCCCATTGGCCCCAGCCGATCACCCGCACATGCGGGCTCCCCTTTTCGTCGGGCGTAAAGCAGCGCTCCGGCATCCGGTTCAGTTCATCGACCACATCATCCTTGCCCAGCTTCTTCCCTTGCGAGGACTCATAAACAGAGCCCAGCTCGCCAAGCTCCAGGCGCAGGGAGGAATTCAACAGATCATGGCCTGTCCCGACCGAATAATTAAGCCCATTGGCGATGCGCGCAAAGTCAGGCAGCTTTTTTTCGCTGCTGGAGAGGTTTTCCCACGCCACATTCAAATCTTTCGAATGCGCGCACGCGCTGAACCACGCGACACGCTCGATCGGCGAGGGACTTTCCACTTTGTCCAGCGCCCGGTAATCCCCGGTGATGAATCCCTGCAAGGCGCGCGCCCATTCGTTGACCACAGGATCGCTTTTCCCGATTTTATCGAGTTCCTGCAACGCCGGGACCTGGTCGTTCATCAACGCAAGCAGCATCACGCCCGCAATCTGCCCGTCAATCCCGGGAGGCTTGCCTCCCCGCAGGTAGCGCGCCATCGAAAGGTGCGCCGTGATCCGGCACAACGGCGAGCGGATGTCATAAAAAGCCCCCGAGTGTTCCCGCAACGCAAACGCCCCGAGCAGCAGCGCCGCCTCCTCGTGCAGCAACGGATTTTTAAAGTCCGCCTCCAGCGCCTCCGAGACCTTCTTGTTCTCGTTTTCAAGCGTGCTCGCAGAGGCATCCGCCAGCGACCCAGGCAGCGAACTGTCCCCCACCGCGCCCCCGTCCGCCGCAGCCGGGTCCGCCCCCATTTCCTTCGCAAGCTGCGCCACGATGCCGCCATAAACCTCCGGCGACCAGATCGGCCCGTCGATTTTCAAGTCGGCCTGCAAAGGCGCGTGGTCCGAAGCGAAAACCACGCTCACCGCATAGACCGGCTGGTCCTGCGGCGACCCTGCCTTCTCCACGGCATGCACCGCGAATACCTTCGGATCGGGCAGCCGGTGGTTTTTCGCATAAAACATCTGCTCCGCCACGTCGCTCACAATCGTTTCCACGATAAACTGCGACTCCTCCTGGAACTGCGTCTTGAAATAAGGCCCCGAAACGCCCGCGCTGGCAACCACCGCCGCAAAATCCCCCTGGGACCACCGGTACCCCGCAACCAGCCCCAAAACCAACAGCAACGCAATGAGGATCCAAATCGGCTTTATACGCATGCCGGAATGCTACGATTGATTACCGGAATAGATCAACTTGTTCCCATTCATTTACCAAGGCTAATCAACCCTTGCCAACCCTTGCCAAGCGTCAGCTATTCCCCATCCCTGCCAATCTGGCCCGCTCCTCACCCCACTTGGGAAACATCCGGCGCCGCAACTTCATCCGGCCTGGCAAAGAAACTGTTCTCACAAAGCCGCGCATAAATTCCCCCAAAGGCGAGCAGTTCATCATGCGTCCCCCGCTCCACGATCCTCCCGTGGTCCAGCACCAGGATCTGGTCCGCATGCCGCACCGTCGAGAGCCGGTGCGCAATCACAAAGCTCGTCCGCTGCAACATCAACCGGTCCAGCGCCTCCTGGATCAACCGCTCCGTCTCGGTATCCACACTCGCCGTAGCCTCGTCCAGAATCAGGATCGGCGGATCCTTGAGCAGCGCCCGCGCAATCGACACCCGCTGTTTTTCCCCGACGCTTAACTTCACCCCGCGCTCCCCGACCACGCTGTCCAGCCCGAGCGGAAGCTTCTCGATCAGCCCCCGCACATTGGCGGCGCCTGCGGCGGCAAGCATCTCCTCGTCGCTCGCATCCGGTTTACCTAGGCGGAGATTGTCGCGGATCGTCCCGTTGAAAAGAAAGCTCTCCTGCGTGACCATCCCGATCGCGCTACGCAACGCGCCCTTGGAAAAATCGCGCAGCGGCTTGCCATCAATATAGATCGTCCCTGAGTCGTATTCGTAAAACCGCGAGAGCAAATTCACGAGCGTCGTCTTCCCCGCACCAGTCGATCCCACGAGCGCCACGGTCTCTCCGGGCCGCGCATGGAGATTGAGATTGCGCAGCACTGGAATCGTTTCGTCATAGGCGAACGAGATATTCTGGAACCGCACATCGCCCTCGATTTTGTGGCCGGTCTCATCCGCCGCAGGCAGCGCACCCGGCTCGACTTTTTCATCCATGATCTCGAACACACGCTCGCCTGCCGCCCGCCCCGCCTGGACAAGCTGGTTGAGCTGGTGCAGACGGCCGATGGGATCGTAGAGAAACTGCGCCAGCAAAAGGAAGGTCGTCAAATCACCGATCTTCATCGTCCCGGCCAGCACGGCGTTGCCGCCGAACCAGAGGATCAGCACCACCCCGCACGAGGCGAAAAAATCCATCGACGGGGAATAAACCGCCCACACGCGCATGACGGTGAGTGTGGCGACGCGGAGGTCGTTGCTGTTTTTATTGAAGCGCTTGTGTTCCTCTTTTTCACGCACATAGGTTTTGATCTGGCGGATGCCCGCGAGATTATCGTGCAGCACCGAGTTCATGGCGGACGAGGCGCGGCGCTGGAGCTGGTAACGCTTGTGCGCCGTAAGCGTGTAGGCAAGTGCGCCAGCCGCCAGCAGCGGAAGAGGCACCAGCACGAGTAATGCAAGCTTCGTGCTGGTATAAAAAAGTACGGCGCTGACAATCACCACCTGCAGCAACGCGGTGACGCCCTGCTCGATGCCATCGATCAACACGCGCTCCACCGAGGTGACATCCTCGAGCACACGCGTCATCAGGTCGCCCGTCGCGCGGTTATCAAACCATGTGAGCGGCAGTTGCTGGATATGCGAATAGAGATCGCTGCGCAGATCGAAGATGACTTTCTGCTCGAAGTGGTTGTTCAGGAAAATGCGGAGGCTGTTAAACACAGTCCGCAGCAAAAACGCAGCGGCGCAGATCAACACCCATTTCTGCAACTGGTCCGGATGGCCGGCGACGTTCACATTGTTAAGAACATGGCCTGTCACCTTAGGAAATACAGGAACCAGCAATGTTCCCGAAATGGCGCAGGCCAGCGTACCTGCGGCAAGCCACGGGTAGCGACGGACATATTTAAAAACACGGATTACAGTTCCCATTGAATGCACACAAATTCGCTGAAATCGCTTTCAAAGCAAGCCCTCACCGTTCCCATGCATGGGAACACCCCCGCCATTCCCGGTAAAAAAAGCTCGCAGCCAAGTTTCGTTTCGCATTCTCATGCGGGGATGCGTTGCTGCTTCAACTTGAGCGAACATTTCAAAAAACTGTGTTTCAGCGAAGACACCTTGAACGAGCTCAGCCGTCATACGGATTTGAAAAAGGACGCGCCTGAGGACCTCACCAAGGAGTGGCTGAAGAGGCAGATCGCCGATTGTGAAATCCTGATCACGGGCTGGGGCAGCATCCCGCTCGACGCAGAGATACTCGATGCTGCGCCACGGTTAAAGCTCGTGCTGCATTGCGCGGGAAGCATCCGGAGCCTGGAGACCCCGGAAATGTGGAAGCGCGGAATCCGGATCACCAGCGCATCGAACGTGAACGGCATCCCGGTTGCGGAATTCCTGCTCGGCCAGATCCTGATGTGCTTCAAGGATGTGTTTGCCTACCAGAATCGTTTCCGTGAGCGGGGCAGGGCGGCATGGGCGGAGCACGAGGGAAACATCGCCGGCTACTACCACAGCACGGTCGGAATCATCGGCATGGGCAATGTGGGAAAGCATCTTTTGAAATTGCTCGGGATGTTTGAAATGAAAAAGCTGGTGCATTCATTTTATCCGTTTGAAGACCAGGCCCATGAGGCTGGCGCCAGAATAGTGGGGATCGATCAACTCATGCGCGAATCCGATGCGGTGGTGCTGCTGGCGCCGAATATCCCCGAGAACCTGCACATGATCGATGCGAGGCGGCTGGCGCTGATGAAGGACGGGGCGTTCCTTTTGAATTCAGGACGCGGGGCGCTCGTGGATGAAGAGGCGTTGATCGCGGAATTGAAAAGCGGGCGTATCAATGCATGCATCGACGTCACCGACCCGGAAGAACCACCAAGGGAAGGGTCGCCGTTATACAATCTGCCGAATTGCGTGCTCACCCCGCACATCGCCGGAGCAGTCCGCAAGGAATGCCACCGCCTGGGAAATCAAGTTGTCAAAGAACTGCGTCACTACCTGAACGGTGAGCCGTTTGATAACGAAGTGACCGAGGAATTTGCAAAAATCATCGGGTGAGATTTGCGGCCGCTATTTAGCGACTTTCCATTTTTCGAACTCACTTACGTTGCGACAGGAAAGACACTGGACTTCCTTGTCGGTTTTTTGGCATTGAGGACAAACCATCCCGGTAGTGAACGGATCAAAAAGAGTGCCGCATGTACATTTCCATTTGTCGGCCTGAAACGGGGCTTCGCCGCACTCCGGACATGCAAAGGCTTCGTGCCTCGGGAGCTTTTCCAATTTTGAAAGCACATTTGCCTGTTTGAAACCAAACCAGCAGCGTTGAATCGCAAACACCGCAAGAATGCCAAACCAGATCGATTGCAAATAGATCGCGGCGGCGACCATCCCCATGCCGCCGATCACCCCGATGATACATGCAACCAAAAGACTCTTTGCACGGCCTATGAGGAACCAAAGCAGGGCTCGCAAGATTTGTCCGCCATCGAGGGGATAGATGGGCAGCAAATTGAAAATGAGCAGCACAAGATTGATGAGCGCCACCATGTGCAGGTAATGCCGGAAGTCCGGGACATCCATCAGGAAACCGGATTGCAGCAGCGCGTATCGAATGCCAATGAACACGGGGACAAGCACCAGATTTACAAGCGGCCCGGCGACGATGCTCCAAAGCAATGCGCCCGGGCGCGGCGGAGGCTGGACATAGGCAATGCCACCGAGCGGCCAAAGCGTGATGTGATCGGATTTCCCTCCAGTCTGGCGGCAGGCCAGTGCATGACCAAATTCGTGCATAAGCACTATGAGAAAAAGCGTCAGGTATTCCGCAGCATTCCAGGCCGGCGAGGAGTAACCGCTTTTACGATACTGGATCTCGTAAACCGCAATAAGAAACCACGACCAATGGATCGAGACGTCGATGCCTGCTACACGGAAAAGACGGAACGATCCCTGGCGGTTGTCGGGCATAAAATCAAAAAAACGCGGTTATTCGAGCACCTCGAAGTGGCTCATCGCCTTGAATGCGTCGTAGCGTTTCTCCACGTCCTTTTGCGTGATGCTGCGCAGGCGCTCCAGGCTGAATGCCTCGACGTTGTAGCTGGCCAGGACGCTGCCGTACACGACCGCCTTCCGCAACTGGCCGAATGTGATCGGGCCTTCCGCAGCGTTGCTTGCAAGCCAGCCTGCGAGGCCGCCCGCAAAGGTGTCCCCGGCACCGGTGGGATCGTGGATGTCTTCCAGCGGGTACGCGCCGCAGCTAAAGAATACGTCCTCGCCGAAGAGGAGGCAGCCGTGCTCGCCCTTTTTCAAGGCCACATATTTTGGGCCGAGCTTGCGGATGTGCTCCCCGGCCTTGATGAGGCTGGTCTCGCCGGTGAGCTGCCGCGCCTCGCCGTCGTTGAGGATGAGCATGTCCACGCGCTTGAGGAGTTTCAGGAGTTCGTCCTTCGCGATGTTGATCCAGAGATCCATGGTATCCGCGATCACGAACTTCGGCTTTTGCATCTGGTCGAGGACATGGTTTTGCAAAGAAGGGGCGATGTTCGCGAGGAGCACGTATTGGGACGAAGCGTAGCCCTCGGGAAGCGTGGGATTGAAATGCTCGAACACGTTCAGATCTACGCTGCGGGTTTCGCGGGTGTTCAGGTCCCAACCGTATTCACCAGACCAGCGGAATGTTTTTCCGGGGACGATTTGCAGGCCCTTGAGGTCGATGTTGCGGGTGCCAAAATAGTCGATGTGGGCCTTTGGGAAATCCTCACCGACGATTCCGACGAGTTTCACATCCGTAAAGAAACTGGCGCCTACCGCGGCGTAGGATGCGGAGCCGCCGAGCAAGTCCGCGTGTTCCTCGACAGGGGTTTTGACGGTGTCCAGAGCGATTGAGCCAACGATGAGTACTGACATAAGTTTGAAAAGGAGTTGGTTAGTTAAAAAAGTTAAATAGTTAAACGGCGGGGTTTGGAATTTGATGAGGAAAGCTCTGAAAAGCGATTGTTTTTAGAAAAATATTGGAAGGAATGTCATTCGTCATTTTCCAAGAATTGCTTTCACCTCGCGGCAATATTTCACGATGTCGGCGGCCTGCAGGATGCCGGAAACGATGACTACGCGGCGCGCGCCAGCCTCGATGATCGCGGGGAGGTTTTCGAGCTTGATGCCGCCGATGCAGAAGATGGGGATTTGCACCAGTTCGTGGACGCGGCGGATGTCTTCGATGCCGATCGCAGGGCGGCCCGGCTTGGTCGGCGTGACGAAGAGCGGGCCGAAGCCGATGTAGTCCGCGCCTTCTTCCTGTGCGGCGACGGCCTGGGCGATGCTGTGGGTGGATTTTCCGATGATGGGCGGCGTCACCTCACCAGCAAGGGCGCGGCCGGCGCGCCAGCGGGCGTCGGCGATGGAGCGGTCGTCCTGGCCGACATGTGCGCCCTGGGCGCCGATGGCGGGGACGATCTCAGGGAAATCGTTGATGATGAATGGGATGCCTGCCTGCTCGGTGATGGCGACGAGGGTTTCGCCGATCGCCTGGATTTCGTCGTCAGGGAGGTTTTTAGCGCGAAGCTGGATGATATCGACGCCACCCTCGATCATTTTGACAAGGGCTTGCGGTGCGGCTTCGCGGGTGACGTAGCCGAGATCGATGATCCCGTAGAGGTGGCAATCGGTGATGGGTTTCATTGGATATTTTGGAGGCAATTATGGCTCGAAGGGCGTCGTTTTTACTCTGGTGCGCCTTGACAGGGCTTGACGCGGCTTGACGCTTTTAAGGTTCCTAGTTTTCAGAAATTCGGTGGTCAGTTTTAAACGATGATGAGGCTTTTAGGCCGGTATAACCCGGTATAGGTCGGTAGCTTGTCATGTTTGACGCTACCGGCTTTTGGCGGTCTGCATGGATGGGTTAATACAGTGGTCTCTTTCGATTTTTAAGTTCATTTTGGCTTGATTTACCTTGATTTACCTTGAATTGGTCTAATTTTCGGGTGGGTCACTCAAAGGACGACCAGAGAGTCGTCCACAATTGGGTTCGTTTGGGTTCGTCGAAGAACAAGTTAAGCCGCCCGCCTCCGCCCACGGCTTTGTCTCGCTGCGCTCGGCTTTCTGGCCCCAGAGTAAAATTGGGTCCGTTCGGAAAAAATGCATGTTTTTCCAGGTAAATTTAACCGCGAAGGACGCGAAGATCGCAAAGGAAGAAAAGCACACCGATTCCATTCCTTTTATCCTGCAAAAATCGCGTGGTTATGTCAAGCTAATTGTAAGTTTTATGTAATTCATGCGTTTTGATGAGTTGGTCGTTTGCAGCGAAATTCAACTTCGTAATGAGGGAAGCGGGGAGAACTTCCAACGCTCAACATCCAACATCCAACTTTGAATGAAGCAGGCGGAGGCTTTCCTCTTGTTAAGACAGGATCGTTTCCGTGACACTCAAAACTGACTGGCAGTGTGGGCAGAAATATACGATCTTACGAAACTGCGTCAAAATATCGTGGTGAATGCTCCTATAAAGAAACTGATTTATCTCATTTTTACAATATGGGCACTTCGGCAAAAGGCTGGCAGGAGCTTCAACGGCATTAGTCGAAGTGTTTTTTGGAGGAATTGGAGGCGGTTGATGGGAATCCATAGTTTTAAGACAATACAATCATCGTCCGGCATAAAGTATGGTGCGAAAATATAAGACTGGCGATCACCTTGCGGTCGGCCGGATCTTCCATGATGCGGTGCATCAGATCGCCTGCCGCGACTACGACCAGCAGCAACTGGATGCATGGGCGGGCGCGCCTGTGGATGCCGCGCAGTGGGAAGAAGATTGGAAACAACGGTGTGAGCGCAAGATGCCGTTTGTGAAAGAGGTTGGCGGTGCGGTGGTGGGGTTCATCGAACTGGATCCGGACGGGCATATTGATTGCACTTATGTTGATCCTGCGCATGCCGGGACGGGTGTGATGAGGGAGATCATGGCGGAGGTGAAGAGGGAGGCGATGCTGAGGGGGAATGAGCGGCTCTTTGCGGAGGTTTCGAAAACCGGGCTGCGTTTCTTTGAGCGGAATGGGTTTACCTGGGTGCGGGACAATCTGGTTGAGAGACGGGGAGTGACGCTTGTGAATTACATCATGGAATGCAGGCTGGAGGGTGATCAGCCGGGTTCGGCAAAAGGATAAGATGCTCGCGGTATTTGATAATGACGGGACGATTTGCGATACGCAGGAGGTCGAGGGAGCCTGCTATGCGAGGGCGATTGAGCGCGTGACGGGCAGATCGCTTTCCACGCTGGACTGGACTGCCTATGACGAGCCGACGAGCACGGCTATCGTCCGGGATCTGCTCGCGGCCGATCCCGCAGTCCAAGAAAAGGAGGAGGAGATCAAACGGGAATTTCTGCGGCTCTTGAAGGAGGAGCGCCCGAAATTTCCGGGCGATTTTTTGCCAATCGCGGGGGCGGTGGAGTTTATCGAGCGTCTGACAAAGGAAGGGATTTGCGGGGTTGCGATTGCCACGGGGTGTTTTGACACGGGCGCGCGGTTCAAGCTGGAGTGCTGCGGCATTACGCTCGATGCGTTTCCGCATGCGACGTCGAGCGATACTCCGCGCAGGAGGGACATCATTTCTCTCGCTGCGTCGAGGGCGGGCTTTGATCTCACGTCAGTCGTCTATTTTGGCGATGCGCCGTGGGATGTGCGTGTGAGCCGGCTGCTCGGCATCCCGATGATCGGCATCGGCCGCCGGCATGAGCAGTTGCGCGCGCTTGGCGTCGCGCATGTGTTTCGCGATTATGTGGAGGCTGACCGGATCATCGAAGCAATGAAGTCGTTGAAAACGGATGACGTGAATTCTACCCCGCCCCGGCTATCCAATCCAGCAACCAGCGCCATGTAGCGGCGTCATTCTGCTCGACGGGTGGAGGCGGGAGCGGACGCTGCGGAATGACGACCGATTTGCCACGGTAATGACCGGCAATTTCCTTGAACGCCTGGGCTTGGGTTTTCGGTTTGTTTTCTGATGTGAGGAGACCGAGGCCGTACTCGAGTGAACCGAACTCAAATTTGCGATCGACGTCGTGGCTGTCCCACCAGGTGAACCAGCTCGCGCCTTCCTCGATGGCGCTCATGGTGGTCTCCTCCAGAAAGACGGGGACGTCGGCCGCTTCCATCCACTCATCGGATGCGCCGTACTCCTGGATCCAGACCGGTTTTTTTTGGTCGCCTCCGTAAGAGCGGGCGAGCGCGGTCATGGCCGCGGCGAGTTTGATGCAAGGAGGCTGCATGGCGGTGCCGTGACGGAGGGCTTCCGTGAATTTGATCCAGCAGTGGAGTGTCACGATGGGCTGACGGGTGGCCAGATGCTGGGGACTGAATGTATTTGCGTGGAACCACGGGGCATGATCGACGCCATTCACATGCACATGATCGGGCAATTCGGCCTCCATCAATGTGAGCACCTTGTCCATCCATGCATCGCCGTCCGGGAGTTTGGCGGTCGCGAAACAATTGATTTCGTTTCCGATGTCGAACCCGATGAGATTTGGATGAGCCTTCAATCTCGCGGCCAGCGCCTTGATCATGAAACTCTGGGCCCGGAACATCTCCGCAGAAGTATAAAGATCGCCGGTTTTGTAAAACGGCGGTGGAAAATGCCAGCCGCTGAGGAAGCCGGTGAATACGGTGACGAGGACATTCAAGCTCCTCTCATGCGCGAGGCCCATGAGTTGCTCAAGCCTGTCGAGATGCAGGGGGCTTACCCAGGTGGGGTTTGGCTGGAAATAGGGCCAGATCAGCATCAAGCGGATATGGTCGGCGCCCAGGGCGGCGATCGCATCAAAATCCCGCGCGATGGAGTCCGGCTCCCAATCGTTCCAGCAGAAATACCAGTTCTTTGAAGGGGTGTAATTGACGCCAAACCGGTGGATGAGGAGGTCTTCTTTGAAGTTCATGGGTTGTCTTTTCAATGGAGATATGAATGAGGGGGAACGTCAATAAACTTCGCGGAAGGAAGTGCGGGGGTGTGCTGGGCGGTTGATATTGGCGTCGTTAGGACGGCCCACAGGGCCGTGGCCACAACGCTTGGTGTGGAGCGACCGAATTGCCTGCAAAGCCGAT
>JBAVPB010000424.1:0-3428 GCA_049692655.1 Chthoniobacteraceae bacterium | reverse complement strand
CCACGACGCCTCCCAAGCTACGGGGCTTGAGTCGTTTGCCCCGGTCGGACTTACACCGACTGGATAACGTGTCCTTACCTGGACACACCTATCTTCCAGCGCCGGTGATAGAGCGCGGCGAGTGCCGCGGCGGGCGCAGTGGCTGGGTCCAGCAGTGAGCTTGCCCGCAAAAAATGGATCCCTTGCTGAGTGTGTAAAACTCACGCAAGGAGGAAGGAAAGATGGGTAATCCGAGAGCTCGATATACGCAGGAATTCATGCTGGAAGCCGTGCGTATGGTCCGTGGCGGCCAGAGCATGGCGGCGGTGGCGAAGATACTGGGCATCAGCCCGAAGACGCTGCACAACTGGGTGAAGGCCGATGCCGCTGGGAAGCTGAACGGCGCAGGCAAACAGGTTTCTCCAGAACAGATGGAGATTGCCCGGCTGCGCGCGGAGTTGGCACGCGTGAAGATGGAGCGCGACATATTGGAAAAAGCCACGGCGTACTTTGCAAAGGTGTCGGCATGAAGTACGCCTGGATCGAGCTTCACAGCCGACAATGGCCGGTGTCCCTGACCTGCCAGGTGCTGGGTGTCAGCCCCAGCGGTTACCACGCGCGCAAGGCGCGGGATGTCGATACTGACCGACCACGCCGACGCATCAGCAACGACGCTCTGCTGGTGCACATCAAGGCCGTGCATGCTGAATCCAAAGGCGAGTACGGCTGGCCGCGCGTGTGGAAGCAACTGCTGGCCCAGGGCATTCGTGTCAGCAAGGATCGTGTCCAGCGGCTTATGAAGCTGCACGGCATCAAGGCGAAGACCAAACGCCGGTTCAAGGTCACGACCGACAGCAACCACAGCCTGCCGGTCGCACCGGACCTGCTGCAACGAGACTTCTCTCCCGCGCGTCCCGACCAGGTCTGGACTACGGACATCACGTACATCTGGACGGACGAGGGCTGGCTGTTTCTGACCGTCATTCTCGAGCTGTTCAGCCGTCAGGTGGTGGGCTGGTCGATGCAGCCGCACATGCGCACGGAGCTGGTGTCTGATGCGCTGCGTATGGCGTGGTTTCGCCGCCGTCCGCAAGCGGGCCTGATCCTCCACAGTGACCGTGGCAGCCAGTATTGCAGTCGTGACTTCCAGGACCTGCTCAAAGGCTACGGCATGCGCAGTTCGATGAGCCGCAAGGGAAATTGCTGGGACAATTCGCCGACCGAAAGCCTGTGGGGATCGCTCAAGCGTGCACGCATCCTCGGCCAGCGCTTTGCAACGCGTCGCGAAGCGATGGACGAGGTAATCGACTGGTTGAGCTTCTACAATCATTCGCGCTTGCACTCGACGTTGGGCTACGTCAGTCCGATGCAGTTCGAGCGGGACTGGTACGCTGCCCAGAACCAACGGGTGGCATAATCTCACTCAGTTAAGGGATCCGAAATTCGCGGGCAACGTCACAGATTGGTGACCAGGCGATACAGCGGCTCGGCGTCGGGCACTCCCTCCAGGCGATACTCGATGACCCGTACCCGGATGCCATTGCGCTGATGCCGCCGGTCGGAGTCACTGGCGTAGACGGTGCTCAGGAAGGAACCATCAGCCAGCGGCGCTTCGCTCGGCAGCCGTAAGTTCGACTTCACTCGCCACAGCAGCTTCGCTGCGGTGGCCACCGCGTCACGCCACATCTCGTAGCCATAGAACAGACGATCGGCCAGCACCAGCATGTCGGCCGAGAACCCCGGGAACAACTGACGCGTGAGCGCCTGCTCGCTGTCGGACAGCCCGCCCATCTGAACCTGACACAGCGCATGCGTGGCGCACTCGGCCAGCGCCACAAAGCGGATCTGCGGATAGGCCGCTTCACCGCGTCCACCTCGCGGATAACCAAAGGTTCTGATAATCATATAGCCGGCCTCCCTCCGTTCGAGTCGAACGGCTGGCGTAGAGTCAGGGTGCGAACACCGACGTGACGCACAGGAGGCCGGCATGAACAAGTTTAGTGGAATTGACCTGCACTCGAACAACAGTGTGGTCGTGGTCAGCGACGACGCTGACCGGGTGCTCTACCAGAGGCGGTTGCCAAACGATCCGGTCCAGATCCGGGCGGCGCTGGCGCCACACCGTGAAGATCTGGTGGGGGTGGTCATCGAGGCAACGTACAACTGGTACTGGCTCGTGGATCAGCTGATGAACGATGGCTACCGTGTGCATCTGGCCAACCCCGCGGCAATCAGGCAGTACGAGGGACTGAAATACAGTGGTGACTTCACCGATGCCGCCCATCTCGCGCAACTGCTGCGTCTGGGACTATTGCCAGAAGGCTACATTTATCCAGCAAAAGAACGTCCGGTGCGGGACCTCTCGCGCAAGCGGATACAACTGGTGCAGTGCCGTACGGCCCAGATCCTCGCGATCGAGAACCTGTTCTCACGCCATACTGGTGGGCAGATGCAGGGTGAGCGGGTCAAGCGCCTGGATGAGACGCAAGTGAACGGATTCGGTTTTGCACCTGATGTCACGCTCGCTATGCAAGCCAATCTGGCGGTCATGCAAACCTTGCAGGAGGAGATCGGGATCATCGAGAAGCGACTCATGGAGCGGGTGAAACTGCACCCGGATTACGCGTTGCTGAACTCGGTGCCGGGCATTGGTCCGGTTCTCGCAACCACGATCATGCTGGAAACCGGGACCATCTCGCGTTTCACCAAGGTTGGTAATTTCAGTTCGTACTGCCGCTGCGTAGACAGCCGGCGCGAAAGCAACAGCCGGAAGAAAGGCGAAGGCAATACGAAGAACGGCAACAGGTATCTGGCGTGGGCATTTGTCGAGGCGGCCAACTTCGCCATCCGCTCGTGCCCGGAAGCCAGGCGCTTTTACGAGCGTAAGAAACGCGCGCGAAACAGGATTGTCGCGATCAAGGCGCTGGCGCACAAGCTGGCGCGTGCCTGCTATCAAATGCTTCGGGAGCACAAGCCATTTGAGGTAACCCGCTGCTTTGGCTAAAGGGTGGTGCAAGGGAAACGAGCCCAGTATTGCGACTGGTGGAAAGCCATGGTTTTGATTGGGTCTTCCCTTTGCCCCACCCGCTGTTTGTAGATGACCGGATCGCCCAGGCAATGAGCCATCCTTGACTGGCGTTGCGCAGGCAACAGCCACGGTTTTGCGAAACCCCTTGGACCTTGTCTGGCACCAACGTTTCTCTGGGGCGGCAACAGCCGCCAGGGCAGACGTGAGTTCCATCACGGCATGCTTGATCCCGATGGGTGTCTGGTGCGATTCGGTTCGCAACCAGCTCGAGAAAACGGATGCGATTGCGCATTGGCAGACAGCATGGCAAGCAATGAAAAGAATTTCGCTGGATTGCAGCGGCGATGAAAATGCCATCACCACTGCAATCCAGCGATGGATAAATTTGTACCTTGACTCCGGCCGGCTAATGGGTGTCGCA
>JBAVPB010000423.1:0-19630 GCA_049692655.1 Chthoniobacteraceae bacterium | reverse complement strand
CGCCCCGCCTGTGCCGGACACATTGAAATTCGCCGTCGAGCTCGCATTATACGCAAGATCCGAGGTCAACACTCCCGTCGCACCTCCCACACCGGGGCTCGTCACGCCGCCCGCACTCACCGTCACTGCACCGGTCAATCTGCCCGTGCCCGACAATACACCGCTCACCCCCACCGAGCCGCCCAATGTGCTGTTCACCGCAAGGTTGCCACCCGAGTTGATGGTCGTCCCACCCGTCGCGTTCACAGTCCCGCTGCTGATCGTGTTGCCCTGCCCACTCACTCCAAGGCTCCCCACCGTCAATGTCCCCACGCTGCTCAAATTACTCGTGCCGGTCAGCGCCACGCTTCCCCCGATGTTACCCGTTCCCGTGAGGGTCGCTGCATCCACCGTCACCGCGCTGCTTCCGGACAACGCCCCATCCACTTCCAATACCCCCGCTCCCACCGTCGTCGCCCCCGTGTAGGTTTCCGAGGCAGACAACACCAGCGTCCCTGTCCCCGACTTCGTCAATCCAAAGGCATGCCCTCCGTCCGATACCGTCCCGCTCACCGTCAACGCTCCCCCGTTCACGATCCACGACTGGCTCGATCCCAATGCCACGTTGCTGCTGATCGTGTGCGCTGCCGATCCCGCATCCACAATGATCCCGCTTCCGGCCGTGTTCCCGTTGGTCCCGCCCGCCATCACCGTCAATGTATTCGTCCCGCCGATCGTCACCGATGTCGTCGCCGCCGTGCTCCCCGTTCCGGTAAACTCCAGACTGTTGATCGTGAAATCCTGACCCAGCACCGTTCCCAAATTACTTGCGCTGTTCGCCGTGAACTTCACGTTCGTGCTCGATCCCGGCACCACCCCGGTATTCGTCGTCCCTGCCGCGTCACTCGTAAAATTGGTCGAGCCGCTTGTCACCGTGCTCCAAGTCCCGCTCAATCCCCCCTGCCAGTAAGCCACCGCCGGCGTCCCTCCTGAGGTTCCGGTGAAGGTGATCGTGATCTCCGTGCCGCTCACCACTGCAAAGGTGTAGCCCGTCGCTCCGCTCGGCAACGAGGACGCCGTCCACGATGCCAGCGCCGCACTGCCCGTCAGCGAGCCTGTGAAGTTGATCAAAT
This sequence comes from Chthoniobacteraceae bacterium, assembly GCA_049692655.1. Lineage (GTDB taxonomy): Bacteria > Verrucomicrobiota > Verrucomicrobiia > Chthoniobacterales > Chthoniobacteraceae > DASZPK01. The sequence goes on along the minus strand of JBAVPB010000423.1, from coordinate 18,518 downwards.
CATACGTCGTATTCAATCCAAACCCCGCAATACTTGTGGCATTCAACACCACATTGCTACCCAGCGTCAGACCTCCCGTCACCGCGATCAGGCTCGACGTCGAACCAAGGTCGTAGTCCAAGTTCGTTCCGTTGCCAATCGTCAGCCCATTGCCCAAGCTCAACGTCCCCGGCGTCGAGCCGAGTCCCGGAGCCAGATGCGCCGCGCCAATCGCGGCACCCGTCCCGGTCGTGGTGACAGCGCCGCTGATAAACCCGTTGCCCGCGAGCGTGGGATTCACCGAGGCGCTTGAACCGGTGAGGGTGACTGCGCCCGAGCCGGTCGCGGAACCGTTGCTGTTGGCAGCGACTAATGTGCCGTTTTTGATCGTGGTATTGGTATAGGCATTGGAGCCGCTGAGAACCAGCGTGCCTGCACCACCCTTGGTCAATCCAGCGCCAGTAATCGAACCACCAATGGTCAGAGTATTGGCGTTCACGTTGATGGTCATGCTATTAGAAATGGCCAAGCCGCCGGTGCCAAGATTCAGGCTGTTAGTCCCCAGGAAGTTGAGAGTGGACAGGTTGGCCGTGATCGGGTTGTTGGTGGCCGGCGTCATGGCGCTTCCGGAAACGTTGTCTAGTGCTGCAACTCCCGTCAAGACGAGTGTACCCGAACCGAGGGCGTTTGCGTTTCCCAGATCCAATGCGCCCGAACCCAGCGTTGTATTGCCGGTGTAGGTGTTACTCCCGGAGAGGGTGAGTGTGCCACTGCCCGTATAGGACACAGCGACAGCAGCACCGGCGATTTTGTTACTGATCTGCCCCGTGACATTCATGTTACCCGAGCCGCCGAGCAACCAATTCGTAGTTCCGCTGGTTTTGGTGGTGGTATATCCACCCAAAGTGAGCGTGTTGCCCGCGCCGTTCACCGTAAAGCTTTCATTGCTTCCGCCCTGGGTGTTCGTCACCAATCCGCCGAAAGTTACATTGCTGTTTACACCATTCAGCGTGATAATTGTACCGTTGCTATTGCTAGTAACCGCTCCGGTGCCAAAATTCAGGTTGTTTGTGCCGCCGAATGTGAATCCTGCGCCGATGGTGACCGCGTTGTTTGCGCTCATCGTGATGGCGTTGCCGCTGGTATTATTGATCGTGCCGGTAGTGATAAAAAACGCGCCGGCGCCAAGGGCAGAGGCATTATTGATGTTCAGCGTGCCGGCAGTGAGCGTCGTGGCGCCGCTATAGTTGTTCGCGCCGGAGAGAGTGACGCTGCCGCCGGCGTCATTAATGGTCACGGCTCCGGTTGTAGCGGCGATGCTCCCACTCACGGTCGTCGCGCCCGTGCCGGTGAATGAAAGAGTCGTGCCCACACCGATACTCAGCGAGCCGCTGATGTTCAAGGTGCCTGCATTATCAAAATTACCCGATGCTGCTGTGCCTAGCGACAACGCAGCCGAGCCGCCGCCAATGGTCAGACTGCCCCCGGAGGCGACAAAAAGAAGATCGGATGCCGAAGTCGCCCCCGTGGTCGCGGTATTGTTGGCGGCGGAGCTAAGCGTGACAGTGCCAGCCGAGCCATTATCCTGGATGGTCAGCGCCTGGGTGGCGTCAAGATCGTTCAGCGTGCCGAATTTAAGGGCGGTGACTGAGTTGTCCGTGAAAGTCGTCCCGCCGGTATAATTGCCGGTGAAAATAATGTCGGTCGTCGTCGCCGATGTCGGCGTGATGGTTGGGGTGTAATTGGCGCCGACCGTGAGATCGGTGGCCGAGTTATTGAATGTCGCCGTGGCATCAGCCGCCCGCGCGGAATATGAGCAAATGATCATCGCTACAAAAATGGCGAAGCTGCGCGCGGATTGTTCACCGCGGAATTTCGTTCCGAGTCTTGAGGGGGTGTAGCTCATAGGAAGTGGAGGGGGTTGAATTGGGGGTAAAATCTACTAATTCAATGCAAATCTTTATCGCAAAACTTGACAGTGTCAACAATAATTAGCGTAATTTTTCTATTTTTTGCTAAACGTTGCCATGTCCGATTTTGTTGGAACTGCAGGTTGGTTTAAAGAGCCGCGTTACAGGGGAAAAATCGGCAATAATTTTTCCGGCATTGCCCCCAGGAATTGACACGTTCAATCCATAAGAGGAGAATCAAATCCAACCCCTGAACAATATCGTAACGGCAATAATTTTTCTGTTTGCCAAAATTTGCAATACGCAATAGCATTCTCACTGAACCGCATGGAACACTCTGATACCACCGTAGCTTTGGAAGATATCGCCGAAAAACTCGGGATCGCGGTTTCCACGGTATCCCGTGCATTGCGGAATCTGCCGGGTATTCACCCTGCAACACGTGCGAAAGTCGTGAGAGAAGCAGAGGCTCTTGGCTATGTGGCGCCCAGCAAGCGGAATGGCGACGCAGCCCCTCAGCCGCGCAATATCCTTATGCTCACTCTCGGCGCAAACGAAGCTCCTCCGGGGTTTCTCGCAGGAATGAGCCGGGCCTCCCTATCCTTCAATTTCTCCCTTCTCTCCCACGTCTCTTCGCTGGCGGAAAGTCACAATTTGCTGATCCCAAAATACCAGCCTCCCCTTCTCAAGATGGGACAGGTTGCTGGCATCATTCTCATTTACGGATGGCCCGAGGATGTAGCCCGCGAACTCAGCCGGCAATGGCCTACCGTATCGATCGTGATGCATTACCCGGGCCTGCCGATAGATGTGATCGGCATAGACCACGTCGAGGGCATGTTTTCTCTCGTCAAACACCTGAAGGAATCCGGCCATAAGCAGATCGGATTTTTCGGTCTCAAACCGGAGATCAGTTGGGCAAGATCCCGGTTTGCCGCCTATGCGGAGGCCATGCTGGCATTCGGTCTGCCATTTGATTTCGAAAATGTGGTACAGATTCGCGAGGATAAATCCGTGGTAAAACTTCAGTCCCTCGATACGGAGGCCATGGAAACCGTGATGAGCAAGATCAAAAAAGGCGTGCGTGCCTGGGTATGTGCCAACGATGTGCTTGGCCAGTCGCTTTACTCCGGATTGATCCAGCGCGGCATCCGCATTCCCGAGGATGTCGCTATTACAGGCTTTCACCAAAGACGCTACCACTCGCCGAATCTTCCCCCATTGACGACGACCGAAGTGAACGAGGAGATGCTCGGAGCCGCCGCGTTACGCCGGCTGGCGTACCGCCTCGATCATCCGGAAGAATCCCACCGTCTTATCCTCATGCCTTGTAATTTCATCCAGGGCCAATCCACACTAGATCCTGCAAATACACGCGTAAAGCAGGTGGCGGCTTCCGTATAAGCCGCTAACCGGTTCGCCCGATGAGTTGCTCGACCGGCACCAGTGCCATGTCGACACCGCCAAGCACGTTGGTCGTATAGCAGATATACCGGTCATTCAGACAGAATCTAGGATGCGGATGAACGTGATAACGCCGACGCGGATACGGCAACGAAGGCAGATCTGAAACAATATTGATTTCTTTGCCTGTGAGCGTGTTGAAAAAAGCAATCCTCCATTTCTCCATATGGATGTGCTGCGCGTTGATATCGCCCACGATGTATTGCCCCTTTTGATCGCAATGAGAATGCGTGTGTCCGCTCGACCAGGCCAGCGTTTGTTTGCCGGTCTGGATGTTCACCTTTTCGGTGCCCGTCCGGTAATTAATGTACCAGACATGCTCGCCGTCCGCGTCCCACCATTCGTGGCCGCGCAGGTCGGACGAGACAGGAGCATTAGGGCTGACCGGCCGGATTTCCTCCCCCCGGCGCAGGAGCCACATACGGTCCTCTTTTCCGCCGATCGTCGGGCGTTTTCCCCTTTCGCCGGTGACCGGGTGAGTCCAACCGTCCGCTGCCAGTAGCATCAGACCGGGATCGGTCGGACTGAACTGGGCGTGATTGTAGCAGCAATCAAATTTCTGCCAAAGCTGGAACGGGCCCGATCCATCGCGAGGGAGATCTCCCACAAAGCAATCCGAGCCGATCAGAGCATCGATCGCGAAGGTTTTTTTGTCAGCCGACAAGCTCAGATGGGTGGCTATACGCAATGGCCGCCGGTTATTCGCTAGTTCGGATGGAAAGCTCCCGACGAGTTCAGCCTTGTCCTCCGGACGCGGCCCGCGCTTCCAGATTTCCAAGCCTGTCGTCCAATAGGCTTCCCCGTTGTCGGGATCGACAAAGGGTGAAGCATCCATGAACAACGTTTCAGGAAAATGGCGGACACTTTGCTCCACAAAATCCACCACACCAAGCTGCCTTCCATAGTAAGCGTCGCCGCCCGGCGGAAATGAACAGTAAAACCAAAGATACCGGCCGTCATCCGAGAAGCCCGAATGAGTAAAATAAAACGATTGCTGGATGGGCGCCACACGCCTCGAAAGAATAAGGCTTTCCACGCCTGAAACGGGCTCTTTCCACCGTGTAAATAATGGGGATTCTTCTATAGGTGATACTTCCATTAGAATATTATGATTTTACTTTTCTCGCTTGCTGGCTGGTCACGGTCGGAAGATGCGGGTTTGTCCGTTATAGGGATCGATCTGGACCGTGGCGAAATTGGGCGGCAGCGCACTGAGGTTATTGCCGAGGGTTTCGTAGTGAAGACTGAAAAACCATTGTTGTCCGGTGGCCGGGAGATTCGTTGACCCATCCGGGAGGAAATGGAAGGCGATCGAATTATATTGCGTCCCTACCCGTGGTATCGTGGCACCCAAAGCGGAACCTGCGGACGATGCCGGCACATTCGGAGAGGGCTGCGCCAGGGCAATCATCGAGGAGAGCACCGACCCGGAATCGAGAACGATCGCATCAGGAAGAATGACCACCTTTCCTATAGCGGCAAATGTGCCGTCGTCGTTCATCTGAAAGCTCTGCAATGCGCGATATGAGGCGGAACTGCCGGCGGCTCCGGGGTCAGCATAGGAATAGAGCCTGACCTCGACAGGACGGTTTTTTGTGAGCGCAGTCTGCCTCGCCAGATGGAGTTGGGCATCCACCAATTGCGCCCCTTGCGTCAATTGCATCCCCCTCATTGTCGAATTAAACGCGGGAAGAGCGAATGACATGACGATCGCGGCGATTGCGATCACAACGAGAAGTTCAATCAACGAAAATGCATCCCTCGGATGATCGCGTATCATGGTGTGAAGGTTGTGGAGTTAAGCAGCCGGATCTTGTAGTAACCTTCTGCGCTTGGAGAGGACGAAAGGGCAAAGTCGGGTAAGGTGGTATCGTTGGTATCAATGTAACGCTCGATTGTTTGCGATCCACGGTATTCGCCGGTGATCTGGTCCCTCCCCTCCACCCATTGGCCCGCTTGTGTGCCGGGGATTTTTTTCAGAGTCTGCACCCGCATATGCACGGTGTATGTATTCGACTTGGTGGTCAGCCGTGCATAGATGTCGCCGTAGGGCATTTCGCGCGTGTTATCACCGGTGAGCATAAAATTGTTCCACCACGCCGCGGTGGCTGCGTAGCTGGCTGGTGGTGTACTCCCTGGCGGATAGACCACTCCTGTACTCAACGTAGGGATCAATTGTGGGACGAGATAAATACCGCAGATTTCCGAGGCGCATCGAAAGATGTCACCACTGGTAAAGCGGGCCTGAAAGCCGGCCAGCGTGCCAACGATTTCGTCGGGATTGATATTGTAGCGCATCTCGTACTTGCAGCGCTGGCCGTCTTTGTAACTGCTGCCTCCTGAAGAAGTAACCGTCGAGGTGCTTTGCGGAATAGCCATGATACGTGTTGATTTGAGTACTGCCCGGACACCAGTATCACGGGTGATATAAGTAAAAGGAGCTATCTGATAATTCATATTGATCTTTCCCGCTGTGGAAAGGGGCTCGCTAATGGCATAAGGCTCAACCACTGGCATGGTAAAAAGATCGAGCATGAGATGATCGGGCGGGATTGTATAAGGAGGTCCGGAGGTAGGCGTACCGAAACCGGGATGGTTGGTGCCCGCTGGCGGATTGGCACAAAAGAGCAAAGTCCGCCATGGCTTTGGAGCCGTGCCACCGGAGGGGTCGATTCCTGTCGGCAAAGATCCAAACATAACTGCTGAGGCTATCTGGCGATTCGGAGAGAATGTTTGTCCTGACTCCGCCATATAGTCCCCCCAACCCGTCGAAAAATACCCGCCGGTGATATCCACGGTGCCTCCGTAGTAGACGCTGAGATTCTCGAGATTCGAAGTGTTGCTGGCGGTTGAACTGTTTCCTTCGTCCGGTTTGTTGATAAAAGGGCCGTCCTCCATCAGCCCGGTGAGATTGTCCCAATCACCGGGATAGAGGTTGTTGATGGATGCCGATCCGGAACTCGTGGGCAGTCCCAATCCGGGTGGCACTGCGGGTCGGGCAGGAGCGCGATATTCATTGTCCCCCGTGTTGCTGCCCCACCCAGAAGTACCGCCGTATTGGGCCAGTTGGCTCTGAGGTATCAATATACCTGTGGCAACGCTTGGCGCCAACACCTGCGCCTTTGTATTAATAGACCCGCCTGCGCTGGTACCAAAGTGCGGGTAATATCCACCCGGCACGCTGTTATCGCAACCAAAGCCGCCGCCACCGCCGCCATCCGTGCCTTGATCCTTTAAAGTTTGCGCATTCGTGTAAGGTTGATAACCACCCGTAGGTGCGCTGTCTGGCGGGTTTGCGGCATCGTAGCCGGGCGTTGGTGCGAAATAAGAGGCTGGCACATTGGAAAGGGCGGAAAAAACCCGATAGTCACCCTGCGCCGGGTTGGTCGAAGGCCCGGAAAAACCGTCCGCCTCGACCGATCGCGCGATATCCTCGACGTAGTAAGTCACAGGATTCCCGTTGCTACCAGTACCAATAGGAGCAGCCAAGGTGCTCGGAGCGGACCCGTTCAGCCAATTATAGAAAACCATCCGGAGGCGATCGGGTTTGGAAAGACTCGAGCCGGCGCTCTCAAGAAACCGGTTCAAGTAGAGATAGTTGAAATGGGCTGGGGCTGACGCCGGGTCCGGATTCGTCGTCGGCACAAGAAGGTCTTTGACCGCCGGAAAATTCATCTGAATTGTTTGGATCGGTGTGGTCTGGGCGATGTCCGACCCTGCATAGACTGTGATCGTGATGGCATGACCCGTCGGCGAATCAGTGTTGAAATCGAAGATTGTGTCGTTCACCCCGAGTTGGACACCGGTCGCCGGAGAAATCGGGACGATGAAAGAATATTGCTTGATTGGATCTGACGTGCCTGCAGTTTTGCAACTATCGGTACCCGCCGCCGGCCCGCCGTAGCGGAAAGCAGGCACCACATTGAAGAAGGGCGTGCAATTTGCGCCGCCCGAATACTCCGAACGGGCCGTCGTCGTATTCGTAAGTGTGGACCCGAACCCCAGGCTTGTGGGAGTCCCCAATGTGGCGCTGTTGATGGTAAATTGGTTCAGGCCCGTAACCTTATACGTCACATTCGGGCTCCAGGGTGGAAACCCGGGAGCGGCGGTGAATGGGTTAAGAATAAGCACTGCCCCGATCTGGGCTCCGGTGGTAAGGACAATTCCGGAGGGATTAAGAATGGTTTGCAGGGCAGGGTTGGTGGGGATGACGTTTGTGCTGGCATTGAGGTTATACAGAGCGGGGTTGCTTCGGTAAAAAACGATGGTCGCGCCAGTAACCGTCACAAACCGGCCGAACCCGTGTGTGCCCGCCCCAGGCGTGCCTGCGGGAGGAATGAGCGGCACGATCTGCCCTTCCCCGGAATCAAGATAAGTGGGCGCATAATTATAAGAGGGAGGCAGCCCGTTGCTGTAACCATTCACGCCGCTACGGATCATATCAAACATCTCTGTGACAATCTGATTGTCGCTATTCGGGTACTTGGCGGAAAAATTGCCGCCAAAGCCCGGGATGTTCTGCTGAGTCATCTGGGTGATGTAACTGTAGAGGCTTTGGTTTCGCGAAACTCCAGTCCAGTCAAGCGTCGCAGATTGGCTACTGGAATTGGGGGATCCGGCTCCCAGTGTCCCTGGTGAGGTATAAGTGGAATAACGCTGGAAGTAGTAGGGCAAACCACCAATCGTCGAACAGAAGGCTAACAACTTATCCTTGGCATTTCTTTGGGTCGTATCCATCTGGAGAGGCCAGAGTGTCATCCGCGGCTTTCCAAAAAGATTAAGCTCCGGTGCGCTGCTGTGAGCGGTTAGAAAGAACTTCGTTTTCTGCAGAAAGGTATTGTTAAGAGGGGCCGCGGTCCCGGTGATGGCCTGTAGAAGCGTACTATTGGTTTGGCGTGTCCCCGAAACAAGGGCCGGCGAATAAAGCAGTTCATCGGTGGAAGCGTAGAGGCGATCCCCGTCCATGGTGATCGGCTGGAAGGCGGGATTGGCCGATGATGTAGCTCCGGAACCGATGGCCTCATTGATATTTCCACCCTTCGTGCCGCCATCGGCAACCCTGGGAATGAGATCGTAATACGCTGCAAGTTCGTTGGTATTCGTTGTTTGCGTTGCTGGAGATATGCCATAGTACCATGCCGGAGACGGCGAAGGCAGGACGGCGCCAAAAACAGTGCTCAGGCAATTCTTTGCGGGATGGCCGGGATAGCGTTGAAACTCGTTCTGAGCGGGGATGGCTGTCGCGAAATTTTGTTCCGTGGTAGTATTTGCCCAGGGACGGTCCCAAAATGTCCCCTCGGAGGCCGTATTAACATTGACCTTGCACGTCTCATCGTCGGTCCAAAATGCAACCCGCCCAACGATGGCATTTGACGTGGACGGCACCGGATATGCCGGATCAAAAGTAACGATCCCATTGCTGCTGCTCGTTGGGCTTGCAATTTTTCCGTCCTGCAACACATAGAGCCATTTCACCGGCATGGATACCGGGTTGTTTGACCCGGAAAGCGCCTTTGAGGAACTGTAACTCACTTTTGTCGGATCAACGGAAAAGCCCTCTATATCGGCGCTCGTGCCGCTGGTGGAGTAGGTAAGCACCTGCGATCCGCTGAGCGTCAACGTCGTTATACCATTGCCATCGATAATCGGAAAATAGGTATTCCCGTCATGGGTAACAGGGCTGTTGAGATCGGTGTATAATCCTTGATATTGCTGATATACACTCGGGTTGGACGGATCATTCCATCCCACTGGCGGCGTGTCCACCGCCGGATTGACGGTTGTTCCGCTCACTGCAAGCGGAAGATTTGCCGAGTACAACTTGTAAAATGTATCCAGCGTGCCGCTGGTATTGTATGTCCGGATCATACCGGGCTGCGAGGCCCACGCGACCGTACCGGAGTTTGCACTTGTCCCACTGGTTCCGTCGGCGACCTGTGCGACCACGAGTTGCACCGCGGAGTCCGCAAGTTGTTTTACCGTGGCTCCATTGGCATAACTCCTTGCCGAATTGACTTCTGTTGTGATGCTGGAAAAAAAGGCGATTACCAGCACGGATATCAGCACCAGTACTGCCAGCACGATAAAGAGGGCAATTCCTTTTTGGGAATGCTGTGGATACAATCCTCTTTTCACACTTGGGACATGGAATGGGTTACAGTTCATGTTGGCTAGTTTGTTTGGTCTTCACTCCACTTTGCCCCCTTGATTTTGATGCTGGATGTAAACACCCGGTAGTTTATTTTGTTAGCCAGCAAAGTGTTTTGGAGAGTCTGCAGATCCTTTGCATAGCCGGGTACGGTATTATCCGTTGTACTGCCAGCCGTTTGAAATAGTGTAGCCAAGCCAAGATTTGCCGGCATGGTTGTTCCGGATTGGAATCTACCGTAACTGGCTTCATCTACGGCCACCATGGTTACCTGGATGATTGGCGGAAGCTGGTTCTTGGGATTTAGGTTTTTGTCCGCGAGCTGCGCCGCGCCCATGTTTGTCCCGGTGGAATCATACAAGTAGTTGGGCGCCAGTGATGAGTCAGTGTAACCGCCAGCCGTTTCGTCACCTGAAGCCAGCTTTGGCAAAAGCACGAGCGCTATGACATTTTCCGCGAGCACATGCACAGGGCGGGAGGTGCCACCCAACGAAGCGGAAAACCAGTCGATTCCCGTGTAGGTCGGACTTCCCGATGGACCGGACGTGTATTGATAGATGGAAAGCTGGTTTGCCGGTTGAATCATCTCACACAAACGAAAGCGGTATTTGTAGGGAATTCTCGTTTCATCTCCCAGACCGGGAATGCCCGGTCGCGAAGAAGAATCCGGGCCAAACTCCACAAAATATCCCCACGTATTGAGCATCGAGTAAAGTCCACTTAACGTAGAAACACCAGGCTCGGAAACCCCGCGCGGCGCTTGGAAAAAAACACCCTGCGAAGGCCAGCTTGCCCCCGCAGGCGGAGCCGTAGTGCCGGAAATAGACGTGGAGCCACCCATGGGGCCGCTGATGAAGCGGAGCTCCGATTGCCTTGCATAAGTCACCGGCGTAAACGTGCTGCTGTTTGCGGATGTGCGCGCGTTGCCGCTGCTATCCGCATAGTCCCAATAAGTATTCAGTGTGGCGAGGCTGAGCCGCCTCGTGATTGTTTCAAATGCTTCGCGACTTTCCCTGAACTGTTCACCTCGTCCGCTTGTATAGGTCCAGAGCGCGGTTATTTGGTTCGTCATCGATAAGAGAATGACTAGCAGCAGGGCTATTATCGCGAGCGATACCAAGGTTTCAACCAGTGTGAACGCCTCAAACCCTTGCTTGCACTTGTGAAAGAACGCAAAGCCTTCACTGCGCCCGGCCAGTCGATGCCTGCGCTTCAAGCGGTGGGGAATATTCATGGCGCCTGCGATGCAAATGCGAAATATCTGGAGACGTAAATCCCATTTGATGGTTGCTCAAGGATCCCTCCAGTGCTGGGATCAGTTTGCAATGCCTTGTTCCCCGGGTTCTTGACGACATCGACGATAATTGTGGCGAGATTGGACGACGCCATGTTTGACGATGTTCCCGAGATTGCCGGCGAAGGCGTCTGGACCACAGTTTTTTCCCAGTAGACCACCTGTAACATTCCAGATGCCGTTGGAGGGTTGTTTTGGTCACCGACCTGGATTCCCTGGTCATTAAAATATCGGATGGGAAACTTTACTTGTCCCGCTAACGCAGGTTTTCCAAACTGGGAAAAATCCTCCTGCTGCACATCCGTCACGACCTGCTGGACGATTTGCGAACCAATAGAGGCATCCATCGCGTTGCGAAAACTGGTGAGCCCGATCGGGAGCAACCCAAAGATTGCGACAAATGCAAATGATACGATGCCCAGCGCCATGACTACTTCTATAAGGCTGAAACCCGAGCGTTTCTTCCCGGCAAATGCGGTACGCAACGTCAAGCATTGGGGGATGGACATAAATTGAATTAAAACCGCTTTTCAGCAAAAATCAACAAAAAGATTAAATTGATTTCTATTTTTTGCTATTTTTTGCTATTCAGTGTCATGGTTCATGAAATTAACCCTTTCGCATACCAGACTAATCCAATGCGTAGGCGGTGCAATCGGGATCGGTTTCATCCTGCTAATCTTTTGCGCCGAGAACCCCGTCCTTGGAAGCCACAACCCTGGCCGCCATTTTCACCGCATAAGTCAGCGCCTGTGGAAATTCTTTTTTCTGAGCAAGAGCGGCGAGCAGTGAACCGTTGAAACTATCACCGGCTCCCACGGTATTCACCGCCTGCACTGTGGGAGCCTTGATGTTGTGAGATTCGTCCGAAAACTCCGGCAGCCATAATACGCCGCGACTTCCCCGTTTCACGACCAGGTGGCCGTGGAAATGCTTGCGAAGTTTACTCAAGCTAATCGCCAGGCTGGTGCTTCGAGTCAGGGCGTTCAATTCATATTCATTCGCAAGCAGGAGATGGAGGGAGGCAAACAGTGATTTGAGTTCCTCCATGCTCCATGGGCGGTCCAGAAACGGACCGGTATCCATTGCGGTAAACACCCTCTTTCGTTTCAACACACGAAGGCAGCGTTCCAGCTGCGCAAAAGGTGGATGAGGCCAGCCACAGACCAGGAAGTGTGTTGTATTCACTGGCAAATCACGCGCCGCTGGCAGCGCTGGCGGTGAACCCGGATAAAAAAAAGTTGCACGCGCATGGCGTGCATTTGCAGCGGTGATATTGATTGCCGTGCGATGACTTTTTTTGGATGACAGAACCCGACATCCCGTCGCCGCCAGCCATCCACGAACCATCGCTCCGAAGGCGTCCTCGCCAATATTGGTCAGCAACTGGACCTTCGCACCGCTGCAAGCCGCAACATAAGCCGCATTACCACCATTGCCGCCAAGAGTGACCAACGGCGCTTCGGTCAGCAGCACGAGATTGAGCGGGGTGAATTCGCTATGTCTCGGCCATGTGGGCAGACGAGGCGCACGGGGTATGATGATATCAACCACGCTGCCACCAACAATGACGAGGCTCATTTTTGCATCCTTTGTATCCAGTTGGTTATGTTTTCCTTCAATATCCGCCGTCTGTTACTGGCGGAGCAACTTCAGTCTCCTGTCCCGCATTCAGATTCTTGTCCTTGAGATAACGGGTATAAAATTCCGGCCACCAATTGCGTCCAGGGAGCCGGAGATCATCCTCCTTCATTTGATCGTAGGGGGGACGGACCCGGTCATAAACAGCATTCATCTCATCGCGGGATCCATATTTTTGCTCCAGCCAGCGCCGTCCTATCTGGGCATGGAGCACCTCGTCAGCCCAGTCAAAATCCTGAAACATCGTTGCCATTTCGTCGTGGCCAGCTTTGGCTAGGGCTACCTCAGCCTGCTTGCCGGATTTGACCATGAGCCCTTGCTCGATGCCCCATAGGAACGCATACCGGTCAGCCGGCTCAAGTTTCGTATTCGGATATTCTGCAAAACCGACATGAGTTGGCATCTTGGTAAAATCGATTCCCTGTGAGGCGAACGCCACCTCGCCAAGCATACAATGCCGGGTCTCGTCCCAAAGGTGCCGGGCCAGATCGTGATAAAATGCCCATGGTTGTCCCTTCCAGTCCGTGATCACAGACGCGATCAACTCGGAAACATGCATTTCATTCAGGCGCACGTTCATCATCCACCAGATCCGTTCATGCACCGGGCTTTCCGGCCGAGGCACCACTCCCCGCGAATTCCAGACATGGGAAAACCGCTCGTCGCGACGTGGTGCCTGCGAAGGGGGAAATGCGCCTGTGCTGCATGGTAATCCCCCGGCATCCACCCGCGGCCCCGTGCCGTCCACTCCTCCTGCAGCAGCGAGAAAAGCCCGCAGACAAGCTTCCCGGGAAGTAACTGCGTCAGATGTCGGCGCCAAAGCCGAAAGAGCTTCCCTGCCCCACCCGATCTGCCCGGTCTTTTCATGGGTAATGAAATGCAACAGTCGCCGCGTGGGTTGATCGGCTAGCGGATGTGCGTCAGCCAGTAGCTGCTCGTAGGAAGCCATCATCGCGGGCTTCAGAACACCATAGATGCCCCTCAAAAATTCGGCGGTATTCGCTGACTGGCGGAGTTCACCGATGAAAATCTCCAATGCAGGATCGGGCACCTTGTCCAGGTTATGCGGAGGTGTGCGCATCTCAATGATTCGGTTGCGCAGCCATGTACTATGTTCCGCATCTTGCCAGAGATGGAGCGATATAGCCCCCTTCACTTCCCACTCGGGCAGCGAATTAAAGTGCGCGGCCAGCAGAAAGAAACACTGCGTCTCCAGATAAACGAAACGTCGCAAACGCTCCACAGTCGCGTCAACACCGAGGCCGGGAAGGGCGGCCTTCTCATACGTTGTCAGACCAGCAAGCGGAGGGGCTGCGGGAATGGATTCAGCGGAAGTCTTCATTTAGGGATATACTTGCATATGGTTTAAGCCTTGTCTTGGGATGTGCTGATACTTTATTGGGGTATATTGATCTTATGGAAAAAAAACTCTGGCGCGATCTGGTTCGGCCCGATGAGTGGTATCATCTCGCCAGGTTTCGCTTTCTGCCGGGCCGTCGGGCTTCTCTCCACACCCACGATTTTCCGGAAATTTTCTGGGTGGAAACTGGTCGCGCCCGCCATTCCATCAACGGCATGGACAAAAATCTTGATCCCGGCGACCTGATTTTCGTCCGGGCGGCGGATCGGCATGTGCTGGCTTCCGTGGATGCCGCCGGCTTCATGCTCGTCAATCTCGCCTTCTCGCCGAAAGTGCTGGCCGACCTGCTCGCGCGGCATCGCCGTGATCTAATCTCCTTCCACGATCGCTCCACGCCACTCCCCGCACGCATGCGTCTTTCCACACTGCAACTGAAGATTCTTGGAGGCGAGATCACCACACTCGCCTGCGCCTCCCGGCAGCGGTTGGCGCTCGAGAGATTCCTTCTCGGGCTCTATTCCATGTTTCAATCCGTATCGCACGCGGAATCCAGGTTGCTCCCGGAATGGCTCACTCGCGCTTTCGAATTGATCCCGGACGTTTCTTATTTTTCCGAAGGCGCGGCAGGCCTTGCGCGGGCTGCGGGGCGAAGCCCGGAACATGTCGCCCGCGTCATGCGGGCGCGCCTCGATTGCACACCAGGTGAATATGTAAACCGCATCCGCATGGAACACGCCGCCCGCGAATTAAAGCTCAGCTCCAGACCCATTGCCGACATCGCCTTGGAATGCGGCATTCAGGATCTCTCCCATTTTTATGCCCTCTTTCGAGCCACCTTCCGCCAGACCCCCCGCCGCTACCGCATGGCACACCAATTCTGATTGAAAAGAAAAAGCCGACAATTAAAACAATCAGGTTTTAATGCGGTGTGAAGATTTCATTTCTTTTTCAAGAAATGGCGGAAGGGGTGGGATTCGGCGAATTTTCTGCTGATTTGTGGCCAAAAATAACAGTTTCTACAGAGTAATCAAGCAATACCGCAGCGTACTTCGTCACTACTCTCCGACTACAAGAAGGGACAGATTTAGGGACACCCTGCAGATAGTTCAACTACGGCATCTCTCAATGGCCCGCGCCACACGGGTGGTTGAAGAAATCCGCAAGCGGACGGTAAGGAAACGAGTCTCAGCGAAAGGCCCCACCCTCGACTGGAGGGATGAGAGATGGGCTCCCGATACCCGTTACCCCTCTTGAGGGCATGGTGCCGTTGCATGGATATCGGGGCGTTTAAGTCAGCAGGTATTGCGCGGCTCCAATAACACGTCCGGTTCCAATTTCCTAAAATGGCTTGCGATTTTTGGGTAGGTCCAAACTGGTTGGAATCCTGATGCGGCAACCGCCGGGATGTCATAGCCTCTTCCACGACGATCTCAGCTACCCCTGCGGAAAAAGCCGTCGTCCCACTTCATCTATGAAATCCAAAACGGCTCAGCTATCGAGGTCCAGGCAATGTCGGTAACGGCTTCACATATTTTTGCACTGTTTCCCACGCGACCTTTTGCAGAAACAGTGCATCCTCGGGTTTCACGCCTTTCAATATATGAGTGGCTCCAACCGGGCTATGACCCGTCATCGTTGCAAAGAAAATGCAGATATTGAGATAGGAGCCGTTGCGAACCGGATGAACTTTGCTGCCATCGGGCTGTTGGAGGGGGATCTCAGGGCGCTCGACTTTCGCCTGCACATATCCACGAGCAATCGGCGCAATAATGGCACCGACTTCTTTTGCGATTGTCTCATAGGCTGCAATCTGAGCCTGGACTTCAGACTCCGGTGCTCCATTCTCAACCATGTTCATGTGCAACACTGTCTTTGCGCCTGATTCCTTGATAACAGCGTCCAGCTTTCGGACCGCATTGAAGAACTTCTCCGGCGCCCTTCGTGGATCAGTGAAATCCTGAAGCACCACATAATCCCAATGACCGCTACGGATCGCTTGGAAAGTTGTTTCTTTAAGATGCCAGCTCAATTGCACACCATCCCCCTTAATAAGCTGTGTTTGAATTTTCAACGGAGGCTGGGCTGAAGCAGCCAGATCCTGAACCTCCTGCGGCTGACCGTGAAAATAGGTAAGACTATTGCCAATGAATAATATCCGCAGATCAGCCTTTTCGTCAGGGGAAGCTGACGGGACAGGCATTGCCGTTGCCGCAACAACAGGGACCGCAGCTTTTGGCGCTTCTACCACAGAACCGCTAAAGCGTTGGACACTGAAATCGTCGATTAGCGCTCCTTTCATCCGAACGACACCGAGCTGTACGGCACCTGCATGCGGGCCGGAATTGCTAAAGAGATAGGTAGCCCGGCCATTAATACGCACCGTGAAGCCGCGCGGATCATTCACACCGGGCGCGTTCACTCTCCCAGTAATCACCTCGATAGTATCTCCAACCTTTACGGGTCCCAGATCAAACTGTCCTCCGCCACCAAAACTCTTACCTGCTTCTTTATAAAGACCATTTTGCCATTGGCCGTTTTGCTTGAGTTCCCAAAATCTGCCAATAACACCATCGCCTTTGCCGCGCTCGTTGGGATAGAAGGCAACAAGACCAAGCGAAACCGGATCGCCCAACCCTTTTCCAAACCATTCGGCCAGCTTGAATTTCATTATGACTGGTCCACCACTAATGTCGAACACTCGCGACGTAACCACAATTCCCAATGTATCTATGCGCAGTTGATCGTTCTCAATATTAACTCCATCAGCAACCACGCTATATGCAGTCTCCGGTTGATAAGCGACAAAGTCAGCCTTCTGAGCATCCGACGAGAAATCATTGCTTTGCAACATTGTATCAGCTGCAGCTTGCCCCATGCAGTATCCTGAGAATAGCGAGAAGACGAAACCCGCGACAACATAAGAGTATAATCGACTGTTCATTCCGGTGACTTTTAGCCACATAAACACAGCCACGCAATAGGAAAAATGCAAATATTTGCATTTTTTAATAATTCCAATTGTCAGCGCCGCCACTCTCATGGGCGGAACCTCGCGCGGCGTTGGGTTTGAAGCGCAGGCCACCTTCCCCGTCCAATGTTTTCCTGTCAGACCTGCTGACGGTGAGGTGTTAATCTTGCTGGCAAGATACGTATTTTTGAAGAGTAAATACGCCGCTTGTCTTAGGAGGAACGTTCGCCCATCGCACTATCCAAAATATCGACATCTGCAGCCTTGATTGTAACAGCACCCTTTTGCGATGGTCACACACAAAGATAGATGACTTCATTGCTAACGAGAGAAAAAGTGCTCGCAATGCGCTCGGCTTTGGATTGTTGGAGATGCGCTTTGTACTTTGGTTCAGTGTGCGTACGGAGAAGCTCATAATCTATAGGCGAGATATTATGTGGCTGTCCTATTTCATTCCATGTTTCCCATGCACTGCCTGCCCAGCGCTAATCTCCGCAGAAACCACCAAGTAGATGTGAGTGGAAATAAAATCGAGAGGCATCCTCGCAGTGTTAGATCATCCCGGAGATCCACTTCGCTTTTGAGGTAGCTGGTCCAGTGTGCAGAAAGATGCCCCTCCGTCTTTTAAGACAAGAGGGGCCTTACTTGATCAGTTGCGATCCCCCGTCAGATCCCCACCCGACGTTTGCGCAACCTTTGGAAGCCGATGAGCATTCCAAAACCACCTAAAATCATTCCCCAGGTGCTGGGCTCGGGAATCGCCGTCAGTACAATGTCATTGCCGCCGATCGTCGAGTTCGCCCCAAAGTTGCCCGTGTAGCTCAATGCATACTCCTGGGTGCCAATGAACACATCGCCGATCGTGTTGCCTACCCCGTCCGCCGCAAACCGGTCGTTTGCCCCCGAGTAGAAGATCGTCCCTGCCGTGTTCGACCCGCCGAGGACATCGATGTCCAGGGTTGAGAACCGGCCTGTCGATAAGGTCGATCCAAGATTGAATACAAAGTAGTTGTCCAGCCCCGTGTTCCCCGCCTTCGCCTGGTAATTTGCCGATGCGTTTGCAGTCAGCGCCGCGTAGTCGGTGCTTGAGATGGTCAATTGCAAGGTCACGCCAGAATTGCTCGTTCCGTCCCCTTGGATCTGGGCTGCCGTTGCCGTCTGGCTCGTCGTGCCGTTTGTGCCTAGTCCCAGCGTCACTCCCGTGCCAATCCCGAGGCCCACCTGGCCGGCTGATCCCGTCACTACCATCTGCGAGTAGAACAGATGCGAGAGATGCCCCTGCGGATTTCCCGCACTCCCGCTGGTCGATACGTTGAAGTTGGCTGCCGCCCCCGAATTGTAGGCAAGGTCCGAGGTCAACACTCCGGTCGAGGTTCCTCCGGGGCTGGTCACGCCTCCCGCGCTCACCGTCACCCCGGCTGTGATTATTCCCGTGCCGGACAATACTGCTCCGCTGCCGGTCGTCACCGTCCCGCCACCCAGTGTCCCATTCACTGCAAGGCTGCTGCCATTGCTCAAACTCGTTCCTGCTGTCGCGTTCACCGTCCCGCTGCTGATCGTGTTCCCGCTTCCGTTCACCGCAAGGCTTGCCACCGTCAATGTTGCGGCACTGCTGATGTCATCCGTACCGTTCAATGTCGTTGCCCCCACCGAGCCCGTGCCCGAGAGGCTTGCTCCCGCCACCAGCGTGTCGCTGCCGCTCAATGTTCCGTTCACCATGAATGCGGAGGCTGCATTCTGTGTCGCGTTGCCGC
>JBAVPB010000422.1:0-1972 GCA_049692655.1 Chthoniobacteraceae bacterium | reverse complement strand
GGTGGAACGCATCGCGGACGAAATCAACGCGATGTTGCTGGAGCTTCAGAACAAGGCGCTGCCGCCGGTGCGGGTGTGACAGCGCGTTGCGGTATTTACTTCCAATCGATTTTTCTGAATTCAGGATCCGCGACAATGGCCCGCATCTCACGCGCAGCTTTTGCTGGGAGTTTGCCGAACACGGCCTGCCAGCCCTTGCGGCCCCGGGCGGGACGTGCCAGCTTTTCCTTCACGGCCTCTATGACAAAATCCCCGAAACTTTGTCCATCCAATGCGGCTGTCGCTTTGGTCTTGCGAAAGAAGGTGTCTGATATGTAGAGCGTGGTTTTCACAAAAGCATAAAACCATGTTTTTAGATGCCTGAAAAGGACGCGCAGAGAGCATAATACAAAGTGCCCAGCCTTGCAGTTCGCCACATTGCAGGCCGGGTGAAGCAGGGTGGGCATGATGTGCCTCGTGTCTATGTATTGCGTCGTTTTCCCAGGGTTGGGAAAATTTCGAAAAGGTTTACAAGCCCTTTGCCGATAAGTGGAGCGTGTATGATAATTCAGGGGAGAGTCCCAAAATTGCTAACGACTGAAAAATGGAATCAACCAAAGGCGTGAATCAGGCAGGCGAATCCGAAGTAGTAATACTGCGCGCATTGCGTCGTGCTGCGAAAGAAGCACGCAAGGTTGCCCGTTTTCATGGCACGCCAATCTATATCTGGCGGGATGGGAAGGTTGTCGCGGAAAAACCGTGAGGCTTGTTTCCTTATAAGCGCCCCGGAAAACGAGGTTTTGGCGCGGAGGAAATTTCCCATGAGGGCCTCTGACGAATTCTACTTTACTTGGCTGGAGGAAGAAGTGTTGATGCCAGCCAATGCTTTGTTTGAAATCGAAATACTTTGGCAGGAACCGTTTTCATCTGCAATCAAAGGCGGGAAGAACCATGGCAATGAAAAACCGGCGCCTTTCGCTTGGCATGCTGGCTTTGTTTGTATTTTCAATCGCCGGAGCCCGAGGTTCCTACCCGAATAGCGAACCTGCCTTTGAAAGGGCCGTGCCCAATTATGAATTGGCGGGCCATCCGCGCCCGACTCTCGATGAATTGATTTCCGGATTAAAAATACTGACTGCCCGAAAGCCGGAAGATGCTGATGCATGGTATCAACTTGGGCTCTGCCAGGCGCAGGCAAATTCCGAGCATGAGGCTGTGATCGCGCTGCAAAAGGCGGTGCAATTGGATCCCGCACATGCGAAAGCGTGGGAAAACCTGGGTATCAATTTGTATTTCGACAAACGCCCTGACGATGCGCTGGCTGCTTTTGAAAAAGCCACGAAGCTCGGCGCCACCGACGCCACGATATGGAATGATTACGGTGCGCTCCTCATTCAAAAAGGGCGCCTGGCAGAAAGTGAAGCCGCTTTGGACAAAGGATTCAAACTGACAAAATCCTCAAGAATGTTGTGGAACAGCCTGGGGCTTCTCAAAGAAGCGCGGGGGGATTTGAAATCCGCAGCAGATGCCTTTAACAAGGCGATCCAGATTGATCCCACCTACGCCATCGGGCTGAACAATCTCGGTTGCATGCAGGTGAAGATGGAAAATGAGGATGCCGCGATTGTGAATTTCAAAAGAGCCGTGGAACTCGATCCCAAATTCGGTCCCGCCTGGCAAAATCTGGCGATAGCGTACAGCAACAAGAAGTTGGACCAAGAGGCGTATGCGGCGGCGCAACAGGCGGTGCAGTTCGATCCGGACGACGTGGAGACAATGCTTGTTCGCGCACACACTGCATTGCATTTTCAAAAATGGGCCGAGGCCGCGGAGGCTTACGAGAAAGTCATCAATGTGCTGCACGGGCGTGAATCGTTTCTCAAGAATAACGATTACTACGCCGAAGTGCTTAGCGAATACAGCCGCGCCTGCACGGAACTGGACCATTACGATGAATCCGAGAGGCTGCTGAAGGAAGCCCTCTCACTTGGGA
>JBAVPB010000421.1:0-4353 GCA_049692655.1 Chthoniobacteraceae bacterium | reverse complement strand
GCATTCGGCGCCCCGCCATGCACCGACTTCGGATGAATCAACACCAGCGACCCCGGCCCGCAACACGCCGTCATGACAACCGCCTGCGGATCAGCCGCTGCAAGCGACGACACCGCACCCGCCGCATGCTCATCCGAAATCAAATGCGACCCCTCCACAAATTGCGTCGCCCCATTCTCGGCATCCATCCCATCCAGGCACACCATCATCCGCAAAAACGAAGACCGCTTCGGGCATATATACCGGTTCGAAAAATCCCGGTGCCACGAAATCCCACTCCCGATCCGTCCTCTCTTCATCGTCACATTGCTGAAATGGTACCGGATATCATCCGTCTCAAGAAACCGCCGGACAATCCCAACCAAAACCGGATCAATCAGCAAGGCCGCAAGCCTTGGCAAAACCACCGGCAGCTCATTAATAATGAAAATCGCATCCCCCGTCTCACAAGGCTCGATCCCACCCCGTTTCCTCGCAGGCAGATCGCGCTCCATCGCCAGCCTCTCCATCACCTCGACCGGCAACTCATTCACCCTCGCCTAGACATCCTCGATTGCCGCTATCGCCATCTCCACCCACTCCACGGAAACACACCCCGGAATAACGCCAAACCCGTTTTTATGATAAGCAAGCCGCGCCTCTTCAGTAACTCCATCCACATCCATGAGCATGCACCCTTTTCTACGGAAAAATCCAATTACGCGAATCATTCCCACACCATTCGAGACACTTCTTGACGGCACTATCATCTTTCCCTCATCGAACCATCCTCCTGAAATTTCCTTAAAAAGATTGTAGAACCATGGTTTTGAGGGAAAATCCCGGAGAGAAGCACACGGCTTCTGAATGACGAATCAAATGGAAAACCCCGATTTAGAAGCAACACCGGAAAACTTCGCTGACGACATCGCCTTGATCGGCAAAATCTCCGCAGTGCCCACGATTCTGGACGTTGTTTGCCGCACTACGGGCATGGGCTTCGCCGCCGTCGCCCGTGTCACCGGCGAACGTTGGATCGCCTGCAGCGTGCTCGATCGTATCAATTTTGGCTTGAAACCGGGTGGAGAGCTGAAAGTCGAGAGCACCATCTGCCACGAGATACGCGAGTCCCGGAATGCCGTCGTCATCGATCATGTGTCGGAGGACGCCGTTTATCGAAACCATCATACCCCTCGGCAATATGGTTTCCAAAGCTACATCTCCATGCCGATCATTTTGGCCGATGGAACATTTTTCGGCACGTTGTGCTCCATTCATCCCGAACCGGCAAAGGTCAATACACCGGAAATCATCGGCATGTTCAAATTGTTCGCCGAATTGATAGCTTTCCACATCGATGCAACTGATAAATTGGCGCACAGCGAATCCAATCTCCTGGCCGAACGCGAAACCGCCGAGCTTCGGGAACAATTCATCGGCGTCCTCGGTCACGATCTGAGGACACCCCTGAATGCGATCTCCATGAACACCGCCTTATTGAAGGCCATTGGCGTGGACGAAGAGCAGGCCGGCATCGTGGACGTCATGAAGAAGAGCGTTTCACAGATGGCCGGCTTGATCGAGGACGCTCTCGATTTCACCCGTGGCCGGCTCGGGGGCGGCATCGAGCTGGATGCGCTTACCAGCGAACCACTCACCCCGATGCTGAAACAGGTCGTCGCGGAGGTACAGGCCATCTGGCCGGACCGGAAGATCGATTCACATTTTTCCTTGGAAGGGAACATCCGCTACGACCGGAAACGCCTCTCCCAGCTCTTCATCAATTTGCTGTCCAATGCGATGAATCACGGCAACCCGGATAAACCAGTGCGTGTGCACGCCGTGACGTCCAACGGTAAATTAGAGCTGTCCGTCTCCAATGCTGCCAATCCGATACCGCCCGCCAAGTTTCAACGGCTTTTCGAGCCTTTTTCCCGGGGTGATTCCGAGAATTATCAAAAAGGCCTCGGCTTGGGACTGTATATCGCGTCACAGATCGCCAAATCGCACGGCGGCACCTTGACAGTCAGCTCAGACATCCAGGAGACCCGCTTCACATTTACAATGAATCTGATTGAAGCGACGCCTGCGGCCAGCGGGGTCAATCCTTGACTGACTGCCCCACCCACCATCCTTTTTCTCCAACGGGCCGTCGGGGTCAGCCCTTGATTCTTGACAATTTCCAGAAGGCGTTAGCCAACAAATCTCTTCATTTTATCCCCATTTCAGCAGTCGATTGGGAAAAACATAGGAACAGGTATGCCCTCTTCTCCGTTCCCTCCGTTATCTCCGTTATCTCCTGTTAAATGTTTTTTGGCTCACGCCGCATCATGCCACTCAAGTTCCGCAGGAAGCACGAATGCCGCGTATTCAATATGCAATACACGCCGATGACGCTCGCTCGTGGAGCGGCCCGATGCATGGAGAAGCAGCGGACGCATCAACAAGGCATCGCCAGCGGATGCAACGCAAAGAAAATCCTCCTGCTCCGCGCGCAACTCCCGGATACTCTCCGCCGAAAGCCTCCCCAGACGGTGCGAACCGGGCAGCACACGCAAAGCCCCGTTGGTCGCGTCCGTATCGTCGAGGTGCAACCGCACGGAGATCATCTGCCCGAGTAATTCCATGGGCGGCTGCACATGCGGAATGCCTTCCTTCACACTCCAGGGGCCGAACCCCGGCACCTCCGCGCGGTCGCGCAGCGCCAGCGTCAGATCCTGATGCCATGGCACCAGCCAGTTAGCCGACGGCGACTTGTCGAAGTAAATGGCCCGCACCGGGACCGGCTCAATCAAGCCGCTCTCCTCTGCTGGAAAGCAACCCCGCACAAGATCAAGCAGCCGCGACGACCGGGCCAGCGCCGCAATAGCCGGTAAACCAAGCAACCCACGCCGCCCCGCGCCGGAAAGATCCCCCATCAACGCAATCAACTCACACCGCTCCACCTCACCAATCACACCCGGAACAATGGCATATCCATCTTGTTCGACATCAGCGTTCACAGTGGTAGTCCTTGGCATTTTTTTGAAAATCTCAATTTTGATTTCAGGAGTTTTGTACGATTTCTCTTTATATCATATCAAAACATCAAGCGAATCGTCGCCAATTGCGGCGGGCAGTATTGTATTTTGACAGATTGCCTGTTATGAGCACCATCGAATAAAGAATGATCTTCAACGATGACAACACTCTGGAGGATATTCAGGGACTGATCTATTGTCTCTTCGCTGATGTGGAAGTTGAGCATCCGGAATCCAAGGTGAATCCACGTCTTGACGAGCTTATTGGACGAATCCAGGAGAAGTTTCGCAGGAATACCAATTCAACGAGAGCAAGTTGGTTCGGCATCGCACTTGGTCACGCAGAAGAAGCAAAAAGGAATTTCGAGAGCGGGCAAAAAACTGACTCAAAAAACGCTCTCCGAAAGTGCCTTGAATATCTGGAAGAAGGAAACAAGGCTCATCAAAGAAAGACTACATTTATTGTCGCGCCAGACGGCACCGCCACTCCTACTGGGCAAAAATAATATTAACCTCATCGTGTTTTTGTACTTCCTTTGCCAATAGCTGGCCCCACCCATATCCCCGTTTAAAAAAATTCCCATCTCCATGAAACAAATCCGTCCTCCTGACCGCATTCTCTTTGCCGAAAACAACCATCAACTACTGCCGGGCGCCCATTCCGGCGCAACCTGGAGCCATGCCGGCACAGACGTGACCTGCCGGGTCGAAGCCGGTCTGCTGGCGGTCGATGTGCAGGCGCTCGGCGACTGCGCACATCGGGCCGTGTTGCGTTGGGACGAACAGTTTCCCGCCGGAACGCTTTTTCTCGGCGACCATTGGGAACGCGGCTACGGCGACCTCGCCTGGCGCGCCTTTGTTCCGGAGCGGGTCATGCCCTGGTATTTCCTGGCGCATGGGGCGGGCCGGACCACCGGCTGGGGCGTGAAGACCGGCGCGGGAAGCCTCTGTTTCTGGACGGTGGATGCGGGCGGCATCTCCCTCTGGCTCGATCTTCGCAACGGAACCATGCCGATGCAGCCCGGCGACCGCACCCTGCGCGCGGCGGAAGTCGTGACCGGCGAATGGGACGGATCGCCGTTCGAAGCAGCCGCCTCTTTTTGCCGCCTGATGTCCCCCTCCCCGCGTCTCCCCTCAGCGCCGGTCTATGGCGGCAACGACTGGTATTACTCCTACGGCAAAAGCACCCACGAAACCATCCTGCGCGACACAGCGGCGATCTCCGAGCTGGCCGGCTCCGCCGCAAACCGTCCCTTCTCAGTACTCGATGCCGGGTGGCAGTTCTGCGGCGAGGCAAACGGCGCCCCCTGGCATCTCACCAACACCCGCTTCCCTAATATGGCCACCCTGGCCC
>JBAVPB010000420.1:0-12442 GCA_049692655.1 Chthoniobacteraceae bacterium | reverse complement strand
CCCATTCCCTCCCGTGCTGAGGTTGCCAGGATTGTTGCTGGCTCCGCCGTTGCCCCCCATGGCGATTCCGGTATTCGTCAACGCGATATTGCCCAGCGTCCCCTGGGCGCTGAAATCGACGCCGGCGGCGCCGTTGCCCGCTATACTGAGGCTGGTGGCAATGCCGGCGGGGCCGCCATTACCTCCGGTCAGCAGGCCGGAGTTGGCAAAGGTCACGTTGCTGATGGTATTTGCGGAAAATGTAATGGCGTCACCGCCGCTGCCACTGAACGCCAGGTTATCCATGGCGCTGCCTCCGTCGCCGCCCGTGGCTTTGCCGGAGTTGGTAACCGTGACGCCATTGATGGAGCCGGTGGCGGAGAGGAGGATGCCCGCGCCTCCAGAACCGCCGTCATTTTCCACGCTGCCTCCCGAGACGGCATTACCATTGCCCCCGACCGCATTGCCTGTGTTCAACACCGTGATGCCGCTGACGGAACCGCCGCTGAAATTGATCCCGTCGCCGCCGTTGCCCGCTGTTACAAAGGAACCAACGGATGCGGCGCCGCCCATGCCGCCTGTGGCCGTGCCGTTATTAGTCACATTTTCGCCAGTGAGCGCTCCCGCCACGGTGAAGCTGATCGCGTTGAACCCATTGGCTCCGATGCTTGCGTTATCCTGGCCAATGACGGTGCCGTTATTCACCAGCGTGTCGTTCGACGTGGTGAACGCAATCGTATCCACCCCGCTTGCCGTTGCCATGCTTCCGATGTTCAGCGTCACCTGGTCAAAACCGCCCGCCGAGAGCGCCACCGGCGTGGAGGTGGAATTCAGAGCGCCGAGCGTGCCGTTGCCGACAATGATCTGGCCGGTGCCATCGGGATTGGGAGTGGAGGAGTATTGCGCCTGCGCCGTACCTGCCACGCATAGAGTGAGGAACATCATTACAAACTGCCTGCGGATCATCGATGACTTCATGGTTTTGTTTCCTTGAAAGGTTTCAGGTGAATTTGATTGGAGAGATAGCCCACCTCCAATGCATCCCGAAAGCGATGCCGCCCTCTTCTAATCAGTGCCTCTTCCGGAAGGCAAGCCGGAAAGGGAGGGAGAAGAAAAGTATAAAGCTGAAGGCTAAATGCTAAGGGGGGCCTGTGGCTGCAACGACCGGGGTGGCAGTAGTCGCAGCACCCGAACTCCAAACGATCAATGCCCGGCATCCGGATATTCGTGATCGATCACGAAGCGTGCGGACTCGCCGAGGCGCTGGTGGGAGGCTGTGGTGAGCTTGCGGTGGGAATCGGTCTGGTAGCGGCCTCTCGGAAGGAAGAATGCGCTGACCAGATGGCGGGGACGCGCGGTGGTGTTATTTGTGCCGCCGTGCCAGGTGCGCCCGTTGATGACGATCATGGCGCCTGCCGGGACGATGACATAAATTTCATCCGGGTGGCGGGCGATGGGGTCGGCCATGGACTGCCTCGGGGCCGTGGAGAAGAGATGGGAGTACGGGATGAGGCGCGTGGGGCCGTTTTCGGGAGTAAAGTCGCTGACCGCCCACAGGACGTTTGCGGAATCCAGCGTCTCATTGTCGCGATGGAGTGCCTGCAAACCTTCCCCGGGCCTGGCCGCGCGCCCGGTGATCGATGAGAGGCCGAAATCGCCCTGCATGATGTAGTTTACCGCCGCAAGGCCGAGAGGATGCAGGAAGCAGATGTCGAAAATGGGGTCTTTGTTGATAAGAGTGCCTAGTCGTGTCGCGCCTTTTTCGACCTGGAAATCCTTGCCGGCGTTTTCGCCCTCGGCGGCGGCAACCGCATCCAACCGGGCGGCAATTTCAGCGGCCTGCGCAGCGGAGAGCACATTGGGGACGATCATGTAGCCTTCGCGATCCAGGTTGGCACGATCCGATTGAGTTAATGTGTCGTGGTGGACTCCGAGATCGGACAGGGCGGTTTCCATATTCATTTGCATGCGGCTAACGTGGCATTTATGATCCCGGAAGAGAATGGACTGAACAGCGGTTCCGATGGATAAAACCGCGCTCCGCCAAACATTTAAAGACGCCCCGGGATGTCAAAGCTACTTTCCATTGCGCAGATCGGCCCTTACCAGGGATCCCAATCCCACGCGCACGATTGCTGGGAAATCGGCCTCTACTTGAGCGGGCGCGGGGTGGCTGTCGTGGGCGAGAACCGGGTTCCTTTTTCTCCGGGGACGGTGATCTGTTATCCGCCGTTCATCCCCCACAGCGAGATGACCAAAGAGGCGTGCCTTGGCTTTTTCATCACGGCGAACCATTGCCCGTTTGGCGATAGCAGCCGGCCTCTTCATACGGACCGCTCGCAGTCGAATTTTTTGCGGCTTACTTCGCTGCTGCATGATGAATGGCTGCAAAAAGGCGCGCGCTGGGAGGAGGCTACCGATCATCTTTTTGAATTGCTGCTGATTCATCTTGCGCGGGAGTGTTCTTTTACGCAGCAGACGCATCCTTTGGTGCGGGCCCTGCGCCGTGAGATTGAGGAGCGGATGGCGGATCCTGATTTTCATTCCGGACTGGCGCTTGCGGGACTCCCGATGTCGGCGGACCATCTCCGCCGGTTGTTCACGAGCGAAACGGGATGCAGTCCGGCGGCTTATTTGAACGAACTGCGGGTGGCCAGCGCCAAGCGGTTGCTCAGCGAGGGGTCGTTGCGGATCAAGGAAGTGGCGGCGCGGGTGGGGATCCATGATGAGTATTATTTTTCGCGGTTGTTTCTCAAGCATACGGGGCAGAGGCCGCTGGCTTACAGGCAGGGGAAAATTTCACCACCAAGGCACAAAGGGGGGAGAGAACTTTCAACGTCCAACATCCAATCTTGAACATTGAATGTGTGCTTTAAAATTCGTCTTTTCCTGAGGGGACGGGGCAATTAGCCTCTGGCTCGATGACTCCTTCCGAACTCCCCTTTGAAGTGCATGAATTTGAGCGGCTGTTGCAACGGCCCAATAGCGACCCGACGGGGTTTGCGGGGTTTTTTAACAGTGGCGAGATCTGGGTGGCGCGGGTACCGGCGCGACTCGATGTGATGGGTGGCATTGCGGATTACTCGGGGGCAAATGTGTGCGAGGCGGTGCTGGGGCGTGGGATGCTGGTGGCGCTGCAGCCGCGCACGGACCGGACGCTGCGAATCAGGACACTGCAGGTGGGCAAATGCACGCTGCCGGTGGAGACGCGCATTCCGCTCGAATATTTCACCTCGGGGGACGGGCTTGGGAGCTATGCGGAGGTGCGCACGCTCTGCCAGTCGAATCCGCTGGTGTCGTGGGTGGGATATATCGGCGGGAGTATTTTTACGTTGTTGAAAGAAGAATCGGTGAAGATGCCGTACGGATTCAGCATGATCCTGCTGAGCGCGGTACCGATGAATGTGGGGATCGGGAGTTCCGCAGCGGTGGAGATCGGGACGCTGACGTGCCTGAACGCTTATCTCGGCGCGGCGCTGGACGGCCCACGCATTGCGCGGCTCGGGCAGATGGCGGAGAACCATGTGGTGGGAGCGCCGTGCGGGATCATGGACCAGATTGCGATCACGAGCGGGCAGCGTGGAAAGCTGACGCATATCCTCTGCCGACCGGGGATGGTGATGGGCGAGGTGGAGATTCCGCCAGGGACGGGGTTTGCCGGGATCAACTCGATGGTGCGGCATTCCGTGGGGGCAAATCCGTACAGCGACACGCGTATCGGGGCGTTCATGGGGAAGAAGATCATCAACGATATCCGGGCGGATACAGGCAAGGCACCGCTGGATTACCTGACGGAGCTTTCGGTGCAGGAATTGCGCGCGCAGTATTTCTCCAAAATTCCCGAGGCGGTCGTCGGGTCTGAATTTCTTGCGAAGCACAAGACGCACGATGATCCAGTCACGACGATCCAGCCGGATGCGCACTACCGGGTTGCGGGGCCCACGCTGCACCCGATCGAGGAAAACGAGCGCGTGCAGAAGTTCATGGCGTTGCTGAAGGCCGCGAAAGGCGGGGACGAGGCGGCGCTGGCGGGCGCTGGGGAATTGATGTATGCGGCGCATGAGAGTTACCGCACCAATTGCCAGTTGTCGGTCGAGGAGGTTGATTTCCTGGTGGAGGCGGTGCGCAGGCGCGGGCCGAAGCTGGGGCTGTACGGCGCGAAAATTACTGGCGGCGGAACGGGCGGGACTGTGGCTGTGTTTGGAAAACTGGATGCGTTGAAGGAGCACATCCCGCAAATCGCGGTGGAATATTCCCGGCGGATCGGTGTGATGCCTGATATTTTTGAAGGGACTTCGCCCGGGGCGATGGAATTTGGGGCGCGGCGTTACAACTTCAGCGCAGGGGGCTGGCGCGGGGAACAGGTGTGAAGAAGAGGTGTTGAATACCATGACTGATTTTCCTCTAAAAGTTCGTAAGGCTGTTGTTCCCGCTGCGGGTCTTGGGACGCGGCATTTTCCTGCTTCGCATGCGGTGAAGAAGGAACTTTTTCCGGTGGTGGGGCAGGATGGGATTGCGCGGGCGTTGATTCATTACCACCTGCTTGAGCTTGTGCAGGCGGGGATTGAGGAGATCTGCATCATCGTGCAGCCGGGTGATGACCGGCCGATTCGTGAATATTTGCAGGGGCCGGACGAGGCTTATCTCAAGCGGCTTGCGAAATATCCGGAACTGCTGGCAGAGGCAGGCAGGATGCGTGAGCTTGCGGAACGCGTCTGCTTTGTCACGCAGCATGAGCAGGAGGGATATGGGCATGCTGTGTATCAAACCAAGGCGTTTGCGGGTGACGGGATGGTGTTGCTCTGTCTTGGTGATCATTTATTTCGCGGAAGCCCGGTGTCGCCTTATGAGGAGTTGGCGCGAATGGCCGCGGGCTCGGGAGGGAAGAGTGTATCGGCGGTCAACCGCATCGGGCCCGGTGAGTTGAAAGGCTTTGGCACGATCGCAGGTGTGCGGCGCGCGGAGAATACGCGGCTCATCGATGTGTCGTTGATTATTGAAAAGCCGGATGTTGCCATTGCGCGGGAGAAGCTGCGGGTGGATGGATTGGGAGATGACATTTTTCTGGGCTGGTTCGGCATGCATTTACTGGCGCCTTCGGTTTACGAGATCCTGGAGGAAATGATCCGTGATGATGTACGGGACAATGGAGAATTCCAGCTTACGCGGGCCCAGGAAATCCAACGGCAGCGCGAAGGCTATCTTGCGCTGGAGATGGAGAATGCGCAGCGGTTTGATTTCGGCGTGCCTGATGATTTTGTGGCCAGTGTGCAGGCGTTCCGGCGGGGGTAATTTAGACTCACCGCGCTATACGCTTACTGTAAACGAGCTCCGGGATGGGGTCGAGGTTTTCGATGATGCCGCTGCGCTCGTAGCCGCGTTTTTGGAGGAGTCCCTGCATGGGTAGATTGTCGGCATTGGTTGAGATCCATATCCTGTCGCGGTTGCAGATGGATTCCAGGTGAGCGAGCAATGCGGAGGCGATTGTTTGCAGGGAGACTATGCGCCATTCGTCGAATTCTGCGATGGAAGGGAGGTCGGCGGCGACTGCGATGCGAGTGAAGGGCATGGGGAATTTTTACCACCAAGGCTCCAAGGGTTAAATAGTTAAAGGGGTTAGATTGTTAAAATGCCGTCGCGCGCGGCACTGCTGACTGTTCTTTATTGAGACGCGAGTTAAAAAAGAAAATAGCGCTGGGCCATGGGGAGGACTTTGGCGGGTTCGCATGTGAGGATGCGTCCGTCGGCTTTCACGGTGTAGGTCTCGGGGTCGACTTCGATTTTTGGGAGGGCGTCGTTCCAGAGGAGATCGCGCTTGGTGATTTTGCGGGTGTTTTTTACGGCAACAAGGCGCTTGCCCAGATGGAGGTCGGCGAGCTTGCCGGAACGGAGGGCGGCGTCGCTGACGAAGGTGACGGAGGTGCTGTATTTGGCGCGACCGTGGGCGGCGAACTGCGGACGGTAGGATGTGGGCTGGGGCGTGGGGATGCTGGCGTTTGGGTCGCCCATGTTTGCCATGGCGATGAGGCCGCCCTTGAGGATGACCTCGGGCTTGACGCCGAAGAATGCGGGTTTCCAGACGACGAGATCGGCGAGCTTGCCGACCTCGATGCTGCCGACCTCGTGGGAGATGCCGTGGGAGATGGCGGGATTGATGGTGTACTTTGCGATGTAGCGCAGGGCGCGGAAATTGTCGGCGGCCTGATGGACGGGGGCGTCGAGTTTGCCGAACTGCGTTTTCATTTTATGCGCGGTCTGCCAGGTGCGGGTGATGACCTCGCCGACGCGGCCCATGGCCTGGGAGTCGCTGGACATCATGGAAAACGCGCCGAGATCGTGCAGCAGATCCTCAGCGGCGATGGTCTCGGGGCGAATGCGGGACTCGGCAAATGCGACGTCCTCGGGAATTTTCGAATCGAGATGGTGGCAGACCATGAGCATGTCGAGATGCTCGTCGATGGTGTTCACGGTGAACGGACGCGTGGGATTCGTGGAGGATGGGAGCACGTTTTCCTCGCCGCAGATGCGGATGATATCGGGGGCGTGGCCGCCGCCGGCGCCTTCGCTGTGGAATGTGTGGATGGTGCGGCCCTTGAATGCGCGGATGGTATCCTCGACGAAGCCGGATTCGTTCAAGGTATCGGTGTGGATGGCGACCTGCACGTCGAGTTCATCCGCGACATCGAGGCAGGTGCTGATGGCGCCCGGAGTGGTGCCCCAATCCTCATGCAATTTCAGGCCGATGACTCCGGCGAGGATCTGCTCGCGCAAGGGCTCGTGCGTGGCGCAGTTGCCTTTGCCGAGGAAGCCGAGATTCATGGGGTACTCATCCGCGGCCTCGAGCATGCGGTGGATATTCCAGATGCCGGGAGTGCAGGTGGTGGCGTAGGTGCCGTGGGCGGGGCCGGTGCCGCCACCGATCATGGTGGTAATGCCGCTGGCGAGGGCGTGATCGATTTGCTGCGGGCAGATGAAATGGATATGGGTATCGATACCTCCTGCTGTGATGATGCAGCCTTCGCCCGCGATGACTTCGGTGGCCGCGCCGATGACCATACCGGGGGTGATCCCCTGCTGAATGCCGGGATTTCCGGCGTGGCCGA
This sequence comes from Chthoniobacteraceae bacterium, assembly GCA_049692655.1. GTDB lineage: Bacteria > Verrucomicrobiota > Verrucomicrobiia > Chthoniobacterales > Chthoniobacteraceae > DASZPK01. The sequence goes on along the minus strand of JBAVPB010000420.1, from coordinate 5,360 downwards.
TGCCGACGATGCGACCGTGCTTGATGCCAATGTCGGCCTTGATGACACCCTGGACTGCATCGAGGATGAGGGCGTTTGTGATGACGAGGTCGAGGGATTGCGCGTCAGTTGCGGTGGGGGACTGACCCATGCCGTCACGGATGACCTTGCCGCCGCCGAATTTTACTTCGTCGCCGCGGGCGCCGTTTTCGGCGATGAGGTCGCGCTCGACCTCGATGAAAATTTCGCTATCAGCGAGCCGGACCTTGTCGCCCACGGTAGGGCCGAACATCTCAGCATACTGCCGGCGAGTCATTTTGAGGCTCATAATTTTCCGTCCACTTTGTTGTTGAGGCCGAAGACTTCGCGGGTGCCGGCTAGGGCGACCAGCGATACTTCCTTGGTGTCGCCGGGCTCGAAGCGGACGGCGGTGCCGGCGGGGATGTTGAGGCGGAAACCGCGGGCGGCTTCGCGGTCGAAGCGGAGGCCGGTGTTTGTCTCGTAAAAATGGTAATGGCTGCCGACCTGGATGGGGCGGTCGCCGGTATTTGCGACGGTGATTACTTTTGTTTCGAGGCCGACGTTGGCGGGCAGGTCGGCGGCGTCAGCAGCTACGATGATTTCTCCGGGGATCATGATTTTCGTTGGTGCAGGCAGATTGTGTTATCATCGGGGTCGCAGATCAAGGCCATGCGACAGGAGGGAAAATCGGAAACTTCGCCACTGAATTTCACGCCGGCGGATTTTAAACGGGTGGCTTCGGCATCGAGGTTGTCCACTTCGAGAGCGAGCGATGAAGCAGGGGCGGCGATGGGAAATGCGTCGGTGATCACGAAAGCGGCGCCTGCGATGTCATACTCGATCCATTTGTCGCCAAAGTTGTCCGGGCCGGTTTTGAGGCCGAGCACTTTTTCGTAAAACTCGCGGGAGCGGGGCACGTCGGTAACGGCGTAAACGATGAATGCGATTTCCTTGATCATGACCGGCGTTTGTGGATGGTGAGTTTATTTCCGTCGGGATCGGAGACAAGCGCCATCTGGCAGACGGGGGTCTCGAAGATATCCTCGAAAATGGTGGAGCCGTGGGCTTTCAGCAATGAGATGACATCGTGAATATCGTCCACCTCAAATGCGACCGAGGTGCCCTGGGAGCTGGGGGTCCAATCCGGCGAAATGTTGCTGATGGCAAACGTGGCGCCGGCGATTTCGTACTCGACCCACTGGCCTTCGCAGGTGATGGCGGCGGGCTTGAGCTGGAGCACTCCCTCGTAAAACGCCCTGGCGCGGTGCATATTGGTGACAGGGCAGGCTACGAATGGGATTGCAGTAATCATCGGATCGGGTTGTGGACGGTTACAAGTTTGGTGCCGTCGGGGAACGTGGCCTCGACCTGCACTTCGTGGATCATTTCGGCGACGCCTTCCATGACGTCGCCGTGTTTCAAAATCTTCGTGCCGTAGCTCATGAGTTCCGCGACGGATTTCCCGTCGCGCGCGCCCTCGAATATCTCGTAGGTGATGATGGCGATGGCCTCGGGGTAGTTGAGCTTGAGTTTCCTGGCCTGACGGCGGCGCGCGAGATCGGCGGCGACGACGACGAGCAATTTTTCCTGTTCGCGTGGTGAGAGATGCATTTGATAAGAAGTGTTAAATCCCCGGAACCACGCGCAGGCCACCAGTCCACCGATGATCAGGAGCGTGGTTGAGTGGCGTTGAGTAAATCATATCAAAACAATGGGTGGCAGTTTGTTTTTTTGCTAGAAAATGGCCTCCACAGACCTCGTACCGGCGTCCAATGCGGGAGCATACAGGACCCGCGGGCTCACAGCACCCGCAGTCCGGTTTCTACAAAAACTCAAATCACACGCTCCCTTTAGCAGTCGATATGCCAACCGTGTTTTGAAGCGCACAAAAAGCGCGAACACAGAGAAAAAAAACGGTGGTGGACGTTTCGCACAATGCGAAGGCATAAAAATGGTACATCTTGCCGGAGTGTTTATACGCACGATGCCGTTTTTTGGACACGTTTTGCGGGAGTTCGCCAATCAGCCGCCGAAGCTGTCATCGAAAGGGTCCCCGGACTGTTTTTTATGTGCGTCCGGCTTGATTTGGCTTGATTTACCTTGATTTTCCGGGGTCGCGCCCTCCGCTGGCTTGACGTACCACGGGCTATTTGGATCGAGATCTTCGGGTGGAAACCCTTTTGGATCAGGTACTGGCCCCAAAATGAAATGATACAGACGCTGGTAGGCATCCGGGTGGGTGTATTCGCCTCCGAGGATGGTCCAGAGCTTATCCTGTGTCATCCATTTCCTGAATTGCGTGACGATGTGGTCGTTTTTATGGACGGCATCCATGACCAGCCTTGCCTCGCGCTGCCTGAGGCGGGTGGCGGTGTGGTCTCCCTTGCGAAGATCCCTGATATCGCGGATGATATTGCGAAACACTTCAAGTTCCCGGCTCACATCGGCCTGTGGGTTGAGATCCAGTTTGGCAATGATCGTGGCGTAACGGGCGGCCATGACCGTCGCAAGCGTGTCGGTGATGGGGCCTCCCCCTACCAGAGCCTCGCTGTTCAGACACATGGCTTCCTCACGCATTTGATTGACGACGCTTTTGGCGTCCCGCCCGACCAGCCATTCCTGATAGCCGCCCTGCCGCCAATTCGTGATATTTTGCTCGGTGAGGGAATTTCCGAGGAAGAATTTATCAAGCAATTCTTTGACTTTTGGCATTCCGTTGATTGCCTCCAGTACGATTTTTGCCGTCAGACCTGCTTGCAGCATGAAGTTTATTTTCTCACGGAGATCATAGGGTAATCGGGCGATTTTTCCATTTCTAGCCATAGATTTTTATAAGTTAAATGTTAATAGTTTTCTGACGTTGAAATTAATATGACATATTTACGTATTATTGTCAAGGGATTAGGATTTATATGTTAGTTTATTGATTGTTAAATACTCGTATTGAGAGGGTTGCAGTAGCCTATGGCGCTGGCTGCGATCCCTTCAGGATCGGCCCGTTAAATCGTATTTTCCGGGGATGGCGCTCGTTCCTCGCTCAATCCCCGGCTGCTGTGGCTGTGATGGCGCTGCCATCAGAAGATGGATGGCTGCCTTAGCTGTGAGGCGGAAGTTTCCTTGAACTTATTTGCTGACGCCTGCCAGGGGATCGCCCGTGACGGCCTGCCAGGCGAGTTCCTGAAGGAGGGTGTTTAACTTGGCGGCGTCGGGATTTACGGCGCTGTCGAGAAGATTGGGTGATTTGCCGGTGGCACGGAGGCTGTCTGCGGGCATGGGCAGGCCGACGGGCGAACGGCGATAAATGACGGCGTAATGGCAGTAGCTGGCCAGAGCCATGATGACGGGCCCAGGGTGGCCGATTGGGTCGAGGAAAAGGATGTTTTGGTCCGTGATTCCGGGCGCCTTCCCTTCCATGATTTTCTCACGGAGCAAGGTGACGGCCTGGCAACAGGGAACCACGTAGAGGACCTGCCTGCCGAATTTCTGGTTCAGGCCGGTGATGAATGCCTCCATTTCCTGGATGTAGGGGTGATCGAGTTTTTCGAGGCTGTCCACGGTGGCCAGGTTGCGGTCCACTTTTGCCGGCAGGGGAATCTTGGGCGGCACAAAGAAATGGGCGCTATCCTCGCTATCGGCGGGGAGCCATGATTCCTCGACGAGGACGCGGATGGCGGGATTGTGATCGAGGCCGAGCTGGGTGAATTTTTCGATGCCGTCATCGGGGAGGACGAGCGCGGCGAGGGTGAGGACATCGACCTGGCCTGCGATGAGGGCGGCCTTGGCTTTGTTTCTATCGTCGGGGACATTCCAGTGCTGGATGATCATGGAGCCGCCGATGAGAGAAATGCCGATGACCTGGTGGCCGGTGATGCCGGCCGAGGCGGCGAGCTCGCGGACCATGCCGGGGGCGTAGGGGTAGAAACTGTGGGTGCAGGCGAAGACGCGCTGGCCCTGGGTGATGGGCGGGTTTGCGGCGATGGCAGCGGGCGAAGCGGTGGGGACGGCTGTTTGTGCCGAAGCACGGAGAGGGAGCAGGCTTAGAGAAAGCGCGAAGGCCAGGATGCCTGTGCGATGAATGAAGAGTGCCCTATCGCAATTTATGGCGAACATTTTTGCTGTCATAGAGATTTAATGATCTGAACGTCGATCGATCTTACACCCCGGCCAGGGAGGGCAAAATCATATTTTACCGGGGTTTTCGAGTGCGGCAGCAGTAGATATGAAACATCATCTTCTGCGAGAGGTAGAATTCGATTCAGAGTTTTTGGAGGGATCCATCCCCAAATCGTAAACCGCAAGGTCACAGTGACGGGCTTGCTGCTATCGTTCACAGCCTGTGCAATTACAGAAACATGGTCGCCGGAAAACTCAAAGGCGCGGTTTGTGACCCGAAGCTGAGGCGGAAAAAAATACCAGCCCGCAGTAGCGAGCAAGGCCATGGAAAACAGAAGAGTCCAAAAGCAAAAAGAGGAGTTCGTTCGCTTCAATGCCGGATTTGTGGCCAGATGGTAATCTGCCGGGTTATGGATTTTACTCATCTGTGCGCGCCTGGAATGTTATTCCGCTCACTCCTGCTACGATAGGCGAAACAGAGTTTCGCGTGCAAGCGCGTTACGAAACCGGAATTTCGTAACGAGGCGAAGGGATTGATGCGTGGCCAAGCGTTCCTGCGTTTCCGAGCGTTGACGTGATTTGAGATTTTGCCTATGACATCAAAACAAATGGCAAACGCGCTTAACAGCGGAGGCAGCATTGGGCGTTCGTCGCCTGGCAAATCCATCAGATCGGGACATTACCAGGGAAGGTCTTCGAGAGGAAGGATGTGGGTGATCCTGATGTTTTTCATTTTCCGGGCGATTGACCTTATCTTTTACTTTGGAATTTACAAAGGCTTGGGAGGGAGGGCCATTGGCCTTATCCTTACCAACGCGATCTGGAGCACGGCCCTGCTGGTGGGAATCTGGCAGCGATTGAACTGGACCCGCTATGTGCTCATTGCGCTTCAAATAAGAGAAATCGTAGTAACCGTGATTGCGATCGTCAGCATCCAGGTTATACGAAATAATTACGACTTCATGATACTGCCGTTGGTAACCGTGGCGGCCAGAGGGGTGGTCATGGGGCTTTTAATCGGCTCCAAGGATATCCGGCGACTGTGCAGCAGGAGGGATGGGTAGGGCGGTAGGGGGGGCGAACTTCCAACGTCCAACTTTGAACTTCCAATGTTGAATGGGGGATGGGGAAAGAGCGCCGATACAGTGGTGGATATAATGGAAGCTGGGCCGCCCTTAAACGATGACGCCTTCCTTGCGGAGGATATTAAGTTGAAATATTCGCTGGTATTCACTATAATCCACGCA
>JBAVPB010000419.1:0-21954 GCA_049692655.1 Chthoniobacteraceae bacterium | reverse complement strand
CGTCATGGACGCCCTCACCAGCGCCGGCAACGCAAGCCAGAGCGCCATGGTCAGGGAGGTCGTGAAAAAGGCCGTGCCTCTCGTTCGTGGCGGCTCCCAGGTGGGCCCGCTTCTCTCCGGCTCTCGGGCATTCACCGAGGCGATGGTGAGGGGCATCAAAATCGGCGAGGAAACCGGCGCTCTCGACCAGGAACTGAAACGGCTCGCCGCTGCATTTCAGGATGAAGCTGTCTCCCGCCTCGAGCTGCTATCAGGCTTTATTACAAAGGCTCTCTACCTTCTGGTCATGGGTTACGTCGCCTGGCAAATATTCGGTTTTTACAGCGACTACTTCAAGCAGATCGACAAAGTGGGCGACTTGCAGCAGTAATAAGGACATCCCCAGCTTGCACATCCTTCGCGTGAAATGCCAAGGTTCCCGCAATGACCCCGATCCTGCTAGCTGAGCTTTGTGCGTTTTCGTTCCTGGCCGGCTTTGTGGATTCCATCGGCGGCGGGGGCGGATTGATTCAGATACCTGCGTTGTTGATTTTTCTGCCGGGAGTTGCCATCCCCACGATTTTCGGGACAAACAAGCTGGCTTCCTTCGCAGGCACCTCGGTTGCGGCCCGGCAATATTCACGGCGATCCTTGATTCCATGGCACATCGTCGGGCCGACCGCGGCTACCGCGTTTGTTTTTTCATTTATCGGCTCCATGACTGTGACGCATGTAAATCCCTCATTCATGAGGCCGTTTATTTTGGTGTTGCTGATGGCCACAGCAATCTATGTCTTCTTCATCAAGGACACGGGTCTTGTTCACCGGCCCAAACACGCCCCCGGAGGCGGATTCTTCCCCGGAATCATCACGGGCGCTGCGCTGGGATTTTACGACGGGTTTTTCGGGCCGGGCACAGGGAGCTTTTTGATCTTCATTTTCATAGGAGTCTTCGGGTTCGATTTTCTTTTCGCCTCGGCTTCCTCCAAGGTGGTCAATTGCGGGACGAATCTCGCGTCGATCCTCTATTTCGGCGCCACGGGTCACATCCTCTACGGCACAGCGCTGCCCATGGCGGCATTCAATATCCTGGGATCGATCGCAGGCAGCAGGCTGGCGATTTTGAAAGGGAGCGCCTTCGTGAGAAAACTGTTCCTCGTCGTGATCGCGGCGCTGATCGGCAAGCTGGCGTACGATCTTTTGCGAAAATGATTTCCTAGAGAAGTGAATCCGCCAGTCGCGCGGTATTCTGCGCGACCTTGGCCAGCAACGGGCGCTTGTTCCATTCTTCACAGGTGAGGAGGTCGCTGTTTTCGAAATATTTGGTCTGGATCGTCCGGAGGTCGGCGACGACTTTCGGATCATAGACCAGGATGTTGATTTCCGAGTTTAACGCGAAAGAGCGTATGTCGATATTTGTTGAGCCGATGAGCGCAATACCATCGTCGAAACTGAGATGCTTGGCGTGGAGAAAATGGGGCCGGTAGAGGTGAATCTGCACTCCCGCCTCAAGGAGCGCATCGTAACAGGCGCGCTGGGCGAGCTGGGTGACGAGCTGGTTGGCATGTCTCGATACGACAAGATGCACGACCACACCGCGTAGCGCCGCGGACCGGATCGCGAGGAGAAACGGCTCGTCCGGCACGAAATAGGGCGTGGTGATGACCACCTGTTTGCGTGCGGCATAAAGCAGGGCGATGATCAGTTCCTGGCCGTTTTGGTGCTTGTATCCGGGGCCGCTGGGAACCACTTGGGCAGGTGAGGAACCGATGCCGGGGATTGCGGGAAACATTTCCTGTTCTGGCAACATCGTGCCTGTTTCAAAATACTGGTCGGCGAGAAACACAGCCTGCAATTGCGCGACGGCGGGGCCGGTAACGCGGACGACGAGTTCTTCATTCGGGTATCCCGGCACGGAAGCAGGATCGGAGAGATTCTGGGAGCCCGTGTAGCCTATCGTGCCATCGATCACGGCGATCTTCCGGTGGTTGCGCAGATCGAAGCGGGCGGCATTCCTGCGGAAAAGGCCGACGGGCAGCATTGCGTGGACTTCGATGCCGTTTGCGCGCATGGAGGGAGCGAGTTTTGCGAGGCCGAGCTTGGAGCCCACGGCATCCATGAGCACACGGCAATCGACATCGCGCTTCGCCGCGCGGACGAGGGCATCGGCGACGCGGCGCCCGGTGGAGTCCGGCAGGAAAATATAGTAGAGCAAATGGACGTGGTGGCTGGCGGAATCGATGTCCGCGATGAGCCGGTCTATGGATCTGACGTAGTTCGACAGGAGCTCGACGGCGTTTCCTCCGAAGGGCTCAAAGTCGCCAAGTTGCTGGGCAAGAATGGAGGCTGGCTCGAAATGTGGACACAGCGCGGGATTTGCGGCGAAATTTTTGCCCATCTGCTCCTGCACTGCGCGGATGTGACGTGAGGCGCGGATCTGCTCCTCAATGCGGCTGCCGGGCATGTGGATGCGGCCAAACAGCGCGTAGAGGATAATGCCGGGCCAGGGCAGCAGGAAGATAAGGAGGAGCCATGTGCGGGTGGCGGCGCTGCTGCGGCGTTGCGGCACATAAACGAGCATGACCAGCCGGACGATCCATTCGCTGATGAGGTAGAGGAGACTCCAATGGAACATTCGGGCAAGTAAAGCAACTGCCACCCTGCAAAACAACCCTGAGAGTCGGGAAATCGAAATCCGGGGGGTGCCATTCGCCATCGAGCCTTGATTTATTACGGAGGCGCGTAATAGTGAGCGCATGATAAAAGTCAGTGCATGCCTTCTCGCCCTCGCCGGGATGTTGATCCTCGCGGGATGTTCCAGCGACCCGAGGAATAATCCGGATGTCAAATACGTGGGCCATGTTTCCCAGCAGGGATCTCCGGGCTATGACAATGTTTCCTACTGGGATGGCGACAGCATGACGGGCGCACCCTCGGTGCGGATCAGTCTGTCGGAGCAGAGGGCTTATTTTTACAAGGGAGGGCAGCTTGCGGGCATCTCGTGGATTTCCACGGGGCGCGAGGGGAAGAACACGGTGACGGGAAATTACCACATCATCCAGAAGGACAAGGACCACAAGTCTTCGCTCTATGGGGACTATCTGGATGCCCAGGGGAATATGGTGAAGAAGGATATCGACAAGTCGAAAGACCCGATGCCACCCGGGGCGCATTTCGATGGGGCGAAGATGCCTAACTTCATGCGGATCGTGGGTGGGACGGGGATGCACCAGGGGTTTTTGCCGGGGTATCCTGCATCGCATGGGTGCATCCGGATGCCGGGGTTCATGGCCCTGGATTTCTTTAATGCGGTGTCGGTCGGGACTCCGGTCAGTATCACGCCGTAGTGGGTCGCTTTGGCAGGGATGCGGGATAGCTGATGGTTGGTAAAGGTTGATTAACCCTGCCAATCAAGAGGTTCTGAAGGGCGCAAAAATGGCGTTGCCGGGGTGAACCCTGACAACGCCATCAAATAATGCTTCAGCAAGCGTCGATTGGATCACGCCTGCTGTTTTTTTCCAACCCTCAGAATTTCGTTTCGAGGGCGAGCTGGACGTAGGGGGCGCCCACGGCCTTGTATTTCTGGAATGGGCCGTCGCGGAAGAAGTCGAATTCACGCTCGGCGCTGTAACCGGCGCCCAAGGTGATGTCCACGCCCTTGAAGTGCGTGTACTTCACCTGCACGCCCGCCTCGTAGGATTCGTATTGCAATACCGCACCTTGATAATTGGACCGCGGCACGTTGTTTGACCTTCCGTCCATGCGGAAGCCGCCGCCGCCGATGTCGCCGGCGAGGCGGAATTCCCAGTCTTCGTTCATGGTGTAGATGAGCGCGGGACGCGGGAACAAGGCCTCGAGGCGCCATTTGTCGTTGATGAGCCAGATGATGCCGCCGAGCGGGAAGACCGGGGGATCGATGAACGGGCTGTAATAGGCGCCGATCATGCCGAAGACCTTGTCCTTCTTGATCGGGAAGGCGCTGTAGATATCCACCGGCACCGCGAAGCTGCGGCTGGAGGCGTCGTTCTGGTAATAAAAGCCAGGGTGAATCTCGATGGCGGCAGCGGCGTAATCCTGCACCACGTATTCATACGCGATGTCCGCGGTGGCGGCCTGGAGATGGGTCGGGAGCGGGGTGATGGTGCGCCCGAAATCGTAGCGCTCATATTCGACGCCCACGCGCAGGTACCAGTTGCCCGTGGTATGGAAACGGTGGCTGTAATCAAAGTCGGAATGCACCACGCTCTGCTTGCCGAGCGAGGGACCCTGCCGCACACTGCTGGCGCCCACGAAAGTCTCGTGGAGATCCATCAGGTCGAGCGAAGTCGGTTTGTCCGTGCCGGACGTGACTGTGGCTTTGCTATCGTCGCCCTTCGTTATTTCGACATCGCCCCCGAAGGCGGCGGTGGAAAGCAGCGCGGTGAGCGTGCAGGCGAATGCTGTGCTGGCAAGGTAGTTCAATTTCATAGGCTTGGTTGGGAACAATGAGATGGTTGGCTACGGTTAGGCTTTATTCATGGGGAAACAAAGCAAAAAAGGCGTTTGTTTCCGTTTGAATCGCACCTGTAGAAACGGCTGGTTGCATGAAATGTAAATAAAATTATGAAAGATAGGGGTTTCCCTAATGGCTGCGGCGAGGTCAACAGCCCGGCGGGGTTGTGGGAAGGATATTTAACAAATGTTTTACGGGAATTGCGCGGGTTGCCGCCAGGTAAAAACACCCATTTACACATTCGACGCCGGGCTGATACAAATGGTTCCCATGGTGGTAAAACAGAAGGGGAGCATCGAGCCTGCGATTGAGGAGCTTCCGGGAAAAGGGTTTGAACAAAAGAGGGGGCAAGCTTGATCCCGTTTTCTCCCGCTTAAATATATTTAATCCGCCGCACCTCCGGTGCTGCCGGATGGGGATGAAGAGAGGTCCTAAGAAGCTATCGCGGACTGGGACATGACAGAGCATGTCCCTCCATGGACGCGCCGCCTGAATCTTGACTTTACCCTTCGGTGTCTGGCCATTGCAGAAAGAGCTGATATTTCTTAACTAAATGACAGCGACCGGCTGCGGGGTGCTGCCAACCAAATCGTTAATATGGGAAATATTTTTTGTATCCTATTCAAAACCCTATGAGCCCGTTAACCAAGAAAGTAACAGGGAAAAATATATGAAAATATTAATGTTCGGCAGGGGAGTTATCTCAATCCAATATGCCTGGGCTTTTGAGAAGTCAGGACATGAAGTGGAATTTTATGTAAGACCAGGCAGGAAGGCTGAATATGGCGCTACCGTAACTTTAAATGTTCTGGATGCCCGCAAAAAAATAAAAGGTGTATCCATACGGGAAGAATGGCCGGTTACAATGGTGGAGGATTTTAATGCCGGTCACGATTACGATTTAATCATTGTAAGTGTGCAACATTATCATTTCAAAAAAGCAGCAGAGTTCCTGTCTGATAAAGCCGGAAGAGCAACGCTGTTGCTTTTTAATAATTTTTGGGAGGAACCATTGGAGCAAGCCGCAAAATTACCAGCGGATCATCTGGTATGGGGCTTTCCAATGGCTGGTGGTGGGTTTGATAATAAAGGTGTGTTGAATGGGACTTTATGGGGAAGCATAACCATAGGCACTTTTGGAACAGAGCCATCGGAGAGGGCTGTTGCTGTAATGGATTTGTTCAAGTCAGCAGGTTTTAAAAGCAAAGTTATCAAGGACTTCAGATCCTGGCTTTTTGGTCATTTTATAATGAATGCCGCCATGCATTTGGAAACTTTGAAATACGGCGCGCGTTTTGATCTTGATTCATTACAAACAACCAAACATTGGAAAAATATAATTGCAAACGGGAAGGAGTTGCTGCCCCTGCTCAGGGCCAGGAACGTTAATATAAACGCAAGCCCCGATTTAAAAATGTTCAGTTTGCCGCCATGGCTTTTGAGTTTCGTAATGAAAATAGTAATGAAATGCCTGCCATCGGTTAAACAAATTTTTACAGGCCATTCCAATCACGATGAGCTGCAATCTTATTGTGTTGATGTAATATCGAAGGCCAAGGAATTGAATGTTGAATTGCCTGGATATAAAAAATGTTACGCGCTCATTGAAGCCCAGGAACAACCGTAATACCAAGATTGAGCCCTCAAACCGGCTATTGCTGGAGCGTGTCATGCACTTCGCATGCCGCGCCGACGGCCCACAGGGCCGTGACTACAACGGCAGCGTGGAATAATCGGATGTGTTTGCATAGACGATGGCTGCGATCCTTTCAGGATCGATTCTTCATGCGATCCATGTCCGGGGGTATCGCTCGTGCCTCGCTCGACCCCCGGCTGCTGTGGCTGCGCCATCGATTTTTTCCCGGATGCAAGCGATAGTTTTTGAAAAATGACATCGCCGTCAAAGTGCATGACACGCACTAGGTGAAAACACCCATTACACATTCCGTGCCGGGCTGATATATAGACGGCCATGGTAGTAAAACAGAAGGGGAGCATTGAGCCGGCGATTGAGGAGCTTTTGAGGTTATTGACCGTGGTTTCCACGAAAAAGCAGAGGGATTTGATCGAGGATGAGATCCACGCCCTCCGGTCGGGAGCCAGCGGAGAAAAGCAGGCTGCGTATCACATTGATTTCGAGCTGGGGAATGTGCCGGGTTACGCCATTATCCACGATCTTCGCATCGAGCACAATGGACGGGTGGCGCAGATCGACCATCTCATTATTGGAAGGTTTCTCGATATCTTTGTCATCGAGAGCAAAAACTTCAGCACATCCATCCGGATCTGCGATGGGGATGAGTTCCAGGTGCGGGCGCGCTATGGCTGGAAAGGCATCCAGTCGCCCGTCGAGCAAAACAAACGGCACATCAGTGTGCTGTCCGACTTGATCAGGGAGACGGCGGTCATTCCCAGGAAACTGGGGTTTCAGTTTGCGCCGAAGTTTCACAATTGGATACTGGTCGCCCCGGAGTGCAACATCGCGGGACGAAAGGACGACCATACCATCATGAAGATGGATATGTTCGGGGCGCGCATGCAGAAATTTCGTGAGAGCAATGTGCCGTGGTCGGATATCGCGAAGATGATCTCCTGTGAAACACTGGTGGAAGTGGCGGAAAAACTGGTGTCCCACCACACGCAGGGCTCGATTGATTACACGGCGAAATTCGGGATCGGTCCGCAGGAGACGGGGCCCGGTCGGACGTCTTTGCTTCAGGAGGAGCCGCCCGTGCAGTGCGCGACCTGCGGGGTGGCGCTCGAGAGCAAGGTCATCACCTACTGCCGATTGAACAAAAAGCGGCTGGGTGGCCAGTTTCTCTGCCAGAAATGCCAGGGGTATGCGCCGTTGGAGAGTTGTTCCGCGTGTGGCACATCCGTTGAAAGCAACGTGGTTGCGTTTTGCAGGTTCAACAGCAAAAAATTCCAGAAACGCATTCTTTGCAGGTCGTGCCAGGCGACGGTTGGCTGATGGATGCTGGAAATTTATGACGATCCTTTGTTTGAATGGCTTTACGCGCAGGGGCAACAGAGTTGCGGGGACAAGTGCGTTCGCCAAACAGAGTTTGGGAACGAGGGAAAAATACATCAGCCATGTTAATCACCCGTTATTCTCAGTTGTCGTTATCTATCAGGTCGCTGAGTGTTGTTCCGAAAGTTTCGAAGTCGGATTGTCTTGGAAGGATTTTCGTGACTTGTTTCTCCACGTATTCAGTGATCAATGCCTCGGTGAGAAATCCTGAAATGACGATTATCTGGCCTTTGAAATGGTTGTCGCGGAGATGTTGGACGAGATCCAGGCCGTTTACTATTGGCATATTGTGATCGGTGATCACCACTTGAAAAAAATCCGGTGAAGCAGCAAATAATTCGATGGCTGCCTTGCCATCCCCGGCAGTCTTCACGGCGTGTCCCAAGCTTTCCACGGTGTACTGTATAATCTGGCGGGTCGCGGGATCATCATCCACTACGAGAATATTTTTAGCGTGAGTTTTCATGAATCGAAGGCACGGACAGCAAGAGGATGCATTCCGCCCTCAACCGGGTTGGTTTTCAGCCCGCATAGTGTTTATGGTAGTGGTTTGAGACTATTTGTTCCGTTTCATCGAGGGCGTTGATTACTTCCGTTTCGAGGCGGTGCCCGGCAGGGGTTTCAACCCAATAACAAACATCTCCCAAAGTGTCTTTCTCTTGATTGATGATGTAATCGCCAAACGGAGTTGCGATTTTCCATTTATCAGCACCCAGAGGATGGGCGTAAAACGAGAACTCTTTATCTTTCATGTCAGCCCCTTCACTGACTTCAGGGTTTTATTCTCTCCCTGGATGAATAGCAATCCTGAAGTGAGTGAGCAGGAGGGGTGGTTAAAAGGGGCTTATGAGAAATTCGTGGATTTTTTTCATACCACTGGTGCAAGGGCAACAGAGTTGCGGGGACAAGTGCGTTCACCAAACAGAGTTTGGGAACGAGGAGTAACTGTGTAAATGTCTTAAAAACGTTGACGTCAGTTGAGGGGGGCAGGCCTTGACTCTTGACATTTTGAGTGGAGCTTGATCGATTGGGCGAATGGCTAGATTACCACGCGTGGAATTTGAAGGGGCGATTTATCATGTGACGGCCAGGGGGAATGAGCGGCAGTTGATTTACAGGTCCGATGCGGACCGACGGATCTTTCTTGATACCCTGGAAAAGATGAGGGAGCGTTTCGGGGTCATCCTGCATTGTTACTGCCTGATGCCGAATCATTTTCATCTGGTGATGGAAACGCCGGCGGGCAACCTTTCCCGTGCGATGGGGTGGCTGCAAACCACTTATACGATCCGGTTCAACCGGAAGTACCGCCGGTCGGGGCATTTGTTCCAGGGAAGGTACAAGGCGCATCTGGTGGAGGCGGATAATTACGGAATGGAGCTGGTGCGTTACATCCATTTGAACCCGGTGCGGCCGAAGAAGAAGAGCGATCCGGTGCCGGTGGAAAGATGGGAGAGCCTGGAGGCTTACGAGTGGAGCAGCCATGGGCATTATCTCGGGAAAGGGAGGCAGGCTAAGCCTGAGGTGACGACGGAATGGCTTGGCTTCTGGCATGGAGAGCTGGGAGCGGCGCGGAGGGAATACCGGAAATTCATCAAGTCGGCTTTCGGCCGGGAAGTGGAGACGCCATGGACGGCCTTGAAGGGGGGACTGGTGTTGGGGAGCGAGAAGCTTTTGGAGAAGGCGAAGGGTCTGATCAAAGGAAAAGAGGGCAAAGAAAATGTGAAATGGGCGAGGAAAACGTCGTCAAAGGAGGCCCGGCGGAGAATCGGCAGATTGGTAACGGACGAGGAGGATAAACGGATGAAGATATGGATAAGGGTGGAACTCGGAGGGGAAACGATGACGGCGATGGCGCGGGAGCTTGGTTATAAAGACGGGAGCGGAGTACACCGGGTGGTGCATCGATTAAACGCGCGCGCGGAGGAGGATGCGTTACTTAAAAAGCGGATGGGTAAGTTGCGAAAAGCGGCGGGTTCGTAGTAAAGTTTATGGATAGTGTCAAGAATCAAGGGCTGACCCCGTCGTCGTTCGACCAGGGTGCGTTTGACGTCCGGTGCGAGTGGGGCGGGCAGGGGGTTGCGCGACTTGCGGAGATCAGCGACGCGATCATCATCGTGGATGTGATGTCGTTTTCCACTTGTGTGACAACGGCGGTTGCACGTGGCGCGCGCGTCTTTCCCTACCGGTGGAAGGATGACTCGGCCCTCGCGTTTGCGCGATCGGTGGGGGCGGAGCTGGCCGGGGGGAGAAGCCGGGGCGGCTACTCCCTTTCGCCATGCTCGCTGCTGCAGATCCCGGCGGGGACGCGGCTCGTCCTCCCATCGCCGAACGGAGCCACGCTCACGCTCGGCACCGGGGCCACGCCGACGTTTGCGGGATGTCTCAGGAATGCCACGGCGGTCGCACAGGCTGCCATGCGATGTGGCGGCAGGATCGCTGTGATCCCCGCAGGCGAGAGATGGCACGATGACGGCTCCCTACGCGTTGCGCTGGAGGATATGCTTGGGGCGGGGGCGATCATCAGCCACCTCGCAGGCCGCCTTTCGCCGGAGGCGCGGCTCGCTGCTGATGCGTTTCGAAGCGCCAGGGGCCACGTTTTGGAGTTACTGCGCGAGTGCAACTCCGGGAGGGAACTCATCGCGAGGGGATTTGCGGAGGATGTCGCGCACATCGCGCAAGTCGATCCCGATAACTGCGCGCCGATGCTGCGGGATGGGGCGTATGGAGTGGGAACAGGGATCGAAACCGAAGGCTCAAGGGCCGCGTGATTTACGTTACTGTTCCTGGTTGCGCCTGCGTCGCGGGGAGTTTATGCTGGTTTTCGAAGGGAACAAATGATGATGACTCATAACACATCAACTCCACCGATGGCAGCCCGGGGTAGTATTGCGGCGTTGAGGGGGATCAAGGCAAGGTTTCAAGGATCATTCGCAGGGCGGATGAGAGACGACGATATCAAGCGGTTATTGGTCGTTGCCGTTTTGCTGATGCTGCCGGTTGTCGGGCGCTCCGCGATTACTTTGACGCAAGCGCAGATTACGAAGGTCGTGAAAGACGTCCGGACGGTCGATCCCGGAAAGGGGGCGCGCCCGGCGATCGTGAAGGAAACGGTGCGCGGGCAGCAGGCGGTGAGGACGGGGCTGGAATCGCGCACGGAGTTGCTTTTTAACGACAACACGATCACGCGCCTGGGGGCGAATACGCATTTCAGTTTCTCGGAAGGGACGAGGAATATGTCGCTCGACAATGGCACGATGCTGCTGCAAGTGCCGAAGGGAATCGGCGGGGCGAAGATCGAGACGGCGGCGGTGACGGCGGGGATCACGGGAACGACCATCATGCTCGAGGCAGGGAAGAACTATACGAAGCTGATCGTGCTCGAAGGAGAATGCTGCCTCTGGCCGAAGAAGGTGAACAAGGGGTCCAAGTTTCGCCACAAAATCTGCGCCGGTGCGGGGCAGGAAATCATTGTGCATAACAACTCTGATGATCTCCCGCAGACGGGTTATGTGAACTTGAAGATTATTGAAAAAACTTCCTTGCTCCTCTACGGAAAGTGGGGCGTAAAGCTGGATATCGGTCCCATCATTGCCGCTGCCAACAGGCAGGGGTCGGACTACTATATCCCCACCCATGGCGGGCCAGTCGGCGCCGGGGCGGACAACGTGATTACATTGGGTAAACTTCCGCAGAATCCGCCTGCCTCATCGAATCCTCCCCCGACAGGCGGCGTTCCACCGACCGCGCCAAGCTCGGCGCCAGCATCGCCACCGTCGCCTCCTGTAATCATTAGGTGATCGGGGGCGTTGTCATGAGGGGATGTTGTATCCCTGAAGGTTAAAAAAGAACGCGGATGGCCTTTGTTTTCTGTTAAAGTGTTAATTGTCAAGGGCTGACCCCGTGAGCGTTATCGCGATTCGAGATTTGGCAGAGAGTAAAACCGGGGGTATGTTCTCGAATGTAAGGACGAATTGGATTTCACCTTCGAATAGACAGGAGACGATATGAAATTACTTGCAGCATCGATGGCGGGAGTTGTGGCCGCGGTGGCGCTGACTTCGTGCATGAGTGCCGGCGAAGGGAAACACCCGGCTGCGCAGGGGCAAATGGATCAGAAGAGTCTCTCCCTGGACGGGCGATACTACAAACTCCATGGCGGGTGGTACGCGTTGAATTACCCCTATTATTATGGGTATGGGCCGGCTGTCGGGCATTCGGATCCGTATGATTACAACGGGCATTATTTCGCTGATCTCACGCGCCAGCAGTGAATTTGTCTGGCAATAGCAGCGGTACCAAAAAATGATGCGCCAGGCTGGGGCAGTCCCTTTTACGGGCTATTGTCCAAAGCGGTTCTGGCAAATTCCCAAAAAGCGCTTCTCTGCACAGGGGAAGCATCTTTTTTGCTCTCAAAAAGTGTCAAGAGTCAAGGGCTGACCCCGTGGGTCGTGGGCTCACTTGCTCACTTGTAGGGCGCCCAGAAATTTTCGTCGGCGACGTCGCTGAGGGCGTTGAAGGTGGTGTCGCTGACCTTGGGGATGGAATCGACGGTGAAGGGGCCGTAGGGGGCGCCTAATGGGTCGGCTCCGGTGTTGTAGAGTGTGGTGCCGGCCTTGAGGTAGTTTTTGAGGTCAGCTAATGAGGGTTTGAAGCCGGTCATCTTGTTGGTCTCGATGGCGTATTGGTCCGTGGCGGAGTCGAGCAGGCGCAGATCTTCCAGGGTCCGCACGGCTATTGTGCGGTGATTCTCTGCTGGTGTGGTTTCCACCATGGAGTTGCTCCTGGAGGGCGTAGCATCGGCTGCGGTTGCTTTTTGAAGGACGAGGAGGACTTTGTTTGAGTCATCGGGATCGTTGATCAGGCTTTGGAGGGAAAGTGCGATCTGGTTTGCCCGTTTTGCGGCGGCTTTGGGATCGGGGGCTGATACGAGTATCTCGAAGACCTGGCTGTTCCGGACCTGATTCACGGAGGCGAGCAGATCGCCCTTTGGCAGATTGGCGGTGAGCGTTTTTTCCGAGTCGCCGGCATCGGTTTTGAACAGGATCACCGCTTTTGCGATGTAGAGCTGGACGGGTGCGGCCTCCTGGGCATGAATCGCGAACGACAACAGGAATGGGACGATAATCGCCGCGGTGATTTTTTTCATGGGGGGATAGAGGTCAAAGGCTAAAGCATGAAAGCTGAATGCCCTTACCCGGCGTAGTGCTGGTGGTAATGCCTGGCGACTGTCTGCTCGGCTTCGTCGAGGGTGTTGATCACGTCGGTCTCGATGCGGTGGCCGGCGGGGGTTTCCATCCAGTAACACGGATCGCCCAGGGTATCTTTTTCCTGGTTGATGGTGTAGTGGCCAAATGGAGTGGATATTTTCCATTTATCCGCGCCTTGAGGATGAGCTTCAAACAGCAATGTTTTAGTCTTCATATCGCTCCTTTCGCTGGCAGTTGAAATGTTGCTGGCGTCCTTTCTACGGCGTTTATGGTCAAACGGCAATGCTGAAATGCGGTGGCGCGCGGGGGCACGTGCAGGGCGGATTGGACAAACAGGTGTTTGCAGTGTAGGCTCGCTCTCTATGGCTACCATTTCGACCCGCCAGTTGCGCATTGCGCTCAGTAACGATTTTAACAAAGCGGGGATGAAACCGGTGACGGCCATCGTCGATGATGTGCCTCGGAAAACTTTCACGGCGCATAAGGATAGCGCGGTATTTGAGTTTCCATACAGGCAGCCTGACGCCGATTTCTGGACTGGTGTGAAGTATTACGGCGGCGGCACGCGTAACAAAATCCGCATCCGGCGCACTCCCGAAGAGCCTGTTGAGGAAAAAACGCCCAAGGTAAAGACAAAGCGGGCTTGAGATTCGTGAATACACTCCGCTGGTTCTCTCGCGCCGCGTTCGTATTGCTGGGGGCTGGCGCCGGATTGCCGTCGATCCGCTGTGCTGCCCAGACCACGCCCGATGCGCCTTACAAAATAATCAACAGTGTGCAGGTGCCTGGCACGGGCGGGATCGACTATGTGTATGCGGACAGCGATGCGCGCCGGCTCTATGTGCCGCGTGGCGATGCGATCCTGACTTTTGACCTGGATACGCTGAAGCCGGGTGCGCCGGTCGCGACCACCGGGGCGCACGGAGTGGCGGTGGATGCGAAATCGCACCATGGATTTGGGAGCAGCAATCCGGTGGTGATGTGGGACGCGGTGACTTTGAAAACGATCAAGACGATCGCGGTGCAGGGTGACCCGGACGGTATTTTGTTTGAGCCGCAGACGGAGCGGATTTTCGTGTTCAGCCATGCGGCTCCCAATGCGACGGTGATCAATGCCGCGGACGGCAGCATTGCGGGGACAATCGATCTCGGAGGTGCGCCGGAACAGGCTGTGAGCGACGGCCAGGGGCATCTCTATGTTGATATCAAGGACAAGGGCAGCGTTGCCGTGGTGGATCTGGCGACCCTGAAGGTGATCGCGCACCACGATCTCGGCGGCAAGAAGGGGCCTGCCGGACTGGCTCTGGATGCAAGCAACCATGTGCTCTTTGCTTTTTGCCGGGAACCGGCAGTCGCAGTGATGCTGAACGCGCAAAGCGGCGAGATCCTCGGCACGCTGCCGATCGGCGCAGGCACGGACGGTGGCGGCTTCAACCCGGTGACCATGGAGGCATTCAGTTCGCAGCGCGATGGCACGCTCACGGTTATCAAGAAAAGCGGGCCGGACTCTTTCGCGGTCGAACAGACGCTAAAAACCATGCCGGGGGCGAAAACCTGTACGCTGGATGCGAAGACGAACCGGATCATACTCATTGCCGTGGAGAAGGTTGCGGTCGCCCCGGGTACTGCCGCCCCTGTTACCCCACTGCACATTCTCGTGGTGGGTAGATAGGCAGACAAAAATCACGGCAACTCCTTCATGGGAAGGTGGTTGTGCCGGCGTTTGTATTATTTTGAGTTTTTTATCATTATAGGTAGTTTCACCTATGGACGGGTTGGCCGGAATAGTACATTCTCCCGCCATTGTTAGATCGATGCGAGACGAGGGGCTCCGTATCCCTTACATGGGCTTAGAAAACCCGTTGGGAGCTTTTTCGTAGTCGTTTGGATTTTCTAATACTTCCCCACCAGTACAAAGAAAGATCCATTATGAAAAAACTGATTGGTAATTTAGTGCTCCTCGCCGTGCTGGCGCTGGCTGGTTTCGTGTATTATCTCAAGTATCCCGACGTCCGGGCGTGGGTGGATGCGAATGTCCCGATCGTGAAGAAAGTGGCGGCGCCGGTGATTGCCCAATGGGACCAGCGTTTTCCTCAACCGCCGGCAGCCGCTCCTGCGGACGTGGCGCCTGACAAGACAGATGTGGCGGCCGCTTCGCCAAGTCCCGCCGTGGCTCCGCAGACTTCCGCGCCATCCGCGGCTGTAGCCGTGTCAACTCCTGCGCCGGTGAGTGACACGGTCGATATCGCACAGCTCAGCCAGTCGCGCAATGAATGGCCGAAGCAGGTGGTCCTGAAAAAAGAAGTGGAATTTCCCGCAGTGCTGGATGGCAAAGTGGTCGGGAGCGTCAAGGCGCCGGCTGGCACGCAAGCGTTGCTCATTGTGATCCAGGCTGGCAAAGCCGGGGTGGAATACCAAGGGGGGGGAGCGATGGTGGACATAGCCGATACGAATTTGATCGAGCAGGTGCAGAGCAACCGTCACGCGGGAATTCCCCGGCTACCCTGACCAGTGCTCCAGGCATCCACCCGTAACGACAGACGGCGGCGGCGGCCGCAGGGCGTGAGATTTTCCATTGGACTTGACGGTGCCGGGGAGCGTGAGCATCCTCGATTTTCCCCTGTCGTTGATCGGCCAGCCCATGCCTGGAAAACCTCCCAACATCATCCTCACTATTGCTGATGACCAGCGTGGCACCGCCATCGGCTGTGTGGGGCGGGAGCCTGTGCAGACTGCTGCGATGGATAGGCTGGCGGCGCGGGGTGCGCGTTTTGCACAGGCCCAGCATCTCGGCTCGTGCCACGGGGCGATTTGTGCGCCGAGCCGCGCGATGCTTCATACCGGCTGGCCCTATTTCAAGCTTGATCCCGCGCTGTTGAATGAGCACGGCTTGCCGCGCGACCGGGAGGTTTTCATTCCGCCTACCCTTGGGCAGAAACTGCGCGGCGCCGGGTATCACACATTTGCCACGGGCAAGTGGCACAACGGCGCGCACACCTTGCACCCCTCTTTCGACAGCGGAGCGAATCTTTTCCTCGGCGGCATGGCGGACCACTGGTTCACGCCGGTGTATGATTTCGACCCCTCGGGGGAGTATCCGCTGGAATCGCGTCGCCTGGCGGATGGCTTTTCCACGGAGGTCTTCGCGCGATCGGCCATCGATTTCATCCGCTCGCGTAAAGGTGACGGCCAGCCGTTCTTCTGCTACTGCGCATTTACCGCGCCGCACGATCCGCGCACGCCGCCCGATGCCTGGCGGAAGCAATACCAGCCGTCCACCATTCCACTGCCGCCGAATGTGACGCCCGGCCACGCGTTCAACGGCGATTTCTGGAATGCGCGCGATGGTGTCACGCGCGAGGAGATCCTCATCACCCAGGCTCAGGGGCGGATTTACACGAGGGATGAGATCCTGCTTGGCACGCCGCGCGATCCCAACGAGATCAAAAGATCGATGGCGGAATACTACGGCATGATCTCACACATGGACGAATGGATTGGGCGCATCCACGATGCCGCTGCGGAAACCGACGCGCTGGAAAATACGATCATCATCCACACCGGCGACCACGGCCTCGCAGTCGGCCAGCACGCCCTCATGGGCAAGCAAAATCTTCACCAGCACTCGCTGAATGTACCGCTCATCATGGCAGGTCCGGGTATTCCGCGTGGGTTGGTTTCGGATGCGCTGTGCTACCAGCACGATCTGCATCCCACGCTCACGGAACTGGCCGGTATCGGCGCGCCCTCGAAGCCTTTTCAAAGCCTGACGCCGCTCCTCGAAAAAAAATCCACGGGCCGCACGCATATTGCCGCCGCTTTTGAAAACACCCAGCGCGCGATCCGGGACGACCGCTATAAGTTGATCGATTACACCCTAGGTGGTGAAAAATGTTTTCAGTTGTTTGACTTGCAAAATGATCCCTGGGAAATACACGACCTTTCCCGCGATGCAGAGCTTGGCGGAGTGGTCGAGACATTGCGCAGGGAGCTGCTGCGCTGGCAGGCGGAGGTGGGCGATACCGGCACGCCGATGCGTGGTTGAATCAACGGGTACGCGCTTCTAGCACACGGCGGAGGTGAGCGCCTGGATGGTCACTCCTCTGTCCGGTGAAGTTTCCAACCGGACATCGATACCTATCGGCAGGGTAATAATGGACTTGCCATGCCCGCACGGGAAATTGCTTGCTATGGGAAACGTGTTCTCCCGGCAATAATCGAGGACGATCTCATCCAGTTGCCGGCCAAATGGGATATCATCATCGGTAAAGTTAACGGGCTCGCCCACGATAAGTCCTGCCAGGTTCTCCAGCAGGCCGCTGCGTTTTAAATGGAGCATCATGCGATCGATCCGGTAAAGCCGCTCATCGACATCCTCGATGAATAACACCGCGCCCCGGGTGTCGATTGCGGAGGACGTCCCTATCGAGCTCGAAATGAGCGACAAGTTACCACCTATAAGTCGTCCTTCGCCGATACCGGGACGTAACACACGAATTTCCCCGGCAGAAAAGTGATAACTCAGCGGCTCGCGTGCAGTGACAGATCGGATGAATGATGAGATCGATAAATGCGTGGGCTGCCGGGAAAAAGTATAAAGCATAGGCCCGTGGAAAGTAACCAGCCCCGTGTGTTTGTGGATGTGGCAGAGCAGTGCTGTGACATCGCTGTAGCCGATAACTATCTTTGGATTTGCAGAAAGCGCATCGCAATCGATGCCATCCGCAATGCGTCCACATCCATAGCCGCCCCTGGCGCAGATGATTGCTTTCACAGCCGGGTCCCGGATGGCCTCGTTGAGGGCGCGCAGCCGTTCCTCATCCGTGCCAGCAAACTGATGGTCGCGTAGAAAATTCTGTTTCGACACTCGCGTTTGAAGTGAGTGCCCGGCGAGGATCTCGCAGCCTGATTCAATTTTATCTGGCGCAAGCCAGCGCCCCGGCGAGACCACGGCAATGACATCACCCGGCTGCAATATGGGTGGTCGAAGAATTTTCATCCGGCAGTGCCGATCATAAGGATTTTTGGAAATGCAGACAAGCGGTTTCATCCCGCATTCCATGCCATGGCCGGACCACGCGCAAAGTACGGCTTTATTTTGGGAGCGGTGCGTGAGAGGCTCCCACCCATTATGAAACGTGAGCAGGCCCTGGACCTCTATTTTATCGATGCGCGCTCGAAGCTTATCGACCTCGCCGCTTTCCTTGATCGCACCGAGCGGTCACCGGGCGTGGATGATTTCCGGCTGGAGGCTTTTCGCGAGGCGCTGAAAGTGCTCGGTTCCGATGGGCCGGAGAAGGCGAAGCGCGTGCTGCTGGCATTCAGCGATCCCACGCAGGAGCCGCTCGCCGCCGCGCCAGGAAAATCGGCTTGTGGAGCATGGCCGGGGCAGGCATAAGGCACACACCATGCGATACATCGAGCCCCACGCCCACATGGTCAGCCGTACCACGGATGACTACTTGAAGATGGTCACCAGCGGTTGCGCCGCGGTGTGCGAACCGGCATTCTGGGCCGGGTTCGACCGCAGCAGCGTGGCCGGGTTTTACGATTACTTCCTCCAGCTCACCGAGCATGAGCCGAAGCGCGCGGAGAAATTCAAACTGCCGCATTACTCCTGGCTCTGCATCAACCCCAAGGAATCCGAGGATATGGTGCTTGCGGGCGAAGTGCTCGAGCTTATCCCGAAATTCCTCGACCGCCCGAACGTGCTCGGCATCGGCGAGATCGGGCTGAACAAAAATACGCGCAACGAAATCGCCATCCTGGAAAAACATATCGCGCTCGCGGCGGAGCACGGCCAGCTCGTGCTGGTGCATACGCCGCATCTCGAGGACAAGCTCAAGGGGACGAAACTCATCGTCGATCTACTCAAGGCGGAGTCGCGGCTCGAGCCCGGGCGCGTGATTATTGATCACGTCGAGGAGCATACAGTCTCGCTCGCGCTCGATGCAGGCTTCTGGGCGGGCATCACGCTCTACCCGGAATCGAAATGCACGCCCGCGCGTGCGATCGACATTGTCGAGACATGCGGCAAAGAGCAGGTATGGCTGAATTGCGCGTGCGATTGGGGCATCAGCGATCCGCTAGCCGTGCCGAAGACCGCGCTGGAGATGCGGCGCCGCGGGCATTCCGCAGAGGCGATCGATAGGTTGATCTACCAGAATCCCGTGCGGTTTCTTTCGCAAAGCGGGAAGTTCAATGTGGAGTGAGAAGTTGCACGCCCATGTTCCCACTCACTTCTTATCCATGAGATCAAACGAGTTATCCCTTACAAACTGGTCGTCGAGCTCGACGATGCGTGTGATCGCTTCGATGCGGAAATACATTTCGCGGCTGTAACCGCGTTTCATTTCGCGGATGCGCGCTTCGGTGAGGGGGATGATCTTGCCATCGTCAGTCATGAATGCAGCATGGCTCAGTTTGAGAAAACCGGAGGGGGTTGCCGTGTTTAACATGGCGGTGAGCATGGTCCTCTTGATGGTGCCGTAATATTCGATAGGCGGCTGCTCGGCTCCTTTTTCGCTGAAGCTGATGGAAACCCAGACATCATCCTGCGATATTTTTTCCGACGGCGTCGGCGTCTGGCCGGGAGCTGGGACAATGAGGAGCAAGCCGAGGAAAAGAGCCAGGAGAAATTTTGTGTTCATGAGGGTAAGGGCTGCGCTTCACTTTGAACCGGATCGAAGTGGATTTCAAGAGATGCAACTGTCTTAGCTGGTACGAATTATTGAATGGCATGTTTTCCTCACAATCCGATACTACTTCGACACTGGCATATAGAAGTCTGTAAACCGATACATTTCCACAACCGCAATCGGTTGTGCTCTGCGGCACTTAGTTTGGTGAGGGGTGGATCGCCCCTTCAAGCTGGGGGATAGTGATTTTGCCGGAGGCCAAGGGGCGAAGAGTGCTAATACCTGTTAGTTCCAGGTTCCAGATACGGGTAGTGCCAGCGGTGAGGAAGATTTTTCCGGCTGCGGTTTCGGTGAGGGTGGGGGTGCCTATGGTTTCGGATGTAGGGGGCCAGTCGGCGGCGGTGGGAGGTGGGATGATGGTTGGGTGTGGTGCCGGGTTGATTGCGTTTGAGATTTCCTTGGCTTCGAAGAGGGTGCCGAGGGTAAAGCCGGTGGCGGTGGTGAGTTGCCATGTGTGGGCGGCAGTGGTGGGCGTATTCGCGGGCGTGTTGGCATCCACACTTATTTCTGAGGCGTGGAGTTGGAATTTTTGGGTGGTCGAGCTTGGGGTGGGGCCGGGGTATGGGCGGTAGTCACCGTCGGCGGTTCGCTCAAGAGTGCTTTCGGTGTTGTCTGGGTGGGTGAGGACGAGCAATACGTGATCTTTTTCGATGATGAAGCGGGCTGATTTCGTGGGGTCTCGGGTGATGATGCCGAGGCAGGTGGCGCGGCCGGTTTTAGGGTTGATGTGCCATTCGCAGCCGTTGGCGATCATGAGTGTGGGGTCGGCTGGATTGATGGCTGGGGCGGCTTCAGGACCGGGTGGGGCGAAGAATTCATGGGCGAGTAGAGCGGCAGGAGTGTCTGTGGCCCAGACGCTGATGCGTTTCGGGGCGCGGTCGGCCTCGGCGACCCAGAGCTGGCCTGTGTCGTCCACGGCGATGGCGTTGATGGAGTCGATGTTTGCAGGTTGCCATGGGCCGAGCGGCGGGCGGGGGCCTCCTTTGCCGACGATGCAGGTGAGCCTGTCGTTATCGAGGGCGGAGCGGGCCTGGACCTGGTTTGCGGGTGGGCTGAGCGCGATGAAAATTTCCTGCGGGTGATGCTTTGCGCGATCGCCTTGCGCGACGAGTGCAGTGATGGTTTCGGCGGCATCGATGGTGGCCAGGTCGCTGGCGATGACCCAGAGCGGATCGTGGACGAGTAACAGTTTCCCGAGGACGCCATCTTTTTGGGCCATCACTAAAAAATCGGCATCGACGAGTTTGCCGGGCTCATCGGGCGTATCGCATTTGGTGGCAACGGCGGCGATCGCGGCGGGCGGAGTGCCGACGATGGTCTGGAGATAGGCGCCGGTGGTGGCGTCGAGTATGGAGATGAAATCGCCTGTGGCGAAGCTGAGATAGATGCGGCCGTTTTTCACGGCGAGATAATCGGCGGTGCGGGGTTTTTCGTTTTGCTTCCCATCGTTGGGCCAGAGGGAGGTGATCGCGAGATAGGTGCGCCCGTGCGCCCATGGGACGGAGGTGCCGGTTTTTGCGTTGAGTTTGTAGAGAGTGGCACCCCCGGCGTCCTTGCTCTCGCCACCGAGAACAAAGAGGACGCCTGCATCCGCAGCGAGGGCGCGGCAGCCGGAGAGCCGGCCGCGATGGTGTGTCCAGCGGATGGTGCCATCGGGCATGCAGGCGACGACAGTATCGGCATTGTCCGAGGCAAGCGACCAGCCGAGATAGACGCCGTCTTCATCGGCAGCCGCGGCGCTGGGAACGCCGATGTCGCCGCCCCAATCGCCGAGCCAGCCGCGGAGCTGGAGCGCGAGGCCATCGTGGATGACGGCGTTCCATGTGTAATCGCCTGGCGGAAGCGGGACGCCACCGGCGAGGCCGTCCCATGGGATTTCGTGGTCGCCGGCGGTGAATTTTTCACCGGTGAGAAGCTGGCGGGCGATGGTGCCGTCGGGGAGGTGGATGTTCAGTGAGACGTAGCCGGGGTGCGGGAGGTGGAGATGGATGGAAGGAGAGGCGTGTGCGGAAAGGGTGAGCGCGAGGAGGAAGTAAAGAACGGCGTAGAACGAAAATTCGACTCTGGGAGAGGTCGAGAGTCGAGGGCGACAAATAAGGGCGGAAATGGGAGGGCGCTGCTTGCTGGGCATGGGCGGAGATTAGAGGCTTGAAGTTCGAACTTCCAACTTTGAATCTTGCGGAGAGAGTTTCGAGAACGAGCTTGCTTCACATGAAAATCAACGCACGCTCCAGAATTTCTTCATGGTCCAGCCGCGTTCTTTTTTCCCCTTTGGGATCGCCTGCGCCGCCTCTTGCAGCTTTTGCACTTCTTGTTTGTTGTTCTCTCTTACAGGCGGGGAGATCGGCTGCCTTTGTTGCCGGATTTCGGCGAGCCTGCCGGTGATGAAAGATGCGGCCGAGCCTACCGAGTGCTTCGCCAGCAAATCCTCGCGGCCCTTTTTTCCACGCTCAGCCGCTATTTCCGGATGATCGTGAACGTAGCGCATTAAACGTGCTGCTACGGCGATATCCGGCGCGGCCCATTTTGCAGTGGGCAAGTAAG